>RHCX01000203.1 GCA_010028495.1 Nitrososphaeria archaeon | reverse complement strand
TCTAGTGGTTCTACTTTCATGAAGATCTTGTTGTGTCTGTTTGGTGATTTTGACATTACCACTTCAGATTCGTTTTGGATTGTCTCTCTATAGTTAATCAATGGTTGTGATGTTACAATTTGTACGCCAGCATCTGCAATTAGTGATGTTGCAATTTCCAAGTGCAATACACCCATTCCAGCAATTACAGTTTCTCCAGATTCTTCGTTGATTTTTACGACCAAGTTCGGGTCTTCAATTGTAATTCTTCGTAATGCCTCTACCAATTTTGGCAAGTCTTTAGGATATTTTGCCTCGACTGCGATTTGCACGACTGGTTCTGAGACATACTTGATTCCTTCAAAGATTGCAACGTCTTTAACAGTAGATAGTGTCTGTCCCGCTCTGGCTTCAATCAATCCCAGCAAAGCTGGAATGTTGCCTGCGCCAAGCTCGCCTACCATTTCTCTTTGGTTACCCATGAAAAAGTTCACAGATTGGATTTTGCCTTCGCGTTTAGTATCTATCAAATGCACTGGCATGCCGTCTTTCAAAGTGCCAGAGAATAATCTTCCAATTGCGACAGGACCTGCTGCGGGATCCATTGCCATGTTTACAATCATCATGACTGCTGGACCGTTGTCATCACAATTCAGAATTGCTTTACCAATATCAGACTCTAAATCGCCTTTCCAGATTTTTGGAATTCTGTATTTTTGTGCTACGTGTGGTGGTGGGTGGTGCTTTACAACCATTCCAAGTACTGCTTCTGCTAATGGTGCTTTCTTTGCTAGATCATCAACATTTGCACCTTCTTGATATGCTGCATAGATGTCTTTGAATGAAATTCCTTTTTCCTTCATTACATCAATGTTGAATCCCCATCTGTCTTTTGCAGAGCCAAATGACACAGAGCCATCTTGGATGGAAACCTTCCATTTTTCCTTGTATTCAGGTTCTGCATAAGTGTCGATTAATCCGTTAAAAGTGGAAACGATATTTGCAAGCCATTCTTGCATCTTGTCTGGAGTCA
>RHCX01000202.1 GCA_010028495.1 Nitrososphaeria archaeon | reverse complement strand
TTCTTTGAATTGTTTTTGTAACGACTCATAATCTAGCATTTTCTGATCAGAACAGATAGCAGTAATATTATTTTTACATTTTTTAAAAGTAAATATGTTGGAAAACAACTAGAGACTTTCTGATGCAATTGTTTTTTTTTTGCTATTGTAGTGTTTACATTGTTAACTAATAATTCTCAAATCTGAGAACAAGGTTTTAGCATTTACAGGTAAATGAAAACGCAATCAACAAGCAATCGATTCAATCAAATTGATTTTACATCTGTAAATTTTCTCGATGTAATTTCCAAAACACGGCTCAAATCATAATGGCAATTATTACGATTTTGTCCAGTTTTAATCCTATCTATATCTAGAAGAGGAAAAGTGCAAAATCTCAATTCCTAACTATATACACCCAAGTCAGGTGCGGCCGCCGGGATTTGAACCCGGGTAACGGGATTGGAAGTCCAGCGTACTACCAGGCTATACTACGGCCGCACAAAATGAGGTCGCCCTCCGCCGAATCTATTCTGTCCTTTGTGGAATCAAAGAACTCTCCTTTTGGAAATCCTCCAATGACAAGGCAGGTCTCATCTGTGCACGTTTTTGCCACAGATTCGTAGCTGCTTTTTTTGCCCTCAGACGACAATCCTATTACTTGATCTGGGTCCAGCTCGTCAATCAACTCAGAAAAGCTCATGTTGTTCATCTGAAATAACGTCTGACCATCTGATTCTATCTTTTTGGTTGCAAATAACTGCTCCATTATTCCGGCAAATCTATGATATGACTTTGGAAATCGGACTCGCTCTCCAACCGTTATGACCTTGTCGTCTATTGTATGCACATAAACAGAGATTTCGTCTTCTTGATACAGTGGTATTGTACATGCCTCAAGCAGGCAAAAATGCACCAAGTCAGGTCGCCCACGCTTTATCTCGTTTGGAATTCCCTTCATTGCACCAAAATGCCACGAATTATCCAATAGAATTTCAGATGGTCTTTTACCCATTTTTCTGCAGTACGCAGTGATTGCG
>RHCX01000201.1 GCA_010028495.1 Nitrososphaeria archaeon | reverse complement strand
GGAAAATTTGCTGAATATCACACCTCTGATGACAATCTAAAATTTGTACAACCGCAATTTTTGGGAGATTCGTATTCAAAATATTTGCAAACAATCTTTGTTCTTGAGAACAACAAAAAATATCTTAATCTGAATCCAAAATGCGAACCGCAGCTTGGTAAAAGAGGACTGTATCGTCAAATTGGGGGACAAAAAATATCCAAGAACTCGGAGCTTGCGATGTTTTGGATGCTTAGTCTTTCTGATGGTTTACATGACATTATTGGCATATCGGAAAAATCTGGACTTGAGTTTGAGGTATTGCTTGAGGCTGCACAAAAACTTGAGAAGAATAACTTGCTTAAATTGGCAGATTAACAAATATTATGATTAAAGATTCTGGGAATTACATGGATTTAACGGAAGGCAAGGAAAAATCAAAAGAATACTATGATCAGGTGGCTCAAACCTACAAGCAAATGTACGAAGAAAATTACGACAAGTATCCAGCAAACCTCATCCGATTGAAATTACTGATTAAAAAACTAAAGGAGACAAATACCAAGACTGTTCTTGATGTGGGCTGTGGTACCTGCACTCCGATGATTAGGCTCTTGAAGGAGGGATTTGATGTTAGAGGCTGTGACTTTTCATCAGAAATGAGTTATTTGCCTTATTTTCATCAAACAAATACACAATAGATCTCATTTTGAATAAGATGATTAATTTTGATTCATGTACACAAGAAATACAAACAGATTTGATTGAATTTTACTCAAAAATGTATGGAGTTGAAAAGCCAAAGAAAAACCAAAACGGCAAGATCTCATACGATGAAATTCTAGCTAGGTTCCGAAACCCGTTAACAATACAAGAAGATATTTTTTCAAAAAATGGATTCGTTGTAAAAAATATTCATTTTTATCATTTTCATGCACTACCGCCAATTTTTGCAGAAAAATACCCTAAATTTTTCAAAGATATCAGTATGCAACTGGAACAGCCTAGTGACTGGAGAGGCAACTTTATGGCCTCAGCATT
>RHCX01000200.1 GCA_010028495.1 Nitrososphaeria archaeon | reverse complement strand
AACCAAATACGTTACGATCTTTTCTGCGACGCCACCCTTTATTTATTCTATAGATTCTAGCAGTCGGACCATATTTAAGATCGAGCAACATTGATCCTGCCGAATTAACAAGATTAGCTTCAGTCTTCTCCAACTTATCATTTGCGCCAGGCATGAATTCAAAAGTAGTTTGGAGATCATAGCCTTGGCGTTGTCTATCTTCATCATTAACTGTAATACGTTCTTTGACTTTAGTGCTTACTTGTTCGATTCGATAAAGCTCATCAAGTCTTGTAGCTTCTTTGAGAGGTGTTCCACAGCCAACACATACATCTTGAGACGGACCCTGGCCTGCAGTCATACCAAAATGACCGTGACCACACTTTGTGCAAATTGATGCAACAGTCGTAGGTAATTTATCTCCATTGGCTGTCTTACCTAAGATAGCTTTAGTAACCTGGAATGTACGACCTAAGTGATAAATAATACTGCGCGGACCAAACTCAGAAATAGCGAGGAACCGTGGCCGTGAAATTGATACCATGGTATCGTCGTGTTCACGTTGTTCGCCTGCACCAACGGGGATCCATGCCATTAAGGGGAGTCTAGGGAAATTATAACCTGGAAGAAAACCTTGGCTAGCGAGGTAACGGTAAACGTAGAAATCATTTTGAGTACTTACTTTCTCGCCGATAAGTGTATTGTACTGTCTAGATGCATCATTGAATCGACGACGCGCGATGTCACGGTCACGCTCAGAGACCGTGGAGTCTTGCGTTACCTTGCTCGCACTATTCATCTGTTCTTGAGCATTAGTTACTAGTTCACGCCAGCGATCCAAAGCTTTATCAAATCTATCTGACGCTTTTGTAACTACGGATTTAGGCCAATCTGCAGAGAACCAAGGTGCACGCACGGGCTCTAAATCAGCTTTAATTTGCTCTACAACAGCTTGAACCTCGGCAAGAGCTTTATCAGTTAAGCCCTCTCTTGTAAAATCGGCTCTAATGGGAGGTAAAATCGGAATACCAGGCTGTGCTG
>RHCX01000021.1 GCA_010028495.1 Nitrososphaeria archaeon | reverse complement strand
CCATCACATCAAGATGCAGCCACTCAGCTTCTGAGTGATTGATCATTTCACATGCATCTTTTAATTGGAGAAAATTCGCTGAAAGCAAGGATGGTGCAATGATGGCCATGTTATAGTTTTATTCTTTTTAATGATGCTTGTGCTGCCGCATAGTCAGGATCTACTTCCAATGTCCACTCATAGAACTTCACAGCTTCTTTTGTTTTGTTCAAACCCTCATAGGATTTTCCGATCCAGTAATAAAGATCGGGATTATTTTTTGTCAAATTGAGTGCTATTTGAAGAGCTTCCAATGCTTTATCATATTCACCTTGCTGGTTCAATAAAATCCCCTTTTCAATATAAGCGTCATAGTACGTATAATTTTTTTGAATGGTCGAATCAAAGCAGGCTGCTGCCATGGAGAGCTGCTCTGTATTTGAGTAATACAATCCTTTGATAAAATATGCTTCTGCTATTGTGTTTGGATCACTGGTTCCATGGATGATGGAATCACACAAAACGATGCATGCCTGGTTTTTTTGACTTGCAAATTGATAGAGTTGCTCAAATGGTGATTGATCTGCCGGGTGTCCTGTTTCAGGAATTGAATTGTTATCAGGACTGCTTTGGGAGCAGCCCAGCATCATGAACATGCAAAAAGCAATAGGGGCGTGACCTGTGATGATGTCCCTGATCATGTGCAAAGCTACAAAATGTCTTTGTTTTATGAATCTTCCATGACAGGAGTGCTGTGATGAATCTGTACATTTGCGCACAATTGAAATTTGTACATCATGAATAAGCATTTCTTTTTTCTGCTTGCATTCTCCATGACAACATTGATGCATGTAATTCATCATAATATTTCATCAAAGTGACAAAGTTGTCAAGGCGAGACATCATTTTGACATCCTCGATGCTCGTCTTTGCGTGAGAATCTATCTCAATTAGGGCGTTTTCCACCTTCAAAAAACCGACTATTCCATTTGGGATAGAGATTGCAATTATGATTAGGAATCCTATGAGGATTTTTTTCTGCACTCGCACAAAACTTGGAAGGAATATTCCACTTTAAGACGCAAGATAAACAAAAATAAACAATTATCTGTATTCTGAGCCGCAGTCCCCAATTGTTTGGTACAAGTCATTTGCCTGCGATGTGATTTCTTGTATTATTTTATTATCATCTGAAGTTAGTTTCAGAGAAAATGTATGCAGGTTTTGTTGAATGTGTTGTGATATGCCAAGCCTCGCGCCAATTATTGTTGCGGCTACCTGAGGTTTATCCAAGATGAATCTGGTTGCAACACTTGCAATTGTGGTATCATGAGTAATTGCTATTTGGTGTAATGCCTTGAGCAGTTTTTGGAATAACTCCCAGCCTCCCCACGCATCAACCATGTTGGAATATTTTTGCAAGGAATACGTGTTTAGATCGATTCTTGTCGGCTCTGGTGCGTCCAAGAATTTCTCAGACAACAATCCCCCTCCAAGCGTTCCATAGGTCAACAGCTTGATGTTGTGTTTTTTGCAAAACTTTTCCATTTCGACTTGTGTCCTTTGGTCTATTACAGAATATTGAACTTGGTTTGAGGTTATTGTATAGCCTGCATCTATCATTGTCTGCATTCTTGCCGTATCAAAGTTTGTCAGGCCGATGTGCCTGATTTTTCCCTCGTCTTTTAGTTTGGCAAGATGATGCAATGCATCCAGATATCCCGAGTCCTCGTAATCCCACCAATGAAACTGGACCAAATCCAACGAATCTACATTCATTCGTAGAATGGAATTTCTTATTGAGCGCTCGACAAAGTTCCTGCTCATCACGCCAGGATTTGGAACAAATTTTGTCAGGCCGACAGAATCTGGAACATTTTTGTGAAATCTTCCATAGAACTCTTCTGCTGGCCCGTAAATGTCTGCCATGTCCCATGTGTACAGACCAGAATCATGGTATAGTGTCATTTCAGAGACCGCTTTTGCCGGCTCGATGTATCCGTGGCCCCCTGCAACCTGCCACATTCCATTTATGATTCTGCAGATTTTCAGATCAGGTGCTAGAGGGATAGTTTCAATCATGGCTTCATTATTATTTTACCAAAGAGGTTTCCATTTAGCATTTTTGTGTGGGCCTCGACTGCATTCTCCAAGGTGTAAATAGAGTCAATCACCGGCTTTATCCTTCCCTTTGATACCCAGTGTAAAGCATCCTCCAGCTCCGCTTTTGTTGCAAGAGTAGAGCCCAAAATATTGGTTCCCTTGAAAAATATGTGCCTCAGATCAGACATTACATCATAGCCTGTTGTGGCGCCTGTTGTGACCAGGGTTGCGCCGTATTTTAGCAAGGTAAGCTCCTTGTTCCAATGAGTTCCCCCAATGTGCTCAAAAACTACATCAATACCAGAGACACCGTCTTTGTCCTTTGCAAAATCTTTGGATATAGAGTACGCCTGCTTGTTCCAGTCGTCTTTTCTGTGGTCTATGGCATAATCTGCCCCAAGGTCGAGGCATTTTTGCAGTTTGTCGCCAGATGCTGTTGCAATTACAGTGCAACCAAACAGTTTTGCAATCTGGATTCCATATATCCCCATACCGGAACCTCCTCCCATTATCAGGACTAGTTGCCCAGGTTTGATTTTGGCTCGGCCAACTAACATGTGCCATGCAGTCATTAATGTCATTGACGATGCAGCTGCCTGCTCGTATGATACTCCGTCTGGGATTTTTACCGTATTTACTTCCGGCAGATGTGTTATCTCGCAGTATCCACCCCATAGTGGTCCGGTTTCAAATCCCCAGACTTTGCGCTTTTTGCAATCAAATTCTCTTCCCGATGTGCAGTTTTTGCATATTCTGCATGACATGTTTCCATGAGATACTATTCTGTCTCCGACTTGGATTGTACTTACATCATCGCCTACTGCAATCACATCACCCGCAACATCCGAGCCGGAAATGTGCGGTAATGGAACCTTGAGTGGCGCTCCGCGCATTCCCCAGATATCATCATAGTTTAGGGCAGCTGCTCGAACCCGAAACAAAACCTCGTTTGATTTTGGCGTTGGCTCTGGAATATTTTTAATTTTTAAAATTGATGCAAAATCATTACCATCGCAATATTCGTCGTATACTAGTGCCTTCAATGAAATTTTTTTGTATTCTCTGTTTTTATGTATTCGTAAGGTATAATCAAAAACTAGGCGTTGATTTTTGGATAAAGAACTGATTGGATCTCACTTAGTACGTATGGTTTTTGCAACACGCCAGATACTTGAATTCCGGCAAGCTGCCTTTTGACTATGCATGGATCATATGCTGATATAATGACGATTTTTGCCCTAGGATCGATTTGTTTTATTTTTTCTGCCGCATAGACTCCGTTGTATTGAGGCATGGCAAGATCCAAAAACACAATGTCCGGCTTGTGGGCTTTGTATAGTTCTACTCCTTCAAGTCCGTTTTTGCCAATTCCAAGCACGTCTACTTTATGGATTCGTAAAAATTCTGCAAATACCTCTGCGCTGTCTGCCTCATCGTCTGCAATTATGGCTCGAACCATCACACTATAGGTAGTACTATAAGATTAAACCCCCTGTTTGTGTAAAACGCCTAAACATGTCAGCGAAGGTAGGACTATACTATCATATGGTATGCAAAAAAGTGGACCGGGTGGGATTCGAACCCACGACCCTTGCGGGATTATACAATCCTTACGCAGTGTGAGTGCGTCATCCTAACCAACTAGACAACCGGTCCAACTTGGGACAAAGTTCTGCGGTATTTAGTCGTTAGAATAGTCATATAGAGGAAAAGTTTCACTCAAAAACGATGTACAAACAGGGTAGATGGAATCTCACGGAGCTTGCATCGGATCACAAAAGCCCAGAGTTTGCAAAACAGATCAAGCAACTAGAGTCCAAGGTAAAGAATTTTGAAAAAGTAAAGGCCAAGCTAAAGCCATCCATATCATCAAAAGAGTTCTTTGGAATCATTCACAACATAGAAGATTTGACAGAAGATGCAAGCAGGCTAGGCGGCTATGCATCATTATTGTATTCATCAGATACGCAGTCCGATGAAGCAACATCATTATTGACAAAAATGTCCAAGCTCGGCTCTGAAATAGAAAACAAGACTTTGTTTTTTGATTTGTGGTGGAAGCGCAAAATCGATGAGAAAAATGCAACTCGACTTATCAGAGATGCGGGAAATTTATCAGAATTTCTAATACACAAGCGATTATTGGCAAAATATTCCCTCTCAGAGCCTGAGGAAAAAATAATCAATACTTTGGACGTTACGGGCTCTACTGCACTGGTAAAATTATACGACAAAATAACAAACGCGTTCGAATATGTAATCACCATTAATGGTAAAAAGAAAAAGATGACTCGCGAGCAACTTAGCGTTTTGGTTCGCAGCACAAACCCAAATCTGAGAAAGACCGCATACCAGACCCTACTTGGAAAGTTCCATTCCAACAAGGGAGTGCTTGGTGAAATCTACCAGAATTTAGTATTGAATTGGAAAGATGAAGGAATTGAAATCAGAAAATATTCCTCACCAATATCAATAAGAAACATTGGAAATGATGTGGATGATAAAACCATCCAGGTGTTGCTTGATGTCTGCAAGAAAAATTCCAGTGTGTTTTACGAGTTTTTTGCATTCAAGGCAAAATCATTGGGACTAAAAAAACTCCGTAGGTATGATTTGTATGCGCCAAGCGCAAAAAAATTCAAAGAAAAAGATTACACCTATGAAAAGGCAACCGCATTGGTTTTGGACTCGCTAAACAAGTTCAGCCCGACATTATCAAAAAATGCACAAAAAGTGTTTTCACAAAACCATATTGACTCTCAGATAAGGCCTGGAAAAAGAGACGGTGCATTTTGCAGTACCATATCTCCAAAGCTTACTCCATATGTTCTGGTAAATTATGCTGGAAAATCAAAGGATGTGTTCACTTTGGCTCACGAGCTAGGCCATGCAGTGCACAGCCAAGCAGCATCAAAACAATCCATTCTGGTATCAGAGGCCCCGTTGCCATTGGCAGAGACAGCATCGACATTTTCAGAGTTGCTATTATACGACAACATTGCAGATTCCATGACAGATACAGAAAAGGCTGCTATACTTTCAGAAAAAATTGACGATATCTATGCCACAGTAATGCGCCAGGCGTTTTTCACGATATTTGAAATCGACGCACATAAGCAAATCGCCGACGGCACCACAATAGAAGAGATATCAGAGACATATCTGCATAACCTAAAGACCCAGTTTGGAAATTCCATAGAACTATCGGATGATTTTTCTCTGGAATGGTCCTGCATTCCGCATTTCTATCATACTCCATTCTACTGCTATGCGTATTCATTTGGCAATTTGCTATCACTATCATTATTCCAAATGTATCAAAGAGAAGGAAAACAATTTGAAAAGACATACTTGGAGATATTGGCAGCCGGCGGTTCAAAAAAGCCGGAAACCCTGCTAAACGAATACGGGATAAACATTTCATCTGCCAAGTTCTGGCAGGATGGATTTGATTACATTAGATCCCAAGTAAAAGAACTGATTGCAATTAAGTGAAAATGGGGCTGACAGCCTTTACGCACTGGCTGCCAGTCCACGGAATTTTTTGTTCCCCGAACGGTTTGAATCGATGTCAAGTATGGTTCCAGAGAATTCGAATTTAAACCTTTGACTTGATCATTGTTCCGCAAAGTTAATAGTAAAAAACAAGGTTGTTTTTTTTGTGTACAAGGTTATTCTTGCATTAGTACTAGTTTTAGCAGTGGTATATTCCATGGACGCCTTTGCAGAAGAGCCAAGGCTCGCAACATTTCACGAAACAGCAACCATACTTGTCGATCAAAAACTATCAAACAATGTTACCGCATCAGTGTCTCTGCAGACAACATCTCTGCAGGAATTTAGAATTCCGGCCGCACTCGATGCCAAAATACGCAACGACACCAATATTGTAGCTGTAGTCATCACCAACGAAGATCAGTGTGTTCTTGGAGTTCAAGACAGCGTTTGTGTGATGGTTAATGTCAAAAGAGCAGAGGGTGAGGGAGGAGTCAAAGAAGCCCAGCAAAAGGCCAGAGTGGCAGGCGACGCATTAATCAATGATATCAATAGTTTCTTTGGAATTAATGCCAAGTTCCATTCAGTTTTCATCCATTATGACGATAGTGCAAACAGAATACTAGACACAGGAGGCCAGGTATCAGGACGCGGAACTGTCTCTGCTGTGTATACCATACCGTTTCAAAGCAGTGATTACATGTTCAACAGGATAAGTGGTGCACTAATTCCGGCCCAGATCCGAGGAATGGGCGGATTTTACGATGTCGCTCAGAGCCTAGCAAAAGACGATTCGTCCCGAGCCACATTTACCATACTTCCAAAGGGCAAGATTTCCGTAATGCAGCTAAAGGTCGCCGAAAAATACTCCAATACGGCAAAACAGCTAAACGAGGTAAACCCACTGACATATCTCAAAGTTGACGAGCTCAAAAGATCCAACTATTACAAAGCTGGATTTTTCCCACTGAATTCAATTGTGCATGTTGTCATATTACCACAGGACAATACCACTAGCGCCACTGCAAACACCCTAGTAGAGAAAACAGTCGTAGGCAACCAAACAGTTCCAGCTGATCTGAAGAAAAACGGCTGGTTCTTTGATTCCAATTCCGGCAAAAAAATAGAAGCAATGTATCTCTTTGGAGAATCATACTCTGCAAGCAAAGATGATCTGAAAATTACATTTGGTAAGCAACATCTGCCATCAATTCCAGCAAATATCGGACTGACTGAAATTGCAATACTTGCAGGAATCGGTGCAGCAGCTGCCGGAGCTGTTGTGTACTATCTGAAAGGAATTAGATCTAAATAATTAAAACTGCGGCAGAAAACACTGTAGTCCATCTGCCCTTGCTGTCTCCGATTGCAGTCTGGGTTATGTTCATTGATTTGTAAATCTCGCCTGAGATCTTCCATTGTTGCCTTTTTTCGTCCCATGACTTGTCCAAGTCGAATTTTATTCCAAGTGATGATGCAAGCATTTGAGCTGCAATGTCTTCCGCATAGTCTCCTGCCTTCTTTTCGTTTTGGCCAAATGCCTCATATTCTGAGAGATATCCATATCTGTTGCTGTCCTTTGGTCGCGCCACGCCAACTGATCCTGAAATCAGTCGGTGCGGTTCGTTTGTCTGGTTTCGAGAATAAATGCAAAACAGAACTTGGCCTGGTTTGATTAGTTTTAGGCCTTCTGCACGAGAAACCATTTTTGCGTTTGGTGGAAATATGCTTGATATTAGAACAATGTTTGTTCCTGCAATTCCTGCATCTCTCAGGGCATACTCAAAACTTGTGAGTCGGTCTTCGTGAACGCCCTTGCCTTTTGTGAGGAACAATTTTTTTGCGACCAGGTCAAGCATTTAATTTTTGTAGCAATATTTCGAATTATTATACTTTAGTCAGGCATTGCCAAAACTTGAAAAAAAGATTACAGATTAAATTTTTCACACCAAAGATACATGCATGTTATTATCTAGCCTCGCCTAATAACGACTTGTGGACATTTTTGGATTTTCACTAGATTCTGCGCTGCACTCGGACGGCTTTGTTATTGGATACTATATTTTCACGGTTGCAACGTCGCTGATTCTAGTCAAAGAGACCAAAAAAAGAATCCTAGACCTAAAGGCGGGCTTGCGGTCCATGATTTACGCTCCGATAGCATTTGGAGTTCTTGCAGGATATCTTCTAACGCTGTACCCAATTGTTGACAAGATCCCAATTTTGAACTGGAGTTGGCTAGGCTACAACATTGCCTTTGGGCCATTTGCAAAAGATGGGATCTGGGGAATCATTCCGTTTGTTCCGATATTGGTATACATGTTCATTCACATTAATCATGTAGAAGAATTCTATTTCAGAAAGTCAAAGAAAATGGTTGTCCTCTGGGCTTTTACTCATCTTGCAATGGGAATAAAACTGCACATGGCAATACTGCTTGTACCGATAGGATTTTTGTTCAAGTATGTTTATGACAAAAAAGGCCTAAACCATTCCTATGCGATGCATTTTGCGACAAACATTCTAGTTGTCGCGGCGCTGTTTTTTACGCTTCTCAGATAATTTTTCCGGCTTTGGGCCCTGCGTAAAGTATCGGTATCCAATGAATCCACCAATACAGATATTGATCACACCAAAAAATGTGACAAACATGTGCTGAGATGTATAATTTAGGAAAAATGTTCCAGCAATTATTCCCCATGCTCCGGTTCCAAAGAACAAAAACATTAGTACCTTGAGCTTCTTTGGTGGTATCCACTTCATTTGCTGGATTTCTGATGGAACTCTATTAAAGAGTGCCGGGCTGCACTAACATTTTAAAACGCTGGTTTTTGTTAGAAAATCGTTGCCAATATAGCTCAGCCTGGCAGAGCAACGGTTTTGTAAACCGTGGGTCAAGGGTCCAAATCCCTTTATTGGCTTTTTTCAATTTCTTGTTCCAAGGATTTATTAGAGGATCTCAGAATCTGGCAGTCATTAGGCTATAATGACGGAAAATAAGCAATGAGCTTCTTTGTCTGTCATTGCTTAGGAAAATAAATTGACAAAATTCGAAGAATTAGGGATAAAACAATCCATCCTAGATGGACTAAAGGATATAGGATTTGAGGAAGCATTTCCAATACAAGAGGCAGCTATACCGGTTCTACTATCTGGTAGAGATGTCATAGGTCAGGCACATACAGGAACTGGTAAGACGGCAGCATTTGGAATATCAATGCTAAGCGGAATTGATGCAAACAAGACCATTCAGGGCTTGGTGTTGGCACCAACCAGAGAATTAGCACTTCAAATCACAGATGAGATCAAAAAATTTGCAAAACATACAGGTATTCGCATAGTTTCAATATATGGTGGGCAGGGAATGGGAGTGCAACTCCAAGCACTCAAACATGGAGTCGAGATAGTTGTCGCCACACCTGGCAGACTAATTGATCACCTAAAACAGGGCTCTATTGAGTTTGACAGTATCAAATATGTCGTATTAGATGAAGCAGACACGATGCTCGATATGGGATTCATTGACGATATTCGATTTATTCTGGAAATGACCCCTGTCAACAAGGTAATGTCTCTGTTCTCAGCAACAATGCCTCCAGAAATTCTCAGATTAGCTGATGAATATCTGAACAATCCAAAGCAGTTCCTTCTATCAGCAGATGACCTATCCGGTGAGGGAATAGACCAGTCATTTTTGATCATAAAGGACAGAGAGAAAATGGGATATCTTTTGCAGTTTATCAAAGAAAACAAAAAGGGCCAGACGGTTGTATTTTGTTCAACTAAAAATAGAACCAGAGATGTCGCACGTGCGTTGCGCCAAGAAGGATTCAATGCAGTAGCAATAGAAGGCGACATGTCACAACACAGACGAGAGATATCTATGTCCCAGTTCAGACGAGGTCAGGCAGACATCCTAGTGGCAACAGACGTAGCTGCTAGAGGAATCGATGTTCCAGAAGTGGCCCTGGTTGTAAACTATGATGTTCCAAACCAAGAAATGGTATACTTTCACAGAATTGGAAGGACTGCGAGAGCAGGTGCAGAGGGACGAGCAATCACATTAGTATCATATTCATCAATCGGCGATTTCAATCTCATAAAACAGCAAGTCAAAGCACCAATAACTGACCTAAACGAAAAGATGGGAATTGTCGTAGATATTCCAGATCCGCTAAAGCGCCAGGTTGGACCTCGCAGAACATTTGGTCGAGGAGGAGGAGGCTTTGGTAGAGGCGGCGGTAGTGGATTCGGAAGAGGTGGAGGAGGACGAGATTATGATAGACGAGATTCTGGAAGAGAAGAAAGAAAAGATTCTGGATTTAGAGGAGGAAGACGAGATTATGATAGACGAGATTCTGGAAGAGAAGAAAGAAAAGATTCTGGATTTAGACGTGAGGAACAACACGACTCTGGAAGAGAGAGAGACTCTGGATTCAGAGGAGGAAGACGAGATTCTGGAAGAGATTCACATAGACGTGAGGAAAGGCGTGAACCTAGATCCGAGAGCGGATTTAGAAGACAGAGTGGCGGTATGAAAAGGCCTGCACAGAGAAGACGCTGGTAATCTTTTTTAAACTCGACATTTAGTGGTATACAATGGAAGTAGGTTTTGTTTTACTTAATTGCGATCTTGGCGCAGAAGAATACCTACTAGAAGAGATAAAGCAAATTCCCGAAGTACACCAAGCATATCTGACATTTGGAGCATACGACATCATCATAGAGATTCATGCAAAATCACAAGAAGACTTTGACAAGACAGTATCCAACAAGATTAGAAGACTGTCTCGCGTCATGAGTACAATGACACTCAAGGTCTTGTCAGGCAAAAAGCAGTAATTCGGGAATCAACTTGGAAAAGATTCAATATTCTGGAACAGTCTGGGCAATAAACCATAACAATCCTGAACCGCTAGTAGCACATTGTCTGAAAAAGCTCCAAGACTACGGAGTCAAAAGAGAAGACATCAAGCTAACTGATGCCCCAGAAAATGTCCAAGTTGGAGAGATCGTAATAGAAATGTGGCCATACCACATAGATGTTGCACGCGTTCGAACCATTCGAAACGAGTCATTCATTTCTGGCTCTGTAATGCAAATAGAGCTAAAAACAGACTTGGAAGGAAACTACATAGATTAAAAATAAAAGAGATTTTAGCTGACGACTACTTTGCCTTTCATCCAAGGATGAATGGTGTCAAAATACTCGTATGTTCCAGCTTGGTCAAATTTCTGTGAGAATTTGCCATCTGCGTCAATAAGACCTGAATCAAACTTGCCATCAGTGCCAGACTTGATGTTGCCGCTTGCGATTGCGTGTTTGGCAGAGTCCTTGTTTATCCAAGTTACTGTTCCGCCCTTTGTTACTTTGGTCTCAAATGGTGCAAAGCACTTGTTTCCTTTTTCGCAGCTTTCATTATCTCCGGATCCTTTTGCAATCTCTACGGTTGCTGCAGAGGTTGTTTTGCCGGTGGATTTAGCTCCTTTTGTCTTGGTGACTTTTTTTGTGTCTTTTTTGACGGTTTTGCTGTCTGCGGCATCTGCGTGCTGTACCATTGGGATTGACAAGATAGCACCCAATAACGCAAAGACAGCCACTCCAGCAAGAATTGCTTTGTTCATGATTTGTCAAGACGAATCATAACTTAATTAGTTTTGTTGAGGATTTCATAGTAGATAATAAAATAAGAAAAAATCAGAAATTTCTTCTGATTATTGTACGGTTACTGTACCCTGCATCCAAGGGTGCAATGAGCACATGTATGGATAAGATCCTGCAGTACTGAGTGTTGCTGATGCTGAAGCACCTGCATTGATTAGACTTGTGTCGAATGCCTTACCGTCTGTTGATGTTGCTGTGTGTGCTGCATTGTCCATGTTTTTCCATGTGACTTTGCCGCCAGCCTTCACAGTTACGGTATCAGGAGAATAGCAACCAGGAGTGCATGGATTCTTTGTTGCAACACCTTTTGGTATTTCAACAGTGGCATCGTTTGTTGCTGCGCCTGCTGGTGCTGCATCTTTCTTTGCCATTTTTGCATCCGTTTTCTTGTCCATCTTTGCTTTCTTGTCATCCATCTTTTTGTCCATCTTTGCTTTCTTGTCATCCATCTTTTTGTCCATCTTCATCTTTTTGGCATCCATTTTCATGTCCATTTTGGCCTTTTTGTCAGCCACTTTGGTATCTTCTGCATAAACAGATGTCATGGAAGACGCAACCAAAGATGTAACAAGTGCAAATACTGCAATACTTGCTAGTAATTTGGTATTCATGACTGATCACCGAGCTCGAGATTTGATATATTAAGATTGTTCAGAATTCTTCCACAAAAACTGCAATCTCTATCGGAGAGGGATGACAGTAAACGAGAGACTCTTTGTGATAGTATGATAATTTTTTGCGGATGCAGTTACGGTTACAGTGTACACACCGGTTCTTGCATTATCAGGAATTAGAATACTATCTTCATAATAGCCAAATTTCTGTGTAGTCCCAGTTGTCGTTTTTACAACATTTCCAACAGTATCTTTAACAGTTACAGAAATTTGAACTCCATTCACATAACCGGTATTAGTATTGAAATCAGATTGTGGGTTTGATTGTTTGTCAAATGCTCGTATCGTAAATTTGTACAAATCTTTCCATTGAACTCGATTGTTTTGTTTTGCGAGTAAGAGTAGATCCTTTGCTGATGTGGATTCTTCTGGAGATATAGACTGGATTTGTTGCAGTTTGACAAAAGTAGAGAATGAGTCGCCATCAGATGTCTTGCCAGTAACATAGTAAATCGAATCAGAACCGGCAGACAATACAAGCTTGCCTGATGCATCAAGTGTAAAGTCAGAAGTGTTTGCGTTGAATTGTATAGTCTTTTTGTTGTTAGATAAAGACAAGTTTGCAGTAGATATTTGAAAAGAATCGCCACCCATGGTGATCGTTCCGTTTTGTATCTTTGATTGCTCGTGATCTTGGACTAGCGCCTGAATCGATATGGATTGTATAGTATTTGATATTATTCCAAACCCACTTCCTGATAAGGCAGAATCTGCAAAGGCAGGAATTTGGATCATAACTAGTAAAATCGCAAGAGCAGATAGAAGTGCGAACCGCATCGTCTTGTTTTTTCTTTTGTATGATTAATAATACTTGGGTGCGCTTTGTTTGACTGACTATTCGGCTGGTTAATATCGGCCGTAAAGCCAAGTATCAAACGGTTTGAAGGTTAAAGCTACCTATCTCGCAGTAGCAGTAGGAATAGGAATCATTGCTCTCGCAGTATTTTACATGTATTCAGCAGACCAAGGAAGAATCAGGGGCAAGACTTTTGGTGACAGTCTTCAGGCAATACAGGACGAATTAAAGCAAGAACAAACATTATTCTATTCCAAAAAGGAAATGCTTGATGAAAAATCCATAACGCAGCAAGAATTTGCAGATTTTGCCAAAGAGCACGATGCAAAACTGAACGAGATTTTAGCAAAATACGATTCGCTAAGGCCGCCAGAGCCATTTGTAAAATCAATGGAATTATTCAAGTCATCCACGCAAAAACAGATTGAAAGTGACAAATACTTTGTAGAGTGGATTGCATCCAACGATACATCTAACAAAGTACGCTCAGACGAGCTCATCCAAGAATCATTTGAAGATGAAATGGCAGGCCTTGCATCGTACAACAAGGCAAAAAACAACGCGGCTGGTTAGAGTAGGCCTTTTTGCGACAGCAAGTCCAGCGTAGGTCCAATTACACTAAGCAACTTGTCCTTCTCAAGTGCTGTGTTTTGTTTGAATTTCATTGGAAATGTCAGACTCAGCATGTCATTGTCTGTGTGCGACATTTGAATCGAGTGCTGCATTTGATGCTCTAGTAAAAATTCCTTCCACATATCTAGTCGGGCATTTACATCCTCTAGCCTACTGGACAAAAACAAGACATCTATCTCCTCATTCTTATCAAAGATGCCAAACTTTACCATCGGCACCGTGACAAAACCGCCCGGTATGGAATCGTGGTTTTTGTGCATTTTTTCCACAATTTCATCATACTTGTCTTCTGGCACAATCTGCCCATAATCCGGCCAGAAATATCCGGCAACTTTATGATCTTTGTCATAAATCCTAAAGAAATCAGAATCCAAGTCTAGCTTCCACATGTTATGCTGAATCTGCCACCAATCTTAATAAATCATCAAACCAAAAAACACACAATGACGCTAACAAAATACATTATAGATTATCTCAACAACCAAATCGACTATTACATCAGCGAAGCTCAGTCATTCAAGCAGATTGTGCAGAATTATTCTCCAGAGATCACATCCGTAGAGGATGCAACATTTGGCATCATTGCAGGCTGTGTATATTCTGCGTTTTTGAGGGCGTATGAGAACGAAAAAAGAACAGTCGAGCTTGCAGACATGCAGGAATTCAACAGAATAATAAAAGAAAAGGCGCCACTCATAAAAAAGGCAATACAATAGCCAATGGATTAAATCCAATCACGCCAAAAGCAGGTTAATTGGCAGACATTACAAAATACATAGTTCAGCAGATAATAGATAGCGGCAATGTTATTCAGATGGCGCTTGCCGAAGATGTCCAGACAGAACCAATATCGCAAAAACAAATGATTCTAGATTCAGTTGCAAAAAAGCTCGACCCTGAGCTAAGAGAGCAGGTCCAGCCATTACTGGAGGCAATTTTAGGCGCACAGCCAACAGTAAAAATCAAGACATACGACCAGACTACAATATCAATTACAATGCCAAAGGTTCGCTACGAAAGGCTAGGTAGACCCCAAGTGGGCGAGGTCCTAGAAATCACTCTAAAAAAGTAGTTTTTCTACTTCTGATACAGTCTTTAGAGGTAAAGAGCAGCTAAAATTTTTGCAAACAAATACTGTGGTGGTGTCTTCAAAGTTTTTACCCGCAAAGAACGAATATTTTGATAGTTGCTCCAGCTGCGAGGAATTTTGTATTGTTACTAGAATTGATTCTGGGAGGAATCGTTTTGTGAGATTTTGGTACAATTCCTTGTTTTGTGGGTTTAGTAGTGTGATCTCAGTTGGACTTTGCAAGTGCAGGTAAATGGTATTCAATAGATATCCAAAACCAAATGGATTTTCTGCTGCCATTATTGCAAATGCTTCCATTGTTTTTGTTGATACCTCTTGGAATTTTTTGTTCTGTGTAAGATGGAATAATTTCAGCAAGGCGTGCGCGGCAACGGAGTTTCCAGATGGCATTGAAAGATCATAATTGTTCTTTGGTCGTATGATGAGGGATTCATGATTGTCTGCGGTAAAGTAAAAACTAGAGTTTTCCCCATCCCAAAAGTGCTCCACCAAATAGTTTGCCAGTCTTTGGGCCAATTCCAGATATTTTGCATCAGGCTTTACCTCAAAGAGATCAACTAGTGCATTTATCAAATATGCATAATCCTCAAGATATGCCTGCAGTTTTACCTTGCCATTTTTGTATGTCCTGAAAAGCAGATCCCCATCCAAGAGGTTTTTCTCAATAAAAGAAACACAGTTTTCTGCCGCCTCTAGATATTTTGGATTATCAGTGACCCTAAATCCAGTCGCAAATGCCGAGACCATGAGTGCGTTCCACGATGTGATGATTTTGTCATCCAGTCCGGGGCGAATTCTGCTTGCTCTGGCATCAAGCAGTTTTTTTGATGATTCCGCAAGTAGTGATCGTACATTTTCCTCACTCATTCCAGAGTGAAACGCAACCGCAGATGTGGCAATGGAATTGTTCAGAATTGTATTCCCCTCAAAGTTTCCACCATCTGTAACATCATAATACAAACAAAATACATCTGCGTTTTTGCCGAGAATTTGTCCCACCTCTTTTTTGCTCCAGACATAAAACTTGCCTTCCTCTCCTTCCGAATCTGCATCAAGCGCAGAGTAGAATCCACCTTCTGGTGAGGTCATCTCTCTTTGAACAAATCCCAGAGTTTTGTTTATGACATCAAGATAAAACGAGTCCTTTGTGATTTGGTATGCTTCAGCATACACCAAAGGCATCAATGCGTTATCGTAGAGCATCTTTTCAAAATGTGGCACAAGCCATCTTGCATCGGTTGAATAGCGATGGAATCCACCGCCAATTTGATCAAAGATTCCACCTTTGCCCATTTTGTTCAGAGTCTTTAAAACAAATTCCGTGAATTTTGAAATCTTGGAGATCTTGCCATAGCGAAGCAAAAATGACAGGTTTGCAGCATTTGGGAATTTTGGGGCTTGGCCAAATCCACCGTAAGTGTTGTCAGCTATTTGGAAAAGATTCATCGCAGCCTCATCCAATAGTTCTCTTTCAAGCTTGGCAGGAGTTGTTATCTTTTCTGCACCAATCAGATTTTTCATAAAATTCTCCGATGCCTTTTTGATATCGTTTGGCTTTTCCTTCCATGCTTGGGCAAGCTGCATCAGTATGCTTCCAAATCCAGGCCTTCCATAATTGTCAAGAATGGGAAAATACGTTCCAACGTAGAACGGTTTTTGATCAGGCGTCAGAAATACGCTTAAAGGCCAGCCTCCTTGGCCGGTAGCCATCTGACAAACCTTTTGATAGATATCATCTAAATCAGGACGCTCCTCTCTGTCCACTTTGATAGAGACAAAATTCTCGTTCATTATTTTGGCAATCTCTTCGTTTTCAAATGATTCGTGCTCCATCACATGGCACCAATGACACGAACTATACCCAACTGAGAGAAAGATTGGCTTGTTTTCTGAAATAGCCTTATCCAGTGCCTCTTTTCCCCACGGATACCAATTTACGGGATTGTGTGCATGCTGTAAAAGATACGGACTGGTTTCATCGATTAGTTTGTTTTGTGCCAATGAAATTTTCTGTTTTGAATTAGTATTTGTATTTTTTATCTAAACATCGACTTTTCTTCCAAGTCGTATATTCTGGCATGTATTTTTGCCACGAGTTTTGTTTTTGATTTTTGAGCCTTTTTGTTATGAGAGTAGTCCTTTTTTTCCACCAAAATCAGCAGTTCCTTTAGATCCTCAAGGCTCAGCTCTTTTAGTCCTCTCTTTGAGACAATTTCTAACAATTCCACCCTCCTTCTATCAGAAGGAGAAACATCGGACATTACACCACGATAAAACTGCCGGCGTTTAATTTTTTATCTAAACTAGAAATAGCTTCATTGTCAACCAGATGCATGAAAGCAATGGTTTTGGAAAAACTGGGTCCAATTGAGGCAAGGCCATTGCGTCTAAAAGAAATTGAAACTCATAAAATCAAAAAGAACAACGAAGTTCTAATCAAAATAGAGGCGTGCGGGGTTTGCCGCTCGCAGTTACACGGAATAGAGGGGGACTGGCAAAAATATGGAATTCCTCCCGCATTACCCACTATTCCAGGGCATGAAATAGTTGGAACCATAATAGAGACAGGGTCAAATGTTAAAAAACTAAAGATGGGGCAAAGAATAGGGATTTCCCCGTTGCATGGCTCTTGCATGCACTGTGAGTATTGCAAGCTTGGCAACGAGCACCTATGTGATCAGGCAGAGATAACTGGTGAGTCACTGCTTGGTGGATATGCAGAATACATTACAGTAACAGAGGACTTTGCAACCCCGGTTCCAGATTCCATGAAATCGGAATATGCCGCACCGTTGTTTTGTGCAGGAATCACCGCATACAAGGCAGTCAAGGCATCAGAGCCTGCAAAGAACAAGTTAGTCGGGATTTTTGGGGTTGGCGGAGTGGGCCACCTCACAGTAGAGTTCGCCAAGCTGTCAGGCATGCGTGTAATAGGTGTTGCAAGAAACAAAACACACCTAGATGTTGCAAAAAAAGTGGGCGCAGACAATGTAATCCAATTCACAGAGCAGCAGGAATTTCTGTCAAGTCTCAAAAAGGAGGAAGGGTTTTTGGATTCTGCGATTGTCTTTGCTCCGTCTGAAAAGGTGGTAGACTTGGCAATCAAGTCGGTAAGAAAGGGTGGAACTATAGTATTAGGAGTGCTGGCAAACATTCCAGACTTTGATGTTTTTACAGAAAAGACATTGCGTGGAACGGTAATCGGCTCTCGCGCAGACATGTCAGAAGTAATAAGACTGGCAGAGCAAAACGACATGAAAATAATTTACAAGTCATTCCCACTAGATCAGGCAAATCAAGTTCTGGAGGATCTCAAGTTTTCTAGAATCGAGGCCCGTGCAGTCCTTACACCTTAAATTGAACAGAACCTGAAATTATTTTGTGAACTGCAAGCGATGTCACCACGTAAGGCAAATTCATGAAGAATCCAAGAACAATACATTTTTGAAGCTTGGAAAATGTGCAATTCCAGGATGCGTGTGCACGCAATTCATAGAGTCTATTGAGCAACTAGACGAAGACCTCATGTGATTCATATTGGTATGACAAAAACCATACACAAATGGGCAATCACCAGTCATCTGATGAAATGAAAAAAGAGTTGGATGCGATGCTGTCCAAGCTCAACGCATTAGAAATAATAGCTCATGACGAGTTCCAAAGGGGAACAGTCAAGGTTTTGCGAAGATTAGTTGAAGGTCAGATACATTCAGTTTCGGAATTTGATCATCTAAAAAAAGCACTAGACCTGCTCACATTGCAAATCTTTGAAGTAAAGAACAAGGTTAATTCACTTTAAAACAGTATCAGACAGACCGCACTCCTTGCATTTCATCAGTATGCTTGTCTCAAGATCTTGGGCTTTTTCCATTATACCACCGCAGCAAGGACAGTTCATTGTACCACATCATCACGATTCTGTATTTGTATTGTCTGCATTGCATGTTGGAGCATATTTTTGGATTATTTTATGAAGGATTCTGGAGCGTTGCTCTGGTGTAGAGCCCCACATCGGATAAATACAGAGATGTAAGTTTTGCTCAATGCCTGCCTCTGAAATCCAGCACTTGAACTTGGCATTTTTTGTAAAAAACCCTACATTATCAGTCTTGGCCGATTCTCCAGCATAGATTATCTGAAAGGTTTCCTTGTTTTTGGACAGTATCAAATACAATACTTCTTCCATTGGAGGGCCCCATTCTGAAAGCATGATGGGCCCCAAGAATTCGTAGCTGAGAATCTGAATCGTCATAGATATGCTTGATAAGTGTGACTTTTTTCCTTTTTGTAGATCCTGCCAAACCCTCACAACTACAGAAAGGTAGGCTTTTCCATGATACTGGTTTCAGCATCACTAGTAGTGATTGCTTTGCTGTATCTCTCAGTAGGAGATGATGTGTTGTATTCTGATAGAGTCAGCAAGGAAAAGCAATATGAGTACAAACAATTCCTAGAAGACATGAAGTTAAAACAAGAAGAGACAAAAAATGCAGTCGATACAAAAAACCTATCTGTCAATCTAGATGAATCCATGCAAATGAAGTCAGAGCCCTAGTTTTATCGATAACCGTTAGAGAAATCTTCCCACATGTTCAGATTCGATGTGAGTTTGTTCATTTTGTATAGAGCCCCGCCGATGATACCCGCATGGTAAAACGTGTACAGGTATACCTGTGATGCAGAAGGCTGTGTATGGGACAGGCTTAGTGAAACCATAGAAAAGAAGATGAATGTGCCAAAGAATGCAGAAATACTATTCACTATTCCTTGCAACCCAATTATTCTCTTTGTGGCAACTGCCATAAGAGATATGCTGGTGACTATAAGAAATGTCAAGCCAGAGTTATGTGAGCTAAAATCCTTTACCCATTCTGCCAGACCCATGTCCAAAAGCGACTTTTCCGGTAGATGAATTCCACCATGCAGTGCAAAGCTGACGGAGCTGAACAGACCTCCAATGATAAAGAAAAACAGCAAGACCTTGATTATTCCACGTTTTATCGGACTGCGCGTCTCTGCTGGGTTTATTGCCCGCTCGGTTATCTTTAGCCCAAACAAGAATCCTACGAATATCGTAGGAAAGTACATCATCTCTATCAGATACGGCATCTGTGTTGTCAGTTCTCTAATTTGAGGCGCAAATACCAAGAACAGCAATACCGCAGATGAAGCAGCTGATGCGAATATTATTAGATTGACAAACGAGAAGCGTCGCTCGCCGTACGCATCCGCGCTCCAATTATACATTGTTGAGTCTCCAAAAAACATCATTAAAGAAAACGACGGAAAATGATTTGGTTAAATTATCAACTTTGATGCATTAAAAATAAGGGAAAGGATCAGTTGTCTGATTCCTCAGAATCGTATTCCTCATTGTCTTCATAGTTGTCTTTTGAATCATGTTTCATGGGATCATGCATTTTGTCGCCATACATGTAACCATGATGCACAGGCCCAGATTCGCTCATCATCTCTTTGATATGCTCTCCCATGTCCAGAGATTCCATTTCTGTTAGCATTTGATCCACGACGTGAAGGAATTGGATTCTTTGTGTGTTATCCATTAGTCTCCATTGCTCTAGCATTTTTTGCTGGTGTTGTTTGTGCACTTTGTCCATTCTGTTAAGGACAGCATTGAAATCATCTTGTGTTGGTTTGTTTTTTTCAGGATTGACTTTGCCGCCAAGCGACGGATCAGATGTGCAAAAGTATGTTCCGCATACTTGAATCTACGAGTGCTTGCCAAAGGGTTGGTTTTTTGTTCCAAGAGATTTGAATGCATCAGCTTGTGGCATGCTTGCCTGCAACAATATCAAGCCAGCTGCTATGACAATATAGAAAATTATTGCTGATTTCATGGTTTTGTGATCTGTCCAAATATTATTAAAACTAATTCCAAATTTCAGAAATCATTTTACTATACTTTGTAGTATTTTGCATAATGAAGTCATCCAATGCAATTATTATGTCAGGTGTAATCACGATGATTTTTGGAATAATCTTTCAGTTTCAGGGAAGAGGTGTTATTGGTCCAGAATCATCTTTTATGTATTATAACAAGGACTGGATTGACTATGGTTTTGGGATTGTAGTCCTAGGTGCTGTTTTGTGTGGCTGGGGGGGTTTTTCTTATTTTAGAAAAAGATAGTCATTTTATCTCTAGTGTGGATAGAGAGTTTGTCTTGATGTCAAATATTCTGATCAGATGATTGTTAGTGTCTGCAATGTACAATTTACCATCATACAATTCCACATCACTAGGTTCGTATAGCGCCAAGATATCACA
Organism: Nitrososphaeria archaeon; assembly: GCA_010028495.1. GTDB lineage: Archaea > Thermoproteota > Nitrososphaeria > Nitrososphaerales > Nitrosopumilaceae > Nitrosotenuis. Next base: position 863 of record RHCX01000021.1, on the reverse strand, counting down.
TTGTGGGTTTTCTGGGAGGCAGACTGTTTCTTTTTCGGATTTTCCAATCAATGTATAGACTTGATTTGCCTTTAGATCAATTACCCGTATTGCGGAATTGTAGGTATCTGCCACAAATATCGTATCTGCAGTGGCGCACAATCCTAGTGGATGCTGCAATAACGCATTATCTATAGAACCATCCTCATGTCCGAACTCAAACAAGCCATGCCCCACAATTGACTGAACCGTTCCTTGCATAAGATCAATTTTTCTGATTGCCGAAACTTCGCTGTCTGCAAAATACAGATTATTCCCGTACAAATACAGACCGCTTGGCTGTGCAAGTTGTGCTGATTTTACATGGCCGTCTATGATGTTTTCTTGGCCAGTTCCAGCAAACGGCAAAACCATCTGCGATTGTATATCATATGTCCAGATTTGATGATTGCCTGCCATTGCAATGTAAACCAGATTATCTTTGCATGCAACATCCCATGGGGAGCTGATTGATGTGCTTGTTCCTTTCCCACCAGATGAACGCCATGGTACCTGCTTTCCAGTTCCTGCGAGTGTTATCACTTCGTTTTGTATGAAATCGATTTTTCTTATGGCATGGTTTTCGGTGTCTGCAACAATCAATACGTCGTCATTCCACACAACACCCTGGGGTCTGAAAAATTGCGCGGTGGTAAAGTTACCATCGACAAGACCGATTTTACCGCTTCCGATAATATGCAAGATATTTCCAGATGTATCAGTTACCAGAATTCTATTATGGTTTGAATCACTAACTGCTATTTTGCCGGATTTGGATATCGATAGCTTGCCTGGAAACGACAGAGCCTGCTTTTTTGGCAGAGATGTTGAGTGTATCGATAGTG
>RHCX01000003.1 GCA_010028495.1 Nitrososphaeria archaeon | reverse complement strand
TTATTGAATTAATTCCATTTTAATAAAAGACATTAAGGTCTCAAAACGAGTCGGTTTGATGGGTTCTGCATCATTGCTTGTTTATGCCGGCGTCAAGGCTCGCGCCATAAAGGGTAAGCTTATGACAAAACAAGATTTCCAAACGTTAGCAGAGTCGCGAGACCTCGATGAGCTTCTCACCAGACTAAAGAACACATCATACAACGATTCAGTCTCAAAAATAGTCAAGCCATTAACTGCAGGTAAAATTGAGCTCGCATTACGAGACAGACAGGCAGAACGACATGACACCATGATTCGCGCATCTGGTGGTTCTAGCATACTTGTTGCATATTATGCCAGATTCATTTTGAAAAATCTCAAAATAATTCTAAAGGGAAAAATTCTTGGTAAAACTCAGGAACAGATAGAATCCGCAATTAGCCTTCGTGCGGAAGAACTCATCAAAGAGCGAGACGTTACAGTGAAGGCACTTGTTGCCAAGGACTTTGATGAGGCAGTAAACTCGCTAAAGGGAATCTCACTTGGACATGAAGTAGAAAAGGCAGCTGCCTCATACAATGAGAAAAAACAGATGCAGATGCTGGACTTGTATTTTGACAAACTATATTATCAGAATTTGAGCCGCTCTGTAAAAAGTACAAACGATCTTTCTGTACATGCGGTATGTGGCGCAGAGATAGACTTTTACAATATAATGTCGGTTTTGAGGGGCAAGTTTTGGAATTTGGATGAAAACCAGATACAAAATCTGCTTGTGCCGCAAGGATCCGGTCCCTCAAAGGAAATACTTTCCAGGATGATTTCTGCAGACTCCATACGAAACACCCTAAACGAGCTGCTCAGTACCAAATACAAGGAGATTGTTCCTCAGGACGAAAACCCAATTGATGCGATATCCAAGTTTGAGCGTGCCTTCGAGATGGCAATTTACAAAAGCATGCACACACAGTTTGTGCATATTTTCAGCTTTTCAACCGTAGTTGCAGTAACAAGACTACTTGACTTTGAGATAAGAAATCTAGCAGCCATATCATATGCAGTGGAACAGCAAATTCCAGCCAGTACAGTAATGGAAAGAATGTTTGTAAAAGACGCCTAGTCTTTCTTTATTAGATGGTATCGTAGCTTTTCTACTATACCTTTGAGGTTTGTCGCTATTCTGCTATAAGCCTCCAAAGTTTCTCTGTCCAGCATGATGTCTTTTTGCGACTTCCATTCCGATGTGATGAGTATTTTCGCATGGGATTCCTTTTTCGGCTTGTACTTGTACCAGTAAGAGTCGTCTTTGACTATCTGCGAAATGTCATAGTTGACTTTGGCTTTTGGAGTATATGTCGATACGGTTATCACCTGCTCTTTTAGCAAAGCATGCATCATTAGATCATGCAGTTTTTTGTCTGCATTTAGTACGCCGATTACATCATCCGCAACCAGTCCCGGTGGAAGGGTTGTGAGCTTGCCATATCCGCTCCAAATGAAATCATCGACTTTAGAGTGGAGTCGTCCTTTGAGAACCTTGGTCAAGGTTCCAAAGTTTAGCGGTCCAAGTTCGTATTCTGACGGGAATGATAAAAAAAAGCGTAGCTTCCACATTGTTCCTTCTGCAACGCCCATCCCATACATTCCACCTGGGGCAAACTCACTTTTTGTTACTGTTTTTCTTTTGAGCAGATCAATGTAATCGATATCACCGGTTACTTTGATCACGCCTCTGCTTGCAATTCCGGGGGCAGGACCATCAAGAGAAGATCTCGGATAATCATATTCGAAATCCATCATGCCATCCGGAATGAGCTTGCACTCTAGACCAAAAGACTCTATGTGCTTGAACAGTTTCTTTGCTACCTTGTCCTCGACAGTTGTTGCAACTATAGTGTCTGGGTATTGTAGCACTAGTACGGTATGTAACTAATATTTTTAAGATTATCGGTTTCAAAATTGAAAAATTGTAATAATTATATGATCCATTACCGATTTTCGAACACAAAAGCACTAAAATATGTAATTTTTACATCATGCGTAAATTATTGCAATATCAAACACTAGACTATAGTCAATGCCAAGCAAATCTTGGAATTTATTTATCACAGCAAACTAGTTTTTTCTAATGCCTTTGGGGATTATACCATGACACTTGGAGTAGTTATTGGAGAATCCAAGCCGACAACTGTAACTGCGCAGACATCACGTCCTTTGTCTGTTGGGGAATATGTCATAATTGATTCGCAAGATGGCAAAATACTTGGCCTAGTTGAAAGATCATTTGTCACAAGCGCGGCATTGACTGACATTCATAATTTTGATGAGGCAATCGAATCAAAAGAGATAGCAGACATAAACTCCCGCGACAAAAGTTATACCGCAAAGATTGGAATTTTGGGTTATTTAGCACAGCTACAAAAAAGCGTAGTAGTGTTGCCCGCAATTCCACCGATTCCCGGAACTGCGATTTTGTCTGCAACCAAGGATGATCTGGGGAATATTTTTGCGCCGCAAAAAGACGAATGGGTAAAAATTGGAAGCTTGCTGCGTAATTCTCAAATTGAAGCCAAAGTCAATCTGAACAGAATAGTTTCGCGTCACTTGGGAATATTAGCAATGACTGGAATGGGAAAAAGCAATCTAGTGTCGTTATTAGCAAAACAAATCTCGACACTAGATGGAACCTTGATAATTTTTGACTATCATAATGATTATGCTGACTTGCATATTCCTGGAATTAATGTAATTGATGCAAAGATAAACCCAAGACTGTTGGATGCAAATACCCTATCTGACGTTTTAGAAATCAGAGAAAATGCAGACATTCAGCAGAGAATTTTGAGATTGGCATTTACCCCAGACGTCAAAGAAGCCCAGAATTTCTGGGATACTCTGGACCACAACGTGGAGATGATTGGCGCAAATCCGGAAAGAAAGGATGATAGACATTCTGCAGACCGAGTCCGGGACAAAATAGACGATGCCAGGCACAGATTTGCCGATGTTTTGGACCCAGATATCATGGATCCCCTAGGCCTGATAAAACAAGGCAAGGTAAACGTTCTCAACATTTCTGAATTGTCAGAAAAGCAGGCAAATGTAGCGCTTGCATATTACTTCCAGGAATTATTGACGGATAGAAAATCTGCGTTATTGGCAAAAAGTGCAAAAAGCAAGTCCTCCCACAGATACAGATTCGAGTCTCCAGTTTTTGTCATAATTGAGGAGGCCCATGTATTCATTCCAAAAGGTGAAGACACCCATACAAAATACTGGGCTGCAAAAATAGCAAGGGAGGGACGCAAATTCGGCCTCGGACTCTGCATAGTATCTCAAAGACCTCGAAATATCGACCCCAATGTATTATCACAGATGGGCTCTTTGGCAGTAATGAAAATAGTGCAAGAAGATGACCAGAGACAGATAACGGCAGCTGCCGAGTCCATATCCCATGATCTGATAAATCAACTTACATCGCTAAACGTAGGAGATGCAGTAATGGTCGGACAGTGGGTGAATCTGCCCGCCATAGTTCACATCGAAGAGGTAAAGGACAAGCCCATTGGCTCTGACAAGAACGCAATATCAGAATGGAAGTCTGCAAAAAAGTTTGAAAAAATTGCGACCGAGTCCACGCAAGGATTAATACAAAAAGATCTGTTACTTGATTGAAAATGATCTTTTCGCACATCTCAGATACGCATTTGGGCCTGACCCAATACGGCCTGCAAGAACGAGAAGATGATGTATATTCTGTGTTTAATGAATCCATAGAGACATCAATCAAAGACCATGTCGATTTTGTAATATTTGCAGGAGATATCTTTCACGTGCCAAATCCATCCGGCACTGCAATTTTACAAATGGCAAACGCATTGAAGCGACTAAAGCAAGAAGGAATTGACTCGTTTTTTGTGCTTGGCGAGCACGACATTTCACGAGTGCGCTCTGCCCCAATACCATATGTATATCACAATTTAGGATTCTCAAAATATGTCGGCCAAGGCAAGCCAGTGATTCACAAAGGCGTGCTCATTGCAGGATTTGACAAGATTCGTCGCGGCGAAATGTCGCAGTACTTGGAGAAATTTGCCGAGATAGACAAAATCGCTGCACAGCATTCAGGGCATAAAATACTGGTAATGCATCAAGGGATTGCAGAGATAAACCAGTATGCAGGCGAGCTTGCATCAACTGATCTGCCAAAGAATTTCACATATTACGCGATGGGACATCTTCATGACAAATTCCTAAAACAGTTCTCGCATCTTGGCGGACCTGTGGCATATCCAGGATCAATAGAGATGACCACCAGTGAAGGAATCAAGGAAACTCAGAAAGGATTCTACGAAGTAGACATTTCATCAAGTGAGGCAAAGCCAAACTGGATAAAGCTCGATACACGACCACAATTCTCAGACAAGATAGAATATCAAAGTCTGTCAGAATCAATCACAAAGGTGCTGGAAAAAATATCAGGCTATGCAAAAAAGCCAATTGTGGAATTAAAAATTCATGGCAAAGAAATAGAATCCGAGATAATCCAGACGCAGATCTCAAGATTAGCACCATACACTTTACACTATACTTGGAAGATAGTCCAAGAAGATGAATCAAACGGAATGGTAATGCTGGAAAGACCATCAAGTATTGATGATGAATTATTCAAGCTTGCATCAAACTATCTTGGAACAAACGAAAAGGCAGCATTTGCAATCCAGGAATTGCTGCCGTTATTATCTACAAATAAAATTAAAGAGGCTGAACAAGCTATTCTAGAAGAATTTGAGAGGTTCAAGAAATGATCACCTCAATCGAACTTGGTAATTTCATCTCGCATTCAGAAACAAAACTCGATTTTGAGGATGGAGTTACCGTCTTTGTCGGGCACAACGGGGCAGGCAAATCCAGCATAATTGACGCCATTACCTTTGCATTGTTTGGCGAGCATACCAGAAAGTCAAACAAGAGCCTCATTCGAAGGGGTGCATCCCAGGCATTTGTCAAGGTAAAATTCACATCAAAAAACAAGACCTATGAGGCAACACGCAAGATAGACTCCAAGGGAACCCTTTCTGCGCAGTTTGTAGAATTGCAAAACGGACAAGAAATAATGCGCTCTGCAGGCGAGCGCAAGCAGTTTGGCGAGTCCACCACACATGAAATAGAGTCCACACTAGGCCTTGACTTTCAAAAGCTAAAGGTCGCATCAATTGTACAGCAGGGCGAGCTTGGAGCAATAATCAAGGCAAAGCCAAAAGAGTTCAAGGAACTGCTCAATGCCATAATTGGAATCGACAAGCTTGACTTGGCATCAGAGAATCTCAAAGTTGTGCAAAAATCGTTTCGCCAGTCAATTTACCAAAAGTTCGGCTATGATGATACACATATTCCGATACTGCGAAAGGAAGTAGAACAAAAAGAATTAGAGATCAAGTCAGCCGAGCCGCAAAAAACAGAACTGGAATACAAGAAAGAGACAAAATTGCAAGAACTTCAGACACTCCAAGAGAAATTTAGCTCGGAATCTTCAAAAGAAATAACTGTAAAACAAATAGAGGAAAGAAAATCTGAATTTGCAAAATACGTCAAGGATGCAATTGTATACATTCAGAGAACCATAACAGAAAAAGAGCGAAAAATTCACGACTGCCGAAGCTGTTTTGATGTTGCATTAAAAAAAGATGATTTGGATTACAAGCTGCAAACAATCAAGACTGAAATTGAAAACATTGTAAGAAAAACGGCCGAGTTGCAGACAAAAAAGGCGGTTCTTCTAGAGCATGCAGAGCTTGCAAAAAAACTTCAGCTCCAAGATGGCAAATGCCCTGTATGCGACTCTCATGTAGATAAGCTAAAACCAGTATTTCAGACAGAGCACATCAAAGAAGAACAGGAGAAAATAAAATCCGAAATCCAAATTTTAGAGCAATCACGACTACAATTATCCCAAGAAGAAAAACAATTCTTAGAGCAGAGCAAAAAGGCTACTGCGGCAAAAGCAACACTTGATGCCCATTCTATTCAAAAGCCAGAGCAGCTAAGTGCTCTAATCCAAGAGGTGGAGTCACAAAAGGTGCAGATCTCAAAGATTCCTGTACTCACTACAACTTCGGGTCTTTTGCAGGCATCAGAGATAGACTCACATGCAAAAGCATTATACGAAAAAATCGAAAAGCTCCAATCAGAAATATCTGGATTTGATCCTGCGGAATTTTCCAAGCTGAAATCAAATCTTGAATTAACAAAAATGCAACTCAGTAAAATAGACCAGGAATACGGAGCGATTACGCAAAAAATAACACATGCTGCACAAAGAATAACAGAACTAAACTCGATACTTGGCGAGCTTGATAGAGTAAAGGAATTTGTTGCAAGACTGGATGAAATCCAGGACAACATCTACAATCGAGACGGACCAGTAGCCACAAGTCTTAGATCATGGGCATTGTTCACAATATCTGCAAAGGCATCCGAATATCTTGAAATGCTAAACACAAAAATCCACAGAATTACACTCGCAGAAAAAACTCGTGAAATATCCATTACGTGTTATTCCAAAAATACCATAATCGACATTGATTCGCTTTCTGGCGGAGAGCAGGTAAGTGTTGCACTTGCATTGCGACTCGGAATGGCTCACTTGCTAGGATCATCAAATCTGAACTTTGTCATATTGGATGAGCCAACAACGCACTTGGATAGTGAAAGGAGGAGGTCTTTGGTGCGGGTATTATCACAGTTGACTGATGTCTCTAGTGGTGCAACTCCAATCCAGTTTTTAATAATAACACATGATGCAGAAATCTTTGAGGATTCATCGGTTGAGAAAATTTACAGATTCGAATCAAGTCCTGAAGGAACTCAAGTAGCCCTGCTTTAGCCGCCGGTCAGCTTTGCGAATTTTTCGTTCTTTGATAGCTTGTCCATGAATTGCAAATTGGACAATGCTACAATGGCGGATTCCACAACAGGCTCGCTAGGATCTGATAACGCCTTGGTCAAAGTTGGGATTGCCTCTTTTGCACCAACCACGCCGAGTGCGATTGCTGCCTCATGGCGTACAAACATGCTTGGATCGTTGGATGTTGCATCTTCCAGATGAGGAATTGCACTTCTATACCCCATTTGGCCTAGCGAAAATGCGGCCTCGTGTCTTACCAGCTCGTTGTCGTCATTTTTGAGAACTTTGGCGATGTAGGGAATCTTGTCCTCGCCGCCAAAGTCAACTAGAATGCATGTCGCTCTGGTTCGTATTACATAATCGTCATTATTTAGCAGACCTACGAAATAGTCGACGTCCTTTCTTTCGTATCTGTCTTCCATTTCTGCAAACAGCGCTAGTCTTTTTTCCGGGATCACATCCATTTGATCTGCGAATTTGCTGGCTGCTATATTATTGTTATATGATACAATTAGATTTTATAACAAATCCGAACAAAACAACATTAGATGTCAGTGCAGATAGGCCAAAAGGCGCCAAACTTTGAGACCTCAAAATGGGTCCAGGGAATGCCGACCAACTTTGATCAGGAAAAAGATCATATTGTTCTAGTGGAAGTATTTCAGGTAAATTGCCCGGGATGCTTCCTGTATGGAATTCCAGAAGCAATCAACATTTACAACAAGTATAAGGACCAAGGCGTGCGAGTTTTGGGAATAGCAACTGCGTTTGAGGATTTTGATAAAAACACTCCAGAGAATTTAGAATTACTAGCAAAGACAGGCGAGACAATCGGAGAGACAAAAAAAGCGCTTTCGATGTACGGCAAAAGCTCTGACGGCAAGCTGCCATACAAAATTCCATTCCCATTAGCAATGGATAATTTGGTCAAAGTAACTGGCAAGCCATCACCGCAGGCAGTAATGGAATTCATCAAATCGCAATTGCCAGATTTTGATGCGCAGCCAGAAGATTACAAAAAGCAGATCATTGCACGCGTAGAGCAATACATGATGTCAAAGGAATATTCCGCAGGCACATTTGACAAGTACCAGCTTCGAGGCACGCCATCTACCATACTAGTGGATAGAAAGGGAGTCTTGCGCGATGTCTCGTTTGGCCAGTCAGGACATATCGAGTCTCTGATTGAAGAATTATTGCACGAAGGCTAGGCTTTTTTTCTTTTGAAATAAACTGCCATACTAGTTGCCGCGGCTCCTGCGATTATAATCCCAACTACTGCAATTATTATCAATGTGTCATTAGAATGATCAACTGTAGAGGTTTGAGTTGTTGTGTTTTCTGTGATTGTAGATTGTTTTGGAACATAGTCGCTTGTGATATCAAGTGTGTGGGTTCCGTTTCCTGGGAACTGTAGTGTAACAAACGAGATTCTTTCATTGTGCAATATCTTTGGGGATATTGTTTGTCCATCAAGTGAAAATGTCAGATTGCCACTTGTTATTTCATTTGGGATTTGTATTTCTCCCAGATTGTTGTTGAGGCTGCTGTTTATCTCAAAGACCAAATTGTTTTCCTTAAACGCCACGTCTCTAACATCAAAGTTTGCAGTGATTTCAACGGTATATGTGCCAGAGTCAACCGTAATTGGAAAGTTTGTTTTTAGTCCAGTTCTATCAGATAGAGGTTCTGCAAATGCGGGGAGAATCATCACAGATAACAATAACGCTAGAATTATTTTCAATTTATGCAAGGACTCGTTTTCTTAGCTCTTTGTCTTTGGTTACTCTCGGGTGTGCCTTGTCTGCTAGGATCACTTCAAACCAATAGTGGAATCCGTCCTTGTACAAAAAGTACGAGCCAAGCATTTTCATGTTCTTGTATAGTTCTTTGGTTCTGTTTTCTGCTACCTGCTGCATGTTAATGTCCGCCTTTATTCGAGTAACACCAAGGTGTTTTTGTCGTCTTCCGGCTACTGGTCTTTGTCGTCTCATACCGCCAGTACCAACACGAGCTCTTACCACAATGATTCCTTGTTTTGCCTTGTAGCCTAATCGTCTCGCCTTGGCAATTCTGCTAGGTTTATCGACTCTGCGAAAAGCTGGTTGTTTCCTCCATTCGATGGCATTCTTTCTTATCTCTGGTGAGTTTTGCTGCCAGTGTTTTAGCCATACTTGATCTTGTGCGGTAAGCATTAACGCAACTATTTTTTCCCCCTTAATATGCGTAAGTTGGATTTTGGGCACAAAAATTGTCTGCGAGTGTCAGAATTCACCTAGGGTTATTTTCACCCGCAGGAACTGTTCGTTCAGTGGATGTACATTTACGATATGATTAAGCGTATCGCATACAAAACCATAGGAATCTTTTTTTGCACAACTAGACCGCAACCAGACATGAAGGGCATAGTGATTTTGCTTTTGATTGCAATGTTTGCATTGCCGGTTGCCAATGCGGATCAGTTCAGCATCAAACCGACAAAGCAGACATACAACTATGGCGATCACTTGGCATTTGTCATCACAGTATCCAAAATAACAGGAAAAACGGCGATGCTGCACATCACCGATACGCAGGGAATAAAGTCAAGTGCAATACCAATTCCAATAAAGAACCAAACTACGACAATTACTGCACCGTCTCCCTTTAACATTGAAGTCTTCAAGCCAGGAAAATACCAGCTCCAAATAGATTACAACGGTTCCACATCGACGTCATCATTTCAGCTAGTAGATGATGGCAGGCCCGTTCTCCCAGTAGGAAGCGTCACAGTCATTCCCAAATGGGCGGACGGTTCTATCACAGACAAGATCTTTTTCAAGTTCCTAGTTGACAAAAAGATAATCAAGATAGATCAGGCACTAACTGACAATACCATCATTCCAAAATGGTTCAAATCAAATGGAGTTCTGTGGTCAGCTCAAAAAATAAGCGACTCGGAATTCATCAAAGGTTTACAGTATCTGGTGGACCAGAAAATAGTAAAGCCCTAGTTCTTGCTTCTACCGGCTTTGCCGATTGCCCAGAGAATTATCATTATAACAAATGCCACAATGAATCCTCCGACTAGGGCAACTATGAATTGTGTTCCGCCACCGCTAGGAGTCGATGTTGTGGTATTGTCTACTACACATTGTCCATCCTTTAGTATTGTTCCTGCTCCACAGGTCTCATCCAGCACACATTGTCCGTCTTTGAGTACTGTTCCTTCACCGCATTGTTGTGTCGGTGCTTGATCCAGTACTGGTTCTTCCACTTGTGCTGGAACCTCAGATGGTATCGGTTCTGGTGGGGCTGCCTCTACAACGCAAGAGTTTGATTGTTCATCAAATACAGTTCCTTCGCCACATTGTGTAGTTGGAGTTGCTGGCTCTTCTGTAGGAGTCTCTGTTGGGGTTTCGGTTGGAGTTTCAGATGGAGTCTCTGCAGGTGTTTCTGCCGGAGCACCAGATCCAAAGTTGGTTGTTCCCAAAGATACAATATCAACAGAATTTGTTCCCGATGGAACTGTAATTGTTAGAGTTCTTGAGGTGTCTGTCTTTTCCTCTATCGGTGTGACGTCTTGGCCGCCATCTAGTAATACCAAAAATTCATCGTCTACATTGCCTGTCTTTGAATCAAAGAAGTTTCTATCAAATGTAATAGTCAGAGTGCCGTCTATTGCTTCTGTGGTGACAACGACTGAAATTGTCGCAGTAGACGTGTCTGCGCTCAGATCATCGACTGCCAGATTTGTTGCCTCATATTGTACATCGTGGGTAACTCCGTTTACTGTAACGGATGCAGTGGATGCAAACGCGCTCGGTAGAATCATTCCAATGGACATCAGTGTGAAGGCAAGAATCAGTTTCATTTTAGATTATCATTCCTAAATTCTGTATTAACTGTTTATTCAATACGATACCTGTTCTTGTGCTCAAATCAAGATGACTTTTCTGAAATTTATGATAAATTGCTGGGTGAATTTTATTGCCACAGTTTGGTCAAAAATGACACAGATTCATCAGAACAAGTGTACGCAAGACCGCGCCGGTGGATATCTAGATTACGCCACGTAAAATCTGGATTATTTTTTCGCCAATGACGTGTGCAGCTAGCGATTGAGCCTCTTTTGTTTGCGCGCCAATGTGCGGTGTTGCAATAAAGTTTGGCAGACTGATCAGCTTATTGCCAATTGCCGGCTCTTTTTCAAATACATCCAGTGCTGCGCCGCCAAGATTTCCAGATTTCAGTGCCTCATATAGTGCATTTTCATCAACAGTGCCTCCACGCGAGGTGTTGATTATTCTTGCAGTCTTTTTCATTGTTGACATACGCTGTGCGTTGATGAGATTTTTTGTGCTATCCAACAATGGAACATGTAATGAAACATAGTCAGCACTTTGCAACAGTGTATCCAAGTCTGCCTTCATCAAGCCTACTTCTTTTGCAAATTCTGTATCAATCGGTACAACATCATATCCAATAATATTCATGTTTAGTGCTCGTGCTAGTCTTGCCAGTCTTTTTCCTATGTTGCCTAATCCAACAATGCCAAGATATTTTCCTGCAAGTTCGGTTCCCATGAGCTCCTTTTTTATCCAGTTGTTGTTGCGCAGTTCCCTGTCTGCTCGTGGGATGTCACGTGCCATTGAAAGCATCAATCCGATTACCAATTCAGCTACGGCATTCATTGCGCCTTCAACTGCGTTGATTACTCGAATGTTTTTTTCCTTGGCAGTCTTGGTATCAATATTGTCAAGGCCGACTCCAACTCGTGCCATAATTTTGCATTTGGTAGCTTTTTCCACCAGATCTTTTGTTATGGTAGTTCTGCTTCGGACTACAATAATTTCAAAATCACCTATCTTTTTTGCCAAGTCCTCCGGAGTTATTTGTGGCTCATATGTTACTGCAAGGCCGTTTTTCTTAAGAATATCAATTAGAACAGCATCAACCTGATCACAGACCAAAACTTTGTCGGAAAAACTCATTTGAGTTTTGCTCTTGAAATACTGAATATAATCATTTACTAAAAATACAAAAAGAAGAAAGTAGGGTTTAGAGTCCTAGCTCTGACTTTAATTCGTCAGCACGTTCATCGGTGTACAATCCGTGCAAGTTAATCTTTGGATGCTCAAGTGAGTTTTTGCCCATTGGTGGGACTGCATCGCTTGGGTTTCCTAAGAGGTCTGCGTAGGATGCTGCATTGGTGCCCAATTGCTCGTTTAGACCAAATGGATCTCCTGCAACAAAGATTGATGCTGCACCTGTGAAGATTGCTGCATAGTCGTGGTTAACTGCTGCGTAAACTCCTGGTTCGTCAAAGACGATATCCATGATTGCGCCTTGTGAACCACCAATCTCGTATGTTTCAGTGCCCTTTGCTTGTACAACGTTGCCCTGTGTAACACGGTCAATAATTTCACCCACTACATGCCAGAACACTGGTTCATTTCCTTGGTTCTCAATGAAAATTCTCACGTGTTGGCCTGTCTCAACGAACAATAGTTGTGATTGGTATTGTTTGAGCTCATCGCCGTTCCATGGTTGGACTACGAAGATGTTTTTGTTTGCATCTCCCTTGATGAGTTTGTTGTGGTTTGCGTTTGGAACGTAACCAAATGACATACCGTTTACAACTGTGTAGGTTGTTTCGTGTTTGAACATTTTGCTTTGGTCGTATCCACCTTCATCATCCAGATATAGCTGGTTGTATTGAAGTGTGAATTCGCGTGCATCTGCGGAATATGACTTTCTGTCAATTTTGACTGCGCCGTTTTCGACTGCTGTCTTGTCAACAGATAATGGTTTGTAACCCTTGATTGGGTCAACAATTGTCATACCGTACATGCCAGACAATACATGTTGATCCATTCCTGCAATGTCAACGCCAGAGCAGTGGTACTTGAAAGTGCCAGGTACTTCGGCTACATAGCAGTATGTTCTGGACTGTCCTGGCAATACTTTGCCGAATGGTCCAGAATGCATCTGAGATGCATGCATGTCGTTTCCGTGTGGAGTTGGTTCATCTTCTGGAATGGTTAGTGTCATCATTACGACATCGCCTTGTGTGACTCTGAGGGTTGGTCCTGGGACTTGGCCGCTAAAAGTCATGGCTTTGTAGGTCTTTCCACCCATTACTGGGAGGTCAGCGCTTCTTGCGTAAAGATCAAAGCTAACTACATTTCTTCCCTCTTCAATTTTGTCACAGTCAAGTGAAGCAAATGCCTGTGGCATGACAAGTTTCAGACCACCCATTTCGTGGATAGTTTGAGACATGCTGCTTGAAGAAGTCAGTGTTGAACCGACAACTTGGGATTGTGTGTATGTGCTTCCGAATAAGGTTGCTGCCAATACCGCTACTGCTGTAACGGAAAATAGCATACTGTAACGCTTATTCATTGAGTTTGGGACTTCGACCAGCCTATATAATAATTCCTTTTATTTTCAGGCGACTTTGTAATTTTTACAGTCTGTTTCGCTGGGAATTTATTTTAGTTGGATTTGAAATCATTGTTGGAATACAGAATTGACCGAGATTCTTTAGGGGAAGTCAAGATCCCTTCAGATGCGTATTATGGTGCATTTACCGGTCGAGCCATCCAGCAATACCATGTCACCGGTAGAAAATCCCACAAGCACTTAATCTCGGCATTTGTCATGATAAAACGCTCTGCTGCAGTTGCCAATATTCAATGCAAGACAATTGACAAAAAACTCGGTACCGCAATAATTTCCGCCTGCGACAAAATTCTGGCAGGAAAATACCAGGAAGGCTTTGTGATAGAAGAGATCAATTCCGGTGCAGGAACTGCATTCAACATGAACTCTAATGAGGTAATTTGTAATGTCGCACTGGAAATAATGGGCAAGAAAAAGGGACAAAACGAGTTTTTGCATCCAAATGATCATGTAAACATGTCCCAGTCCAGCAATGATACATTTCCAACTGCGATGCATGTAGCTATTTTGTTGAACCTAAAAGAGATGATGCCAGCAGTCGATATTTTGATTAAATCGTTAAGCAGAAAGACAAAAGAGTTTTCCGGATACAAAAAAATTGGAAGGACTCACCTCATGGATGCTCTACCAGTAACACTGGGCAGTGAGTTTGCCGCATATGTCACATCAATTACAAAAGCAAAGAATGCAATTACACTTGCAATTAAAGAATTAGAACTGGTAGGCCTTGGAGGAACTGCAGTCGGCAACGGTGCAGTCGGCAACGGCGCAAACACACCAAAAGGATACCGAAAAATTGCAATTGCAGAGCTGGCAAAGATTTCCGGCCTCAAACTAAAACCAGAGCCAGACATGCAACATGCATTGCAGTCCAAGTTTGCAGTCGCAAATGTTTCTGGAGCAATTAGAAATCTCGCACTTGAACTAAACAAAATCGCAAACGATATTCGACTAATGGCATCAGGACCAATCGCTGGTTTGTCCGAGCTCGGCATACCAGCAGTGCATGCGGGCTCTTCTATCATGCCTGGAAAAGTCAATCCATCACTGGCAGAATGCCTCAACATGATCTGCTTTAGTGTAATAGGAAATGATACTGCTGTTGCAAACGCATCCCAAGGTGGACAGTTTGAGCTGAATGTGATGTTGCCAGGAATGCTAAAGGCAGTACTGGATTCTACAGACATGCTCAAAAATTTCCTGCCAATATTTTCCAAGAATCTCATAGATGGTCTGACTGCAAACGAGGAACGACTGCGACAAAACATCGAAAAAAGCCCAGTCATTGTTACTTTGCTTGCGCCAAAAATTGGCTATCAAAAATCCGCTGATCTGTTCAAGGAATCGCTAAAGACTGGAAAAACAATTCGAGAACTGGTACTAGAGCAAAAGCTGCTCTCTGACAGAGAAGTCAACGCATTATTCAAGTAATATGGCAAAAATCTGGGTTGAGTCCTACGGTTGCTCTGCAAGTTTTGCGGATGCCGAAATGATCTCTGGGTTAATAGTAAATGGCGGCCACTCTTTAGCAGAAAGTTCCCGCGATGCGGATCTGAATTTGATAGTGACATGTTCTGTCAAAGATGCAACTGCAAACAAGATGGTAAACAGGATCAAGCGATTAAAGTCAAAACCTCTGATAGTAGCTGGATGTTTGGCAAAGGCAGAGCCAAAGTCTGTGCAAAAATTTTCTCCAAATGCAAGCCTTTTGGGGCCAAACTCTATTGGCAAAACTTTGCAAATCATTGATACTACTTTACAAGGCAAAAAGAGAATAGAGATTGAAGATTCAGATGTTACCAAGACTGGCCTGCCCAAAGTCAGGCTCAATCCTGTGGTTGGGATTGTTGAAATTGCATCCGGCTGCATGAGTGAGTGCACATTTTGCCAGACCAAGCTTGCGCGTGGTGATCTGCAGTCTTATCGATTAGGAGATATCGTTCGCCAGGTAACGCAAGAGATCAAAGAAGGATGCAAAGAGGTCTGGCTCACATCAACTGACAACGGATGCTACGGTTTGGATATTGGAACTAGTCTGCCGGAACTTGTAAACAAAGTCTCCGAGATTCCGCAGGATTTCATGATACGAGTCGGCATGATGAATCCAATGTACATGCCAAAGATCAAAACGGATTTGGTAAAGTCATTTGAAAATGATAAAGTCTTCAAGTTCTTGCACGTACCTGTACAGTCTGGTAGCAACAAAATACTGCACGAGATGAAGCGTGGACACACTGCAGAGACATTTCGAGACATTGTGAATCGAGTACGCACAAGATTCCCAAGATTTACGATATCCACGGATGTCATAGTTGGATTCCCAGGAGAAACACAAGAAGACTTTGAGGATACTGTGAATCTGATCAAAGAGACCAAGCCGGATGTCGTGAATCTATCCAGGTATAGCCAAAGGCCGGGAACTCCGGCTGCCGAGATGGTTCAAATTCCAGTCGCTGAGGTAAAGAATCGCTCCAAGAAGTTATTTGATATCATAAACAAGATTTCGCTGCAAAACAACCAGGAATGGATCGGTTGGACTGGCACAGTATTATTTGATGAGCAGACAGACGATGCCATACGAGGAAGAAACTTTGCCTACAAGCCGGTTTTCGTAGAGGAACCAGTCAAAGTTGGGGATAAAGTGCGAGTCACTATAACCCGTGCAACAAACCACGGACTGTACGGTACAATTTCAAGCTAAAAGTTTTAGATCGGAGTTTTGATCAAAATTAAGTAAGAAGGTTTTTTATCGAATTTTGCGAGAGACTCACATGGACTTTGTACAGCCCGTCCTTTTGGTCGGAATAGGTGGCGCAGGAGCCAAGATGGCTAACAATGCAGCCTCCTTGATTGGAGCAGACGTTTTTGCAATCAGCCATGACAGCAATGATCTGAGCTCCCATCATGACATCAAAATTCATGCAGAATCCTATGTCAACCCATCCGCATACCTGATTAGGGCAGAGGCTCAAAAGTCAATGTACAAGATTCGCGACAAATTTGCAAACTACAACACGATTGTAATCTTTGCCAATCTAGCGGGCAAGTCAGGCTGTGCCGTGTCTCCTTTGGTTGCAACAGTAGCCAAGGAGGAAAACAAGCGAGTCTTGTCATTTGGAATAATGCCGTTTAGATTTGAAAAAGAGAAACTGTTCTTATCTGGAGTTTCATTGAAGCGACTCCGGGCTAGCTCTGATTCTACTATTGTTATTGATAATGATGCATTATTGGAGGCAAATCCTGACTTGACTGTATCAAGATGCTACGACATTACAAACCACGCAGTAATGTATGTGGTCAATTCGCTTGCGGCATCATCCATATCTGATGATATCAATATTCTATCAACTAGCAAAAATGAAAAAGACATCGAGGCATCATTGCGCGAGTCAATCCAAATGTTATACGAGGATGCTCCTCCAAGTTCTGTCAAAAAAACAATGCTGTATGTATTTGGCTCCGACAATGTTTCCGTAGGCAAGATAAATGCCGCGGTGAACACAATTTCTGGTATCTTTAATGAGAACAACACCGGCGTATCATTGGCTACAACCCAAGGCGACAAGTCCCAAGTTGTAATGGTGAGCTCTGTTACTGGAACTCTGAAATTTGATTCCTATGATCCGCTTGGAATGATTCCAAAAGAAAATATGTTAGACTGGGATGTTCCAGAATCTTCCATCAAGACTGGAATTGAATTATATCAATTAGAATAAATTTTCTGTCTCAGATATTTTGCAATATTTTCTTCGATTATATTTGCACAAAAAACAAGAATTTGTATAATTGCAAACTGGTCTAACTAGTCAGGATTTTTGATGGTCATGCGTAAAATCACACCATAACTGGGCCAAAAAACATTTTCAAAGATTCAACTCATGAAATGTAAATTCTTTGATTTTTACTCAGTTCAAAACATCAAGTCGACTAGATAAGATTATTCCAAAAGAACAAACAATGCGAATTAGATATTTTTGATAAAGTTCTAGAAAGTTATTTAGACTTCTTTGCTGGCTTTTTTGCCTCGGCCTTTTTCTCTTCCTTTTTGGCTGGTTTCTTTTCCTCTTTTTTTGGTTCTGCCTTTTTCTCTTCTTCTTTCTTTGCTGGTTTTTCTTCTGTTTTTTTGTCTGCTTTCTTTTCTTCTTTTTTGGCCTCTTTCTTTTCCTCTTTTGCAGTAGCCTTTGGCTTTTCCTCGTCTAGATATGGTGACACCATGACATAGCCGTCATCTGTCTTTGCCATTCTCACTCGGATTTTTCTTGGTGGGCTACGAATTCCTTGTGCCCATACTGCATGTGACAAATCTTGATCAATTTTGATTTGACCTGTCTTCATGTGGTGTTCTGCAAATTCGCGAATCATGTTGATTGCTCTTTTTGCTCGCTGGTTGTTTGGTGAAAGCCAGACCTTACCTAGGTTTATAGTATAAACGCGCTCTGCTTCTTGCGACAATCTATCCTACCTCCACATCTGTCTGTCTCCAAGCTCGTCGCTTTGGATTTGAACGGACCTGTCTTTTGGTTTTAAGGATAATCCATGCTGGTACTGCAGAATTCTGCTTTTGCTTCTTTTGAAGTCGGATTTTGCGTCCAGAATGCTTTCTTGCCGCCATGAAAATTGAGGCATTTTAACCTCTTTTTAAATGAATCTGGCTGTTTAGATTAGTTGGTGCTGTCTGAAAACATCTGCGATTTGTTTTAGCATTCTAGCAGATGCGCCCCAAATCAGCTTGTTCTGGTATGTGAGCTTGTATGCTTCAAACAATGATCTGTGCTCTGGATCATCGTCATCATCTAGTGTTTTGAGTAGAGGTATGATTGGGATGTGGAGAATTTCATCTACTTCGGAGTTTGGATTTAGCGGCATTATTTCATCTAGCACTGCAACAAACGGTATGATGGTATAGCCAGAATTTCTTGTCTGGACTGGTTTTAACTGGCCTACAACATTATCTCTTGATACTGTTAATCCTATCTCTTCCTGAGTTTCCCTTAGCGCTGTTTCCAGCAAGTCGTCATCGTCTGCATCGATTTTGCCCCCTGGAAACGATATCTCACCTGCGTGCTGTTGCATTGTGATTGGTTTTTGCGTCATGATTATTTTGTAGTCGGGATCATAAATCACAATCAGAACGGCTGCATGTTTTGCGTGTGTGTTGTCTAAATGCGGAATGATATCGGTTGTGAGGATTTTTTTGACCGGCCCGTTCATGGTATAATTTGGTAATCCAGCTTTATCATTATTCCTTCAAAGGTTATTAATCAACAAAATCATTGAATTACAGATGAGCATTAGATACGAGATAAATCCGCCGCGGGTAATCCAGGACGGAGTATTGTCGCACAAACAGGTCAAGGGATTGCTTGTAAAAGTGGAAAAAAGAATAGCAACTGCGGCCAAATACTGTAATGGTATACACCTTACGGATTCTGTTTTAGGTATTCCAAGGATTTCTCCAATTACTACAGGCGCCATGATTCGCGATACCAATTCTAAATTGGACATTACTGCTAGTTTGCGGGTCCGTGACAGAAACATAACCGCTCTGACGCAATCTGTGTATGATGCAATTTTGTTAGGATTAGATGGTTTGCTAATACTAAAAGGCGACGAGCCACCGGCAGGCCCCAAAGACTCCAAGCTTGTACCAAGCGAGGTAGTCAAACATTTTACAAAACAGGGCTTTGGAAAAAATCTGGACTTTTACCTGTCAGTTTCTGCACATCCAGATTTTGATAAGATCCAGAAAAAAATTGATGCCGAGCCAACAGGATTTGTGACCCAGGTCATCCAGTCGCCAGATCAGGTTCACAGGCTGGTGGACAAGCTAAAGCCTCAAGGGTTCAAGGTTATTCCATGTGTGATGATTCCATCTGTAAAAAACGCCAATTCTGCCAAGATGCTGAATCTGGACTTTGCGCAATACCAGGAAATTATTACAGATTTCATAGTAGAGATTCACAAGTCTGCCAAAGACATACTGATTACATCACCAAACGACTTTAAGGCATCAGTCAAAGTTCTGTCGCAGTTTAAAGGATTAAAAAGAAAATAACATCCAAAGTATCATGGCGCAAAAACCTAGTTTTCTTGATGCCATAAAAGAAAAGATTCTGCTGTTTGACGGGGCAATGGGAACTGAAATCCAGAAATTCGACCCAAAAAGTGAGGACTTTCCGGATGGAAAAGATGGATTCAACGACGGACTTGTTTTGACCAGACCAGACTGGATCAAAAAAATTCATCGCAGTTATCTGGAAGCTGGCGCCGACTGCATCGAGACAAACTCGTTTGGCTCTAACAAATTGAAGCTAGACGAATATGGATTTGGCGATAAAACCGTAGAGATGAATAGAAAAATTGCCGAGCTTGCAGTCAGTGTTGCTTCAGAATTTTCTGACAAACCACGATATGTCGTAGGAAGTATGGGTCCTACAGGATTTTTGCCAAGCTCCAACGATCCTGACTTGGGGCAGATTCCTCTGGAAAAAATCCGAGAGGCATATGCATTGCAAGCTGAAGGCTTGATTTTGGGAGGGGTTGATGCGTTACTCATAGAAACAAGTCAAGATATTTTGGAGGTAAAGCTTGCAATAGAAGGAGCCCATGAGGCAATGAAAAAAACAAAGAAAACTCCGCTGATTGCAAATGTTACACTGGATCAGTACGGAAAAATGCTTCTTGGGACAAACGTCCAGGCTGCATATACCACAGTATCTGATATGGGAATTGACATTTTTGGTCTGAACTGCTCCACAGGACCCATAGAAATGACATCCAGTGTTCAGTGGTTAAATGAGCAAAACGATCTGAATTTGCTTGTAGTGCCAAATGCTGGCATGCCAGAAAACGAGGGAGGTCACGCCGTGTACAAGATGACGCCGGAAAAAATGTCAGATGTGTTGGGCGATTTTATCTCAAAGTACAAACAAGTCAGAATAATTGGCGGATGTTGTGGGACAAATCCTTCACATATAGCTGCTCTGCGAAAAGTTATAGATTCTAAAAGCCGAACTTGAATCCACCTACAGAGAAGTTATTTCCCTGAGTTTCGGACTGGGTGTTTCGTACACCAAGCAGATCAATAAGCTCTTTGAGGTTTTTGGTTTGGAAATAAATCGTTGCTGGACCCATTATCTGAGTGACCAGTCCTTCGCCGCCAAGTATTGTACTCTTTAGTCCACCGAATTTGGTGACCTTGTATTCGGAATTCAGTGTCAATGCTACCAGATGATAATTGTCCAGGGTCAGCTGCTCGCCTTGAGCAAGCTGTTTTTGGATCACACCGCCATAGACGTTGCAGAACACTTTGCCAGCACCAGTAACCTTTAACATGAAAAACTCCGAGCCAAAAATTCCTTTTGTAAAGCCCTGCCATTTTGTGTCAATTTCAACGCCAGGAGTTGATGCGATGTATGATCCTGACTGCACAATATAGCCGTCATTTGGTGTTATTGGGATTTCCACAATATCGCCAACCGGCGGACCTGTTAATCCCAGTGAGCACCCATCTTCTTTCGCAATATACTCGTTTACAAAGAATGACTCGCTTCCCAAAAAAGAAACCTTGACTGTTTTGAGCACGTTTGCACGCATTTTGGTCTTGATTTCTATGTCTCCTTTGAGATAGACCAAGGCACCTGCCTCTGCAATTATTGATTCGCCTTTGCTCATATGGACCTCTAGTATACTCATCGGGTCTTTGAGAATCTGAAACTGCATTTGCCTGTAGATGTTGCATCTGATAAAAAAACTCTTGTGTTGTTCATTAGTACTATCACAACAGAGTAGAGCGTGACTTTTCCAAATTTGGCAGATGGGATTTTTATATTCAGAACATAGAATGGCAACATGACAGCAACACCAAAGTCAGTTCCAAAAAGCAAGAAAAGCATAACATTGGAAAAGGAAATAGAGACAAAGGTGCGAAGAATTCAGGCACGACTAATCGAAAAGACTGACCAAACTTGGAGTCTTTCAGTTGTACTGAACATCTTGGTGACTGCAGGTTTGATGCAGACAAAAAAGATGACTCGCGCAGACTGGCAAAAAATCAAAACACTCGTCGACGACAAGACAGTAACATTTAGCGATGATCTGATTTCGGATTTTGTCAAAAAGATGTCTGAATAATTCTATTCTGATTCATTTTTTATTATCTCACATATTTCCATGTCGGGTAGATCCTTGAGATTTTTGTACTGGAAATATGTACACTGGATCGTTTCTTCTTTCAGTCCTTCGAATTTGTAGCGAATTGTAACAATATCTCTATTATCATAGGCTTTGCCCGACATGTAGTCTATATCAAAGTAGGAAACTCCGACTGGATTAAAAGTATTATTTGGATTTGTTTGTGTCCTTTTTTGACAAAAATACATAGTCTACATATTGAAAAACACGCCTAATCAGAGGGTCAAAAATAGAAAAAGTGTCATATATTTACAAAATGCCACAACATACGATGAAAACGCCAAGGGTTAGCTCCGCACTAAAGGCAGTAGAACTGCGACAAGAGCCTGCGCCAATGATAATCGGCGAGAGGTTGAACACGCAGGGCTCCAAAAAGGCAAAGCAGATGGTGTTGTCAGATGACTTTGATGGCTTGATTGACTTGGCTCGAAACCAAGTAGAAGACGGCGCGCATTGTATTGATGTCTGCGTTGCAACTACTGAAAGAGCTGACGAATTAGACTTTATGAAAAAATTGGTAAAGAGATTATCTTTAGAAATAGATGCCCCATTAGTGATTGATTCTACTGATCCTAGTGTAATAGAATCATCAGTTGATCAAATCCCTGGCAAGCCAATGATAAACTCGATTAATCTTGAAGGTGATGGCTCTCGATTTCACAAGCTTGCACCAATCATGGCAAAATATGGTTTGCCTGCAATTGCGCTTTGCATTGGCCCAAAAGGCATGGCAAAGACTCCGCAAGAAAAAGTAGAGACTGCAGAATTATTGTATGAGACTGGAAAAAAATATGGCTTGCGCGAAGACCAGTATGTCTTTGATGTTCTGACATTTACACTGGCAACGGGTGAGTCAGAATTTTTGGATGCAGGTAAGAATACACTAGAAGGAATTAGACTAGTTAAGAAGAGATTTCCAAATGCATTTACCACGCTAGGTCTAAGCAACATTTCGTTCGGTCTTGCTCCAGCTGCTCGCAAGATTCTAAATTCAGTATTTTTGTATCATGCTGTCAAAGCAGGCCTTGACTCTGCCATAGTAAATGCCAAGGAGATAGTGCCTTACACGGAAATTGATTCTCATGAGCGCAAAATAGTAGAGGATTTGATATTCAATACGCACCCAAATGCTTTGGCAGAAGTGATTGCTCATTTTGAAAAGTTTGGCGCACAGGTTACTAGCACTAAGAAAGTCGAAGTTGACCCAAGCTGGCCTGCTGGAAAACGTGCCAATTTTAGAATTGTGAATAGACTCAAGGAGGGAATTGAAAATGATGTAGTATCTGCCATAGCTGAGAAAATAAACCAGAAAAACATTGTGTCTGAAAAAGACGGCAAGCTAGTCATCAATGCTCCAAAAGAGACAACTCATGATGCTGCAATTGCCACGCTAAACGACGATCTGCTACCAGCAATGAAGGAAGTCGGTGACAAGTTTGGCGCGGGTGAGCTGATTTTGCCGTTTGTTCTCAAATCTGCCGAATGTATGAAGGCATCAGTTGTTGAATTAGAAAAATATCTGCTAAAGGAAGAGGGCACGAGTAAGGGCAAGCTGGTACTTGGCACTGTATACGGGGATGTGCACGATATTGGCAAAAACTTGGTCAAGACAATATTTGAAAATAACGGCTATACCGTTTACGATCTTGGAAAACAAGTTCCTCTGCAAAAGTTTGTAGAGAAAATCAACGAGGTAAAGCCAAATGCGATTGGCTTGTCTGCATTACTAGTATCTACATCAAAGCAGATGCAGGTCTTTGTGGAATTTGCACGAGAAAACAAGATAGAAATTCCTGTGTTGTGTGGCGGTGCTGCAATCAACTCTAATTACATTAATCGAATTGCAAAGGAGGGCTCCATTTATCCACACGGCGTGTTTTACTGCAAGACAATGTTTGATGGCCTAAAGACAATGGATAGACTTGTATCATCTGAGAAAACCCAGTTTATCCAAGATTGGAAATCCAAAGTAGAGTCTTGGAAGGAGACTAAAATTGAAAAATCACAGGACGAGCTGCCACGATCCGATGTAAAGCCGGTCACGCCGCCAGTTGCACCAATACTGAACAAGTCGATACGACTAGAGCCAAAGGATTTTGATCTGCAAGAAATATGGAAACATTTGTCCAAAAAATCGCTCTTTGTGTTGTCATGGGGTCTTCGAGGACGTGGCCTTGAAAATGCGGATATTGAAGGCGAAAAATTATTCGAAGAATGGAAGAAAAAGGTAATTGATGAGAAACTCTTTGAGCCAAGGGCAGTCTATGGTTATTTCACATGTCACGGTAAAGACAGAAAACTGTTAGTCGATGGTCCAAACGGCCAAGTAGAGTTTGATTTTCCAAGGTCTTCGCAGAGCAAGCATCTTTGCCTGTCCGATTATTTTGGCCAAAATGATATTGTTGCATTCCAGTCTGTTACAGTAGGAAATAAAGTCCAGGAAATAATCGACAAATGGAACAAAGAGGACAGATACACTGATGCTTACTATCTACACGGCTTGGCAGTGGAAACTGCAGAAGCAATGGCTGAAATGATTAATGAAAAAATACGCCAAGAGTTGAAAATAGGCAAGAAAGGCCTTAGATATTCATGGGGTTATCCAAGCTGCCCAGATGTTTCACAGCACCATTTGGTATGGAAGCTAATAGATCCTACAAAATCTGGCATGACACTTACAGAAGCGGGCCAAATCATACCAGAACAGTCCACTGCAGCTATAGTTGTGCATCATCCAGATGCGGAATATTTTGTGACCTAGTCACTTTGAATTAAATTAATCAGATTTTGAATCCAAGCGTTTCATGCAGATAAACAACTTACTACGTGGTGCGACATTTTTCCAGCATTCTGGGGTTTCTATAGTGTACGTTTTCATGCCCATTTTGGCTCAGTCATTGACTAGCAATATCTTTGAAGTTGGCTTGACGATTGCTTCATTCTTTTTG
Organism: Nitrososphaeria archaeon; assembly: GCA_010028495.1. Taxonomy (GTDB): domain Archaea; phylum Thermoproteota; class Nitrososphaeria; order Nitrososphaerales; family Nitrosopumilaceae; genus Nitrosotenuis. The sequence goes on along the minus strand of RHCX01000003.1, from coordinate 22,654 downwards.
GCACAGATTTTGTCCAGTCTGTACTTTGGCAGAATATCGGATGCCAAAGGAGTTCGTCTGACGTTTATCCGAATAGGATTTGTCAGCTGTGCAGTGATGTTTGGCCTGCATTACATCGCGGACAATTCATTTTACCTGCTTTTGGTCAGACTGGGAGCAGGTGTTGCATCTGGCATGATGGTTCCTGCAATGCTTGCGTATACCTATGAATCAGGCAAGGACAAGTCCAAGGTCGCATCCGTGATATCATTTCATGCCCTAGGATGGATGGCAGGAATTGTAGCTGCCGGTATTGCAAATAACGAAAAAACAATATTTCTGATTAGTGCGGGCTTGTTTTTGGTAGGCCTTGCATTTTCTTTTAGGTTACCGCATTATACCATGCAGAAAGAAGTAGAATCAGGCGCCACGAAAAAAGTCATTATACGAAACAAGTATCTGTTTTTGTCTCTTTTGTTACGGCATATTGGGGCTACTTCGGTTTGGACTATTTTGCCATTGGTGCTGACTCAGGTATTTGGCGCAAAGTTGTATGAGGTGTCTATTGTGTACATTGCCAATACCGCATCTGCCTTTGTCTTGATGAATCTGATGGCAGGCAAGATAACAATGAAAGACGTTACAAAATTCAAAATCGGTATTGGTCTGACCGTATTTGTATTCGCAGGAATGGCTGTAATGAATAGCTGGTGGATGGCGATTCCCTGCATGGCTTTGGTTGGAATTACTTGGGCGTTTTTGTACATTGGTGGAAGCATTCATCTAATGGAGAACAATCCAAAGTCGACTTCTACTGGCGTGTTCAATTCTACTATATCCATTGCAAATGTGATAGGTCCTGTAGTTGCCGGAAGCATTGCATTTTGGTACAAGGAATCTGCTGTGATGTATTTTGCCGTTGGGATTTGCATTATTGCATTTTTGGTGTCATTGAAGATTAAGAAATAATCACTATTGATATATTCTAAAATTAATTATCTTAATCCCCATCTAGCCATTACCTTATCCTCTAATCTCTTAAAGATAAGACCGTCAATGACAATTCCAATTATCATAATAACTAGCATCATAGAAATCACCTGAGATACATCAGACAGCTGTCGTCCAACATTTAGCAAGAATCCAAGACCCAAAAATGAAAACAACAGTTCCGCACCAATAACACCACGCCATCCAAATGCCCAACCTTGTTTGAATCCAGTGATCAGATATGGAAACGCAGCTGGAATTAAGACCTTGGTCACAAGCTGCTCGCCTTTGGCACCCATGTTCTGAGCAGCTGCAATAAAGTCAGGATTGATGCTCTTGACGCCAGTGTAAGTATTGATAGTAACCGCAAACAGAGCTCCTGCCACGGTAACAAAAATAATTCCTGCATCAGTCAATCCAAACCAGACTATGGCCAATGGAGCCCATGCAACAGAAGGTATAGACTGCAATCCCAGTACAATAGAGCCAATGGTTTCATTTACCGTCTTAACTCGTGCCATCAGTATTCCAAGCGCAATACCACCTATAGCTGCAATTGTAAAGCCAGCTGCCAGCCTCCAAAGACTAGTACCAATACCAATCCACAATGTGCCATCAATAGCTCCAAACCACAAGTCCTGCCCCACATCATATGGACTGGGAAAGACGCTATTTGGCCAAATATTTGCAGACGACAGTATCTGCCATACCGCCACAATACCCACGTAGAATGCAATTTTTTTGCCGATAGAATTTATCTTCATGATGTTTCCTCCGTTGCCTTGACCTCAGGTCGCAACAATGCCGAGATCTCTTTTTGGTACGGAATCAGAGCTTCGTCATCCACCAATCTTGGTCGTTTGTGATCAATAGGAATTATTTTTTTAATAGTTGACGGTCGATGAGTAAACACTACAACCTTGTTACCCAAAATAGTAGATTCTGCTATACTATGTGTGACAAATATTATGGTCTTTTTTGTTTTCTGCCAGATCATTTGCATTTCTACCAATAACAAATCCCTAGTCTGCGCATCCAAAGCAGCAAACGGCTCATCCATTAGTAAAATCTCAGGATCCATTACAAGTGCTCGAGCTATTGCAACTCTTTGTCTCATTCCAGTAGACAGCTGATACGTATACGAATTGGCAAATTTTGATAGCTGCATCATGTCCAGATATCTGTCAGATATCTCTCGCCTTTCAGATTCAGGAATTCCTGCAATCTTTAATCCAAATTCAACATTGTCGCGAACCTTTAACCACGGAAACAGTGCACCTTCTTGGAATACCATTATTCTGTCAGGTCCTGTTTTTGTAATCGGTCTGTTATCTAGTAGAATTTGGCCTTCGTCAGGCTTTTGCAATCCTGCAGCTATTCTCAGAAACGTGGACTTGCCGCATCCAGATGGGCCAACCAAGCATACAAAGTCGCCATCTTCTACGGTAAAGCTTACTCCGCCAAGTGCCTTGAGCGGCTTGCCGTCATGCTCAAAGTACTTTACAATATTTTGTGCTTCTAGTTTTGCCATGGACTAGCCTCCGCAGCCTTTGCATAAATGTCATCCAGATTGTAGCCGTTTCTGCCAAGATACCCCAAGGAATACGCACGCTCGGCAAAAATCTTGATTGATTTGGCATCAATATCCGAAGAATAGACAATATTGGAAAACGAATCATGGACAATGTTTGGCTTTAGTGTCTTGCCGGTATGTATTTTATAGAATTTGATGTAAATCGATTCTGTCTGATCAGGATTTTGATTAATCCAATTGATTGCTTGCTGATTAGCAACTAGCCATTTTTGTACAATATCCGGATGCTTTTGGATGTAGTCAGCACGTCCAATCAATACAACTGACGGGAATTTTTTATTCGGCCAAAGATCTTGTTCTTGGAACAGCCGTTTTCCGCCAAGATTATCAACTAACATTGTAGCAGTAGGCTCTGGAACCCAGGCAGCGTCGATTTCCTTTTTGGCAAATATTGTATTAATTTCCGCATTTGCAATATTATAGATAATGACATTGCCTCCTTTTTCTGCCGATTGCAGTCCGTTTTGTGTCAGATAATTCCTCAGAGAGACGTCCTGTGTGTTTCCAACAAACGGAGCCGCGATTTTTTTGCCAGCTAAATCAGATGGTTGGACAATTCCAGAATCTGGTTGCACCACAAAGCTTGCTCCGTTGAACGCCGCGCCAGATAGAATCTTGATTCCTTGGCCGCCAGATTTGACATAACCGTTGACAAAGGGTGCAGGTCCGGCATACGCCAAGTCTGCGGAATTTGCAAATAAGGCCTCTATTGCTTCTGGGCCGCTATCGACAATTCTTGTCTTGATTTGTGTGTCGCCAAGCTGATCGGCAAAGTACCCATTTTCTATACCCACAATAGGTACGGCATGTGAGATGTTTGCAAAAAACACCACTCTGACCTGGTTTTTGTCGGATTCTGAAGGCGAAATCACGCTCAAAACTACCAAAATAACAATGACTGCCAAAGCTGCAACACCAGCTAAAGGCAGGATTTTCATAAAACAGCGTTATGAAAATTCGGTTAAATATTGATCGGAATTTAGCTTCAGCTTTAGCTAATGTCGTGGCTCGAAATTTTTTCCAAATTCTTAGAATGAAAAATTTTTTGAGATTCCAAAATTCGATCAGCAAAAAGGATAAATGCAAATCATTTAACGGAAAAGCTCTAATGAAACAAAAGGCAGTACTTGCTTTTTCTGGTGGACTGGACACCTCAGTTGTAATCAAATACCTACAAGAAAAACATCGTATGGATGTCATCACTGTTACCATAGATGTAGGTGAGGGAAGCGACCAGAAAAAAATTGCAGCCAAAGCAAAGAATCTCGGTGTACTACGCCATTACAATATAGATGCGAAAAAAGAGTTTGTCGAGGATTTCATCCATCCTTCAATCAAGGCAAACGCACTATACCAAAACAAATACTGTTTAGCAACTTCGCTAGCTAGGCCACTAATTGCACAGAAGGTTCTGGAAATTGCAAAGAAAGAAAAAGTCGATGCACTGGCACATGGCTGCACAGGCAAAGGAAACGATCAGGTAAGATTTGATGTAACATTTGGTTCTGGTTCCAATCTCCCAATTATTGCGCCAATCAGAGACCTAAACCTAGACAGAACGACAGAATTAGAATTTGCAAACAAGCACGGAATTCCAATCGATTCAGTATCAAAGAAATTTTCAATTGATCAAAACCTTTGGGGCAGAGCCATAGAAGGCGGAAACCTAGAAGACCCATACAATGAACCGCCAGAGGATGCATTCATCTGGGTAAAAACAAAGAATCTACCAGACAAGGCAAGATATCTAGAAATTGAATACGAGACCCCAGCCGCTCTATGCCTGATAGAAGCACATTCCGATTTAGAAAAAATGGTCCACACTAAACACCAAAACAAGTTCAAGAGTCTAGTAGACCAAGAATGGACATGGCTTGCCTATTCCGGTTTGTGGCAAGACCCACTAAAGCGTGATCTGGACAAGTTCATCGACCAGTCCCAAAAAACAGTGACTGGAACTGTAAAGCTAAAACTGTACAAAGGAAGCTTCCGAGTAGTTGGAAGAAAATCCAAGTACTCTTTGTATAGTCATGACATTGCAACCTACGGCAAGGGCTCTGCCTTTGATCAAAGAAAGGCAACAGGATTTGTGGAATTGTGGGGATTGCAAACAACAGAAGCTAATAAATTATCAAACAAGAGGTGAGAAGGATCGTAATGAATTGTTTAGAATGTGACGCAGGAATCAACATCCCGGATGATGCAGCAGTTGGAGAGATAGTCTCTTGCCCAGAATGTGGCGCAGACTTTGAAATCGCAACTAAAAGCGGCTCAAACGTATCACTGAAACCTGCAGAAAGCGTAGGCGAAGACTGGGGAGAATAGTTGTCCAAGTTTTGTATCGTCTTTGACCGAATAAGGCTAGAAGAGAAGATGCTCCAAGATGCCTCAAACACACTTGGTCACGATACAATAATGCTGGATGCAAAGATAACCCAGTTAAGCACAGAAAGCAAACGCGCCGATGTACAAGTTGGCGACGTTGTCCTAGAAAGATGTGTCAGCTATTTTCGAGGCTTGCACTTTACCTCTTGTTTAGAATTTTTAGATATTCCAGTGATTAATTCCCACAAAGTTGCTGACAATTGCGGAAACAAAATGGTCACATCGTTGTTGTTGAAAAAAGCCGGTGTTCCTACACCAAAGACATACTTTGCATTTTCTTCCGAAGAAGCAATGAATTTGATAAACAAAGTTGGCTATCCAATTGTGATAAAACCAGTCATTGGAAGTTGGGGTCGTGGTGTGATGCCATTGCGAGATAAGGATACTACCGAGGCAATCATAGAGATGCGCGATATCCAGGACGGCTCACATGACAGAATTTACTATTTACAAGAAATGATTGACAGACCACCACGTGACATACGCGCAATAACTGTGGGCGACCAGGTCATAGCTGCAATGTACAGAAAATCTCAAGGAGATTTCAAGACAAACATTGCATTAGGTGGAGACCCAGAATTGTGCGAGATTACTAAAGAGGTAGAAGACATTTGCCTCAAAGCATCAAAAGCTGTAGGCGGCGGAATCCTCGGAATTGATCTGATGGAGGACAAAGCTCGTGGTCTAGTATGCCATGAAGTGAATAACACCGTTGAATTCAAAGGATTGGCAAGAGTTGCCAAGAAAAATATTCCACAAGAAATGGTAAAATTCGCAGTTTCTCAAATTAGAAAATAGTTCTAACCACTTTTTGAAGCATACTTTCTTCTATATTTCAGATATCGATAGTGCTCTTTTTGATATTGCAGATAATCTGAATGGTTTTTCTGGCGATTTTTTGAGATTCTCTCGATTACGGATTTTTTGTTTTTAGCATACCATTTTCTGTACGATTCTTTTACTTTCTCCTTGAATGCCGGGTCTTTTTTGTAGCGGCTTCGGTTATAGTCAGCTTTTCGTTTTTTTACCAAATCGCGATCGGATTTTGCCAACAAAAACTGAACTATATGAAATTGAATAAATTTTTTTCTGATGCAGAATACAATAAATTATACCGCCTACATTGTAGGAACATGTTACGTGTAGGAGTCATCGGAGCATCCGGTTATGTTGGAGGAGAAATGCTACGATTATTGGTCACTCATCCAAAAGTAGAGATCACCCAAGTTACCTCAAGACAGTATGTAGGAGAGTACTTGCATCGAGTCCAACCAGCACTTAAAGGATTTACAGAGTTAACATTTTCAGAATTAGACTATGATAAAATATCAGACAAGTGCGACTTGGTTTTCACTGCAGTTCCACATGGAACAGCAACTGAGATAGTAAAAGCACTGTACGATAGAGGCCTCAAAGTTGTTGATTTATCAGCGGATTATAGATTGCACAACAAGGACGCATATGTAAAATGGTACGGATGGGAGCACCCACACCCAGAATACCTGGCAAAATCAGTCTTTGGCGTACCAGAACTGCACAGAGAGAAGATCAGAAATGCTCAACTAGTATCGTGTCCGGGATGCATGGCAGTAACCTCAATGCTGGCAATAGCTCCACTAGTGAAAAACAACATTATCGATACTGAACATATTATAGTAGATTCTAAAATTGGCTCTTCAGGTGCTGGAGCAGGCAGTGTGGCAGGCACACACCACGCAATGCGTTCTGGTGTCATTAGACCATACAAGCCAGCAAAGCACAGACATACCGGAGAGATTGAGCAAGAACTATCAGAGATTGCAGGAAAACCAATCAAAGTATCAATGAGTCCACATGCTGTGGATATTGTTCGAGGAATCTTGTGTACAAATCACACATTTCTCACAAGAGAGGTTACCGAAATTGAATTGTGGAAGATGTACCGTGAAATGTACAAAGATGAGAGATTCATCAGACTAATCCGTGACAAAAAGGGCCTATACAAGTTCCCAGATCCAAAGTTCGTAGTTGGTTCCAACTTTTGTGACATCGGATTTGACATTGATGAAGACAATCACAGACTAGTTGCATTATCTGCATCTGATAACCTAATGAAGGGCGCCGCAGGCTCTGCCATACAAAACATGAACATCATGGCAGGCTTTGATGAGATGGACGGCCTCAAGTATTCGCCGCTAACCCCAGTTTAAAAAAATGATTACAATCAAAATCGGCGGAAGCGTCGTCGAAAACCTTCATCCATCCACCATTACTGATATCAAAAAAGTTGCAGAACAAGAAGGAGTAATTCTTGTGCATGGTGGAGGAAAAGAGGTAACCAGAACCTGTGAACTATTAGGTAAGGAGCCAAAGTTTGTAGTATCGCCTGGTGGAATCAAATCAAGATACACCGACAAGGAAACTGCAGAGATATTCACGATGGTAATGTCCGGCAAAATCAACAAAGCCATTGTACAGATGTTGCAAAAACACGGCATCAATGCCATAGGATTGTCAGGAATTGACGGCCAGATATTTTTGGCAGAAAGAAAGGAAAAGTTGGTAATAGTAAACGACAAGGGAAGAAAGCAGATAATCGATGGCGGCTATACAGGCAAGGTAACCAAGGTAAAACGGAGAATTGCTAAAATTATTACTAGAAAAAGGATACACACCGGTCATCTCCCCAATAGCAGTAAGCAAGGAATTTGACATGCTGAACATAGATGGAGACCGAGCAGCTGCAAATGTTGCAGGGGCAATCCAGAGCGACAAAATTCTATTCATTACTAATGTGGACGGCCTGCTAATGAACGACAAGTTGGTAGAAAAACTAACAAATGCTGAAGCCAAAGAGATTCGACCAAAGGTTGGATTTGGAATGGAAAAGAAGATACTAGCTGCAACTGAAGCGCTAGATATGGGTGTAAAAGAAGCACTAATTGGCAACGGCCAGCGAGAAAACCCAGTATCGTCTGCAATATCTCACACAAAATGCACGGTGATTACAAAATGACTGAAGACAGTTACCTGGGCAACATGTACCAAAGATTCCCAGTCACAATAGAACGCGGCGAGGGAGTAAAACTCTACGACATCAACGGACGAGAATACTTGGACTGTATGGGTGGATACGGAGTCGCTCTAGTTGGTCACAGAAACCCTCGAGTTGTTGCAGCTCTAAAAGCACAATTAGACAAAACAAATCTGGAATGATTGCAATGAACGGATCATACCACGGAAAATCCTTGGGATCATTATCAGTTACGTTCAATCCAAAATACAGAAAGGCATTCATGCCGTTGGTGGAAAAAGTTGCATTCTCGCCATTTGGCGACATTGCATCTTTGCGAGAAAAAATCGACTCTGATACTGCATTTGTGATAATGGAGCCAATTCAGGGAGAAAGCGGAATCAATGTATCTCCTCCAGGATTTCTACAGGATGTCAGAAAATTATGCGATGAGCGCGGAATTCTTCTAATCTTTGACGAAATCCAGGCCGGATTGGGCAGAACTGGAAAAATGTGGGCGTGTGATCACTGGAATACGACGCCAGATATCATTTGCCTAGCTAAAGGAATTGCAGGCGGTGTGCCAATGAGTGCTACTTTGACAAGACCCGACATTTTGGCGGCAATGAGCAAGGGTGAGCACTCGTCAACATTTGGCGGAAACCCATTGTCTTGTGCAGCTGGCATTGCTACTATCCAAGCCCTAACACAAGACGGACTAGTCGACAACGCAGCAAAGGTTGGCAAGTTCTTTATGGATGGATTAGAAAAGCTAAAAGAAAAACACAGTATTATCCGAGAGGTCCGAGGAAAAGGAATGATGATTGGTGTAGAGATGAAGTTCGAGGTTAAGGATATTCTCATGGACGGCATCCAAGAAGGCGTTCTGCTGCTATATTCTGGCAGAAACATACTGCGATTCTTGCCACCCCTAGTGATGACCGAGGTTGAGATAACCAAAGTCTTGGAAATTCTCGATAAGTTATTTACCAAGGAATCTGAAAGAAGAAAGAATGTACAAGGATAAAGTAGACGACGAAATCCTAAGAATTCTAAGAGATGATTCCAGAGAGTCCTTTGTAGATATCGGCAAAAAGCTCAAACTTTCAGAATCCGCAGTAAGACGTCGAGTCAAAAATCTCACTGACAATCAGATTATCAAAAAATTCACAATTGAGATAGGCGAACAAAATGCAACAAAAGCAATTGTTCTGATATCAGTGGAGTCATCCATGGACACATCCAAGGTTTCAGCACGATTAACAAAACTAGACGGAGTAAAGACAGTCTACGAGATCACTGGTCAATACGATATTGCAGTTGTGATTTCATCTCCAAACATCACAGAGATAAATCTGGCAATTGACGCACTAAGAAAAGTTCAAGGCGTATCTGATACCAACACTGTGATAATTCTGCGCGAAGTAACGTAAGACGAAATTCGAATCACTTTTTTCGTTTTTAGCCGAAAATCACTACACTTTTCTCTGATTTGTGCCGTTTCTAGTACGAATATGTTTATATCAAGTATTCCGGCTTGATTTCTCTAACATTGAACGACCCAAATTATTACGCGCATTTGCACAACGAGTACGACAAAAAACCAAAAAGAATCCGCGTGCTGGATAGCACTCTACGAGAGGGAGAGCAGCACCCAGGTGTTACATTTACCAACAAGCAAAGAATCCAGATAGCATGGATGCTTGATTATTTTGGCGTAGACCAAATTGAAATCTCGCCAGTAGTATCTGAAGATCATTTTGAGGCAACTAAAACCATAATCAAACAAGGCCTCAAAGCAGACATTGTTGCACATGTTCGTGCACTAAAAGAAGACGTCGATGTTGCGCTAAAGTGTGATCCAAAATGGACCGCAACATATCTTGGCATATCTGATATCCACATGAAGGACAAGCTCAGAATCACGCGAGAAGAAGCACTCAGACGTGCTGTAGAAACTGTAGAGTATGCAAAATCACACGGACTAAAGATGAGATTTACTGTAGAGGACGGCTCGCGTGCAGACCCAGAGTTTTTGCTCAAAGTATGCAAGGCAATCGAAGAAGCCGGAGTCGACAGAATCAGTCTCCCAGACACCGTAGGAATTATGCGACCCAAAGGCATGTTCAATTTCGTTAAAATGGTTAAAGAAAAGATCAAAGTGCCACTAGATGTTCACTGTCATAATGATATTGGCCTGGCAGTTGCAAACGCATTTGCAGGAATAGATGCCGGAGCTGAGCAAATCCACACCACAATAGACGGCATCGGAGAAAGAACAGGTATTCCCTCACTAGCAGAAGTGGCAGTAGCCATGACGTATCTGTACAAGTCACCAAATGATTTCAGACTAGACATGTTAACTGACCTATCCAGAATGATCGAAGAATACACACACATTCCACCATATGACTCCAAGCCAATAGTTGGACCAACAGCATACAAGCACAAGGCTGGAACCCACTTGGCAGCCATACTAAGAAATCCGGCAGCTTACGAGCCAATCCCACCAAGAGTAGTTGGCAATAGACGAAGAATAGTATTCGGGGAGCTAGCTGGTAAAAGCGGCTCGGCATATCTCATGTCTTTGCTAGGACTGCCAAAAGACGACAACCAAGCAAAAGCAGTCGCTGCAGGTCTTAAAAACCTCAGAATGGGCGACCTATTGGAAATCCCACTGGATAACAAGCTTGAAAGAAAGATAATTAATGATGCTAAGGACAGTAAGGATTAACATGGCAAAATGTGCTGAATGTGATTCAGATATTTCAATTCCAAGTGATGCCGTAGAAGGCGAATTGGTAACTTGTCCCGATTGCGGAGCAAGCTTTGAGATAATCAAATCCTCAGGCGGATTTGGGCTAAAACCAGCTCAAAGCGTCGGAGAGGACTGGGGCCAGTGAGCCACCCGATAACGATTCTCTACGATACTGTTCGACCTGAAGAAAAAGCACTCACCGAAGCTGCCGACAAGCTCGGCATTAAAATCGAGATGGTAGACTGTAAGAATCTTGTACTAGATGTTGATAAAAAATCCCAATACCACACGGTACTGCAAAGATGCGTCAGCTACTACAGGAACTTGCACGCAACTGCAGCGCTAGAAGGAATGGGTGCAAATGTCATTAACAATTTGTACTGCGGAGTCTATGCAGGAAATAAATTATTCACGCATATGTTGCTCAAAAACGCAGGAATTGAAACGCCATATGTTAGTGTGGCATTTTCCAAAGATTCCGCTTTAGATGCTTTAGACAAAATGGGCTATCCCAAAGTAATCAAGCCGACCGTAGGAAGCTGGGGAAGAATGGTACAGAGACTAAACAATAGAGAGTCAGCCGAAGGAATCATAGAAGAGCGAGAAAAAATGTATCCAATTTACCAAATTCACTACATGGAAGAGTTTGTCCAAAGGCCTCCAAGGGACATTCGAGCCATTGTAATTGGTGACGATGTAGTAGGAGCAATATACCGCAACTCCACTACAGAAAACTGGAAGACAAACACTCACCTTGGTGGAACGGCCGAGATATGCAAGATAACACCAGAACTCGAAGAAATCTGCATCAAGGCAAGAAAATGTGTCCAAGGGCAAATTGTAGGAATCGATCTGATGGAAAGCAAAGAACGCGGCTTAGTAGTACATGAAATAAACAACACCACCGAATACAGAAATGTAGCACGAGTGACAGGCGTAAACATAGCTGGAAAGATTTTAGAATACGCAGTTAAATCAGGAAAATAAAAAATGGACTCGTCATTTACAGTTACACCAAGGTTTTCAATCAAAATGCTGGAAAAGGCATTGCGACTCTACACACCATCGCTAGCTGAAAAGCCAATGGCAGAATTTCTGGCAGACAAGTGCGATGATTTAGGATTTGAAAATATCAAAATAGATGAAGTAGGAAACCTGATTGCAACTATAGGCTCTGGTTCTCCTCGAGTTTTGCTTTGTGGTCACATGGATACTGTACCAGGTAAGGTCAAAGTAAGAAAGGAAGGTGATTTTCTATATGGAAGAGGTGCGTCTGATGCCAAGGCACCACTAATGGCAATGCTTTTGGCAGCGTCCACGGTCCACAGACACAACGGAACAATAATCTTTGTCGGAGCTGTTGATGAAGAAGGAAATGCAACTGGAATCAAAAACCTGGCAAAGCAAAAGCTAGACATCGACTATGCAGTTTTTGGCGAGCCATCAGGAATCACAAATGTCACTATAGCATACAAAGGAAGAATTGCAATCAATCTCAAAATCAATGTGGGTGATTCTGCACATGCATCCGCGCCATGGCTTGCAAGAAATGCAATAGAAGAGTCCATGAAGTTTACAAGCGAGCTCAAAAAATCCCTTGAGGAAAACCAGGAAGGCCAATCCAAGGGAATGATGCTAACTGCCACTATTACAGAAATCAAGGGAGGAGACAGCCACAACGTCACCCCAAAAGAATGCAACACCATAATTGATATCAGAATTCCAGTCACACTAAACTGCAAATCTGTAGGCGAGAAAATCTCAACCAAAGTATCCGAGCTGGCAATAAAGCAGCAGGTAGAGGCAGTCTATTCTGTTATAGACGAAACAGAACCGTTTGAGGCGCCAATGAACTCGCCCCTAGTTCGGGCATTCACATTAGGGGTAATGGATGTAGAGCACAAGCGACCTGCATTGATCAGAAAGACTGGAACCGGAGACATGAACATTATCGGTACTCTGTGGAACATCCCAGTAGTGACATATGGTCCAGGAGATCCTCATGCATCGCATACAATAGACGAAAAGGTATCGATGAATGAATACCTCAGAGGAATCGAGGTAATCCGAAATATGCTGAACCATCTAAAACGACTGCACGATTCTAGAACCGACAAGTAATGCTCTGGTTTGTCGGCCTAGGAATTGGCGGCCCGGATGCAATATCAGAAAAATCCCGTAAGATAATCTCAGAATCAGATATTGTGTATTTTGAGCAGTTTACCAGTCCCATGTCGGAAGACCAGACAAAATTTCTCCAGCAATTAACCAAGGGACAGTTCAGACTAGCTCCAAGGTGGCTAGTTGAAGACGGCAAAGAAATTCTCGAAGTTGCAAAAACCAATACCGTTGCATTATTATCATATGGCGACCCGTACATTGCAACTACGCATATAGAATTGCGGGTCCGAGCAATACAAGACGGCACTAAAACCGATACAATTCACGCATCATCTGCCATAACATCTTTGATTGGCGAGTGCGGTCTGCACTTTTACAAAGTTGGAAAAACGGTAACAATAATGAGCGGAATCCCATCGGCCACTGCATATTACACAATATTTGAGAATCTCAAGCTGGGCAACCACACCATTGTACTATTAGAATGGAATCAAAACAAGAACTTCTTTTTGGATCCAAAGGATGCAATATCAAGCCTGCTAGAGCAGGAAAAAGAGCAAGCAAGAAAGGTCTTTTCCGGAGAAACATACGGAATTGTAGCATCAAGAATTGGAGAGGCTAATCAAAAAATCATTGCCGGAAAATTTTCAGCATTAAATGTGGACTTTGGTGCACCGCCGCACACAATAATCATACCCGGCATAATGCATTTCACGGAATCCGATGCGCTAAAGGTACTAGCTAATTGTATCAATCCGCCAGAAGACAATACTCCAAAAATAGAAAAGATATCTGCACAAATGATGAAAAAATACATCCCAATGGTACGGCGTGCACTGGACCAAATAACACCGCACTACAAAGATTCCAAGGAATTTGCCAGTGTTTTGGAAAATGCAGACTTGTACATCAAGGATGCAGAGAGATTCTATTCGCAAGGCCAGGATGAGCTTGCCATATTATCTATCGGATATGCAGATGGTCTAGTTGATGCCTTGCGAATTGCCAAGGGGATAGAGCCGGAACTATAGAACAAATTAAAAGCCACGCCACTGCAGAATTGATGCATTGGATGTAATAGACAAAAAAATTCTGGCATCGATGTTTGCCTGCCAGTTCACAAAAGAAGATCTCATTGAAAACATAATCAAAAAGACAAATCTTTCGGAATCATACATCAATGAAAGAATTGCAAATCTGAAAAAAAATCTCATGGTAACAGAAAATAACACCCTAACAGACTTCGGTAGAACTACTCTACATGTGGTTCTTGCAGGAGGTGTCTTTGATATTATTCACCCAGGCCACATCTACACGCTCAATGCGGCAAAAGCCCTAGGCGATGTCCTAGTTGTCGTTATTGCTACTGGAAATACAGCCGTACGCATGAAAAAAAGACATCCGTTGCATTCCGAAGAGCAACGCCAAGAGCTAATCAATTCCCTTCAGGTAGTAGATTTGTGCCTCATTGGTAACGATGGCGATATCTTCAAGACAGTGTCAAAGGTCAGACCAGATATTATCGCATTGGGTTATGATCAGGTGCACCAGGAAAAATTCATCACTGATGGATGTAAGAATATAGACCTAAACGTCAGAGTCGCAAGATTGCAATCGCCGATTCCTGAGTTTTCCAGCTCCAAAATAGAAAAAGAATATGGCGAAGCACTACACGGAATCTAAATCTGAATCTTAATCGACATTGCAGAGCCGTTTTTGAGTCCAAGTTTTTTGCGAATCTCAAATTTCGATATTAATTCAATTGTTGATAGATCATGATGAGTTCTTTCTAGCAAGATAAGCTGCGCATCAACCTTACCATTAATCTTGCATGCAAAGCACTTGACCCATCCGTAGGTTCTTTTGCCATCTGAGAATCCTTCGACTTTTGCCGCCTCGATATTGTTCAGCTGGTGAAGTGATTCCACTTGCTCTTTTTTGTTCAGCTTGACATTTAGTGTTCCGGGAAACGGAATGTATCCGATTTTTTCCTTGAATTGTTTTGTATATCCCTTGAGCGACATGTAGTATTTGCCCTCACCCATTCCTGCAACTAGAGTCCCATCAAGTACAATTGCAGATGGAATTGATTCCAAGCTATTCTTTAGCAAATTGTACATATCAGAGATTTGATCATGTCCCTTTTGTGTTAGTTTTACAGATACTTTTCTGCCCGACATTATTCTGTGGATAAATCCGCCTTCTTCCAATTCCAATAGATGTTTTGATGCAGCTTGTTGGGACTTGCCAATTTTTTTGCCAAGTGTCGATGTGGTAATACCAACATAGTTGTGCCTAGCGCCTTTGGACAATAATTCAGTAAGTGTGATAAGATGCTGGATTTTCAGCTCGGACATAAAAATAAAAGAGAAAAAAGAGTTAAAGACTCTTTCTTAAGCGACGCCGAGTTCAGTAAATGTCTTCAAAGCAATTCCGTCCTTGTTAGTCAGGTTGGCTACTCGGTGTCCTATTACACACTCGATGCCTGCTTGCTTTGCACCATCTACCAATCTCTGTGTCACAATTCCGTCAAGTATCAGATATTTTATTCCGGATTGAACTGAAAGTTTTGAGACAAGCTCCGATATTGGAACCTTAAAGACCTCGTTTCTGCTCGAGTCCAGGCCGATTGCTTCTAGTGTTTCATTTATTTTTGCAAATGTCTTTTCTGCAATCTCTGCCATTGGCTTGTCGGTTGGATCAGAAATGGTTGGCTTTGCCTTTGGATTATTCATTTCCTCGATTGTTGGTCTGAGTATATCCGCTATTTGTTGCGGCGTGAGCTCTTCGACTTCAACTCCCTCTGGTGCTCTGTGAACGACGTCGATGTCGACTACGCTTTTGAGCTCCTTGAGAATGAATCCGCCCGCTCTGTCTCCGTCCAAGAATGCGACAATCTTGTCCTTTTGGTCGCACAATTCTCGGATTGATTCGTCGATTCGTGCGCCATCGATGGCAAGTGAGTTGTCGATTCCAGCACGTAATAGATTGATTACGTCTGCTCTTCCCTCAACTAGGATAATCCATGGAGATTCAAAGACTCCTTGTCCGCATGGGAGTTTTCCCCTACCAAATGTGGTTAGTTTACCAGAAGTAGAGGTTCCATCGTGGATGTCTTTGAGCATTGTTTCGCCTTCTGAAATGGTCTTTGTTGCCCATTGCTGCTTGATCTCTTTTGCGCGCTTGATAATGTCGTCCTTTTTTGTGGCACGGACATCTTCAATTGCGGTAAGCTTGAACTTGCAGTCAAATGGACCTACCTTGTCAATACTTTCAATTGCGGCCGCTATCAGCGAGGCAGTATCAACGTCTGTCGACATTGGAATTAGTGCATCGCCTTTAGTGGTGTTTGTAGTACTAGTAGCAGTTACTTCTATTCTTCCTACTTTTGATAGACGTTGGAGCTCATTTAGGTTCATCTCTGGGCCTAACAGACCTTCGGTCTGGCCAAAGATTGCGCCTATGATGTCTGCTCTCTCAACAAGTCCATCAACTTCAAAGGATAGCTTAACGTGATACTTGACAATTCCTGTTTGTGGCAATTGAGAACATTCCTCCTAAAGATCAATAGCTTAGTCTGCCAAATCACAGATATAAGTGCTTATGATGATCTACGCTTGAAAAAATTACAAAAATGAGAAAATGAAGAGTTTATTCTGTGCTGAATGAGTGTCCGCATGAGCAGGATTTTGTAACATTTGGATTGTTAATCTTGAATCCAGATCCCATTAGAGACTCGATGTAGTCGATGTTTGCTCCCTTGAGGTGTTCTTGGGAATAGCTGTCAACTAGTAGTTTGACGCCTTGCTCGACGATGACTGTGTCGTCTTCTTCTGGCTTTGCCTCAAATCCCATTCCATAGGAAAGACCTGAGCATCCGCCGCCTTGAACATAAACTCGAAGGTATTCTGGCTTTTCTGCTTCCTCTTTCATGAACTCGGTAATCTTCTCCGCTGCTTTTGGAGTGATTGTTACGAGTTTTTGTGTTTGTTCAGTTGCCATGATGTGCAAGTCGTTCCAAATTATAATAAGCTTTTCACCTTTATGATACTAGGAATAAAGAAAAGATTAGGTATAGCTTATTTTTTGGACTTGTTTACAAATGCAGTCATTCGTTGCTCTCGGTCTGGATCGGTAAAGCAGTTTCTCCATGCTAAAAGCTCGATTCCAAGGCCAGTGTCGAGATCTGCGTTGCGTCCCTTGTTGATTGCTATTTTGGACATTTTTACTCCGGAAACGGAATTTGCAGCTATCTGGTTTGCCATTTTCATGGTTTCCTCCATCAGCGATGCCAACGGTACGACCTGATTGACAAGACCGATTTTTTCTGCCTCATCAGCTTTAATCATTTTGCCAGTGTAGACAAGTTCCTTTGCCTTTGCAATTCCCACAATTCTCATCAGTCTTTGGGTTCCTCCCCATCCCGGTGGAATGCCTATTGTTACTTCTGGTTGACCCATGCGAGCAGTGTCTGCTGCAATTCTGATATCACAAGACATTGCAACTTCACATCCTCCGCCCAATGCAAATCCATTGACTGCTGCAATTGTCGGCTTGGATACCAGCTCTATTGTGTTTGTTACCAGCTGTCCAAGTTTTGCGTATTCGACTGACTCATCTGCAGATATCTTTGACATGTATTCAATGTCTGCACCTGCAGAGAATGCCTTTTCGCCTTCTCCAGTCAGAATGATTACTTTGACATCATTGTCTGTGTCTAGTTGTGTAAATACAGAAACGAGTTCTCTTGCAACATCCATGTTCATTGCATTTAGCTTGTCAGGTCTGTTGATTTTGACGATAGCAATTCCGTTTGATTTTGAAGTCGTAACTAAAGCCATGATTCTAGGAAAAATTCACACTTGAAATAAATGTTTAGAGGTGCTTGCCCCATTGAGCAAGTGCAGATGCAGCTGCCGTCCAGTCTCTAAGATCATCATAGACTGGCACGCCTTCTTTTTCGATTAGTGCTGAGATCTTCTTCGTGTATGGACCGCCGTTTCCGCCTACCAATAGTGGCTTTTTCTGTTGCTTTGAGAAATTAGCCAGGTGTTGGATGATTGTCTCTTCCAGAGGATCGTCTTGGAATACAAACCAAGGCATAACAACATCTACGTCGTTTTCCTCGTAGAATTTTTCTATCGTATAACGATAGTCTTCTGCGTTTGCGCCGCCGGTGACATCTGCTGGATTGCCCTTGCCGATGACATAGGTTGGTGGAAAGTGTGCTTTCATCTCGTCTAGGATCTTTGGAGAGATTGTTGCTAGTTTTAGTCCGAGTCTTTCAAACTGGTCTATACCTCCAATCATTGGACCTGCACCGTTGCTACACATTGCAACCTTGTTGCCCTTTGCAGCTGGTTGCCATGCAAGTGCTTTTGTGACTGCCACCAGTTCTTGGTAGCTTTCAACTGAGATGATTCCTGCTTGCTTGAATGCCCCCATGATGATAGCGTTGGAGCCTCCAAGTGAGCCGGTGTGAGAGGCTGCCTGCTTTGCACCTGCCTCAGTTCTTCCGCTCTTCCAGATAACGACTGGTTTTTTCTTTTCAGCCATTACTTTTTTGGCAGTCTCGACGAACTTGCGTCCATCTCCAAAGCCTTCTACGTATAATGCTATTACTTTGGTTTGTGGGTCTGATGCTAGATACCAGATCATGTCTGCTTCATCTACATCTGAACGGTTTCCATAGCTGACCATTTTGGATAAACCAAACGAGTCAGCAGATTCTAGGAAGCTGATTCCCATTGTTCCAGATTGTGACAACAGTGCGACATTTCCAAGTTTTGCTCTGACCATTCTTTCTTGTCCTTGGAATGCACAGTCTAGTCTGTTTGCCGCATTGAACATTCCAATGCAGTTTGGACCAATAATTCTGATTTTGTGCTTTTCTGATAATTCTTTGACTTGGGCTTCGTATGCTGCACGCTCTCCGCCAAGCTCCTTTCCTCCGCCGGATACAATAACGACATTATGGATTCCCTTCTTTGCGCATGATTCCAGCACTGGTGGCGTAACGGACAGATCAACGCAAACCACTACCAGGTCTACGCTTCCCGGTATTGCCTCAATTGATGGATAGCATTTTACTCCAAGTATTTCCTCAGACTTTGGATTAATTGGATATACTGTACCCTTGTAGTCGTGTTTTGCAAGAGAATCAAGTACAGAATTTCCGACTTTGCCAGGTGTTGCAGATGCACCAACCAGTGCAACCGATGCAGGAGTAAAGAACTTCTCCATAAACTCTGCATTTGGTGTTGCCTTGGATATTGCGTTGGGGTTTACCTCTTTTGCAAGGATTATCTTTGCATCAACAACAAAGTAGGATTTCGGATACACCACTATTGGATTAAAGTCGATGCTGTTGACATGGGATGCATTGTCCACGCCGATTTGGCCAATCTGAACTAGTGCCTTTGCAAGCATATTCAGATCAATTGGTGCTGAGCCTCTAAAGCCCTTGAATAATTTTGATGACTTTAGTTCTTCAATCATGGATTTTGCGTCAGCCATTGTAATCGGCAGCATTCTCCATGCTACGTCTTTGAAGACTTCAGTCATTACACCGCCAAGGCCGGCCATAATAACAGGGCCAAATTGCGGATCGACTTGCAGTCCGACAATCATCTCGACTCCTTTTGGAACCATTTTCTCCAATAGGACTCCTTTGATCTCGGCTTTCTTGTCGTATTTTTTCACATTTTTAATAATAGTATCAAATGTCTTTTTGACTTCTTTTGCGTTTGCAACTCCAACCTTTACTCCGCCCGCATCTGTTTTGTGTAGAATTTGCGGGGAAACAATTTTCATTACTAGTGGGAATCCAATTTTCTTGGATGCCTTGACTGCATCTTTTGCAGTCTTTGCTAGTGCATATGGTGGGACTTTGACGCCGTATGCTTTTAGAATTGATTTAGAGACATCCTCGGTGATAACCTTGTGGTCTGTCTTCATTGTTTCATCGAAAATTTTCTGAGTTGATTTCATAACGTGATCGGGAACACCCTCGTTCTGTATATTAAATTTGTGTCAAAGTTTGAATTCTGACTTGAAGTTTTTGTAAAATAATTTCATGTTTTTTTGGATTGTGTCGATATTGCCGTCTATTTCCGATCGGATCTTTTTTGGATCAATATACGATAAATTCAGATTTTCTGTGGTGTTATCAAGCCAAGATTTTATCGTATCAGAATCCACCTCAAAATGAAATTGTACTCCAATCGCAGTTCCATACTGGAATGCTTGATTATACAATTCGGAATAAGCCAATCTTTGTGCACCTTTTGGAATGTCAAATGTATCGCCATGCCAGTGAAATACCGAAAACGGACTGGTCAAGCCTGAAAACAGGCTCGATTTTGCAGTCTTGTCTGGAATAATATCATGGTAGAATCCGATTTCTTTTTTTGGTCCAGGATAAACTCTGGCCCCAAATGCTTTTGCTATGAGCTGCGAGCCAAGACAGACTCCTAATACTGGAATATTTTTTTGCGTTGCATCTCTAATCAATGCAAGCTCGTCTTTGAGGTATTGATGTTCATCGTTTGCACTTTCTGGTGCACCTAAAACCAAAACCATCGCATGATCAAGTTTTGGAATCTTTTCTTTTTTTGCCGAAACTATATCCAACGAGTATCCGTCAGATTCTAAAAGTTCTCCTATTGTTCCTGGACCTTCCAGCCTTGCGTTTTTTATTACTAAAACATCAGGCATTTACTTTTCACAGTTAGACGCCTTGTTTATCATGTTCACAAATTCTGCTCCGTCATATTCATGTGTTACAACATGTGGCACCACCCAAAGTATTGTGCTCTCTAGTGTAGTCTTTACCTTGATTTTGTCGGTGTTGATTCGTGTAACATCCGTTCCGCCATTTTCCGTGTCAAAAAATGCAAAAAACAGATTGGCAATCCTATCATCCTTGGAATCAAACTTGCCAAACACAACACCACTGCTATGCGGGGACAATCCGCCATGGCCTGTGCTGTATGTGCCAAGCTCTTTGCCATCATAGAATATTGTAAATGAATACTTGGAAAAACTAGCAGGTAGATCGGATGGATTACACACTTTAACTGTCTTGTCAGTCATTACAGAAAGAAAATTGAATGATTTCCCAGGCCAAGAAAATTCTAGTCCGTGATTGGATATTGCGTTTACAGATGAATATCCCAAAGAGCCTGCAATTATAATTATAGATATGACCACCACTATGGTGTGCTTATTTGCCATTAACTAGGCAGTAAATTAGGCATAATTTTAATGATAAAAATGGAAAATTTATGGCCAGAGGCCTTTTGCTTTGAATGCTTCAACAACTCTACCAACTGCCAGAACCATTGCTGCGCGTCGCATGTCGATTTTGTGTTTTTTGGACAGTGCAAGTGTGTCGCGGAATCCACGTGTGATGTGGTCTTCCATTTTTTTTGCTACTTCGTCAAATGACCAATAGTAGCCCATGTTGTTTTGCACCCACTCCAAGTATGATATGCAAACACCACCAGAGTTTGCCAATATGTCTGGAATGACAATTATCTTTTTCTGGTAGATGATTGGGTCTGCTTCCGGCATTGTTGGGCCATTTGCAGCTTCGCCAATGATTTTGCATTGGAGTTTTTTTGCAATCGATGCGTTGATTTGGTTTTCCAGCGCTGCTGGAATCAAAATGTCGCATTTTGTGGTTAGTAGTTGTTCAGTTGTGATTTTCTTGCTTCCCGGATAACCGACTACGGAGCCAGTCTTGTTCTTGAACTCGAGGACCTTTTTGGAGTCCAATCCGTTTGGATTGATAATTGAACCCTTGGTGTCACTTACTGCGATTACTTTAGCGCCCATTTTTTCTAGGTATTCTGCAGTAAATGTTCCTGCGTTACCGTATCCCTGAATGACAACCTTCGCGCCCTTTAGTTTTAGGCCGATTGTCTTTGCAGCTTCGCGGACACAGTATGCGCATCCAAGACCTGTTGCAACGTTTCTTGCAAGGGAGCCTCCAAGCGATAGTGGTTTTCCAGTAATTACTCCCGGCTCATTTCCCATGCCAGAGAGTTTGCTGTAAACATCCATTATCTGAGACATTTCCTTGCCAGTCGTGTACACGTCAGGTGCAGGAATGTCTTTTTTTGGGCCGATTATCTCAGCGATTGCAAACGCAAATCTTCTAGTTAGTCTTTCAAGTTCGCCTTCAGATAGCTTTTCTTTTTTAGGATTGACGAAAATTCCGCCTTTTCCCCCACCCAGTGGAACATCTACTACTGCGCATTTCCAAGTCATCCAAGACGATAACGCCTTGACTTCCTTTTCCATGTAATCGACTCCGCCTTCTGGATCAAAGTATCTGATTCCGCCCTTGTATGGACCGCGATCGTTGTTGTGCTGGCTTCTAAATCCAATGAACGTTCGGATTTTTCCGTTGTCCATTTTCACTGGAAGCTTTACACGTAAGACTTTGTTTGGCTCTGCAAGATAGTCCCTAGTGCCTTTGTCAATTTTTAGAATTGAGCAAGCATCATCTAGTTGTTTTAGTGCATTCTTGAATGGATCTGCCTGAACCAATCTGATCGAGATCCCTGATTCCAAATTCTATTTAAGTCTGTTGAGATTTGGTATACTAAAATAATTGATCGCTATACCACATCGTGATGGACTTGGATAGTTTAGCTATTCTAGAGAAACACAAGTATGTCAATTTGGAGACCTACAAGAAAAACGGACAAGCCGTTCAGACCCCGGTATGGTTTATGATTTCAGATAATACAATTCTTGTTCAGACAATGAAGACCACTGGAAAAATAAAGAGAATCAGAAATAATCAAAAAATCAGAATAATGCCGTG
>RHCX01000199.1 GCA_010028495.1 Nitrososphaeria archaeon | reverse complement strand
GATTTTACTGGTGAAGGATCGATTTTGTTAAGAATTGCATAATAAACCGAAGCATAATCTAGCAGATAGATAAGGCAAACTAGTTTTGTTAGTATGCTACCTTTTGGAGACTTGATCTCCAGATAGTCAATGTTATTTTTATCAAAATATTCCTTCAGTATTACCCATCGCTCCTTTGTTTTGATGTAATCATCTTTTCCCTGTAATAGTATAGGTTTAACGGATGATGATCTTTCCCACGACACAATACCGTTATGTGACGCCTCTATTACATCTTCAATTATTGCGTGAGACTTTGCGTTTTCTTGCAAAGAGCTTTTGAACCTAACAGCTATTGCCTGCAAGCCCCACGGATAGTAAATCAGAGGAATCCCCGTTATCCATTTTGCAATCGAAAGCGATGGATTGCTACCAGTCAGGTTTGAAGAGCGAATTTGTTTTGAGAGATCAGCCAGATCAGAAATCGATTGAAGTGTGTCTTGTTTTTTTATTGGCATTATGGTTTGCAGTGTTCGCAATATAGAATAGACATAGTTGATGAATGAAGCTCGTGGTGAATGAGTCAGATTTATTTTTTGAAAATCAATATTGTTTTTTTTGCATAACGACTCCATTTTGCCACCAGACGAAAATGCGATGACTTTGCAGCCAATCTTTTTTGCAGATTTTAAGACAGTCAGGGTTTCAATAGTGTTGCCAGATATGCTAACTGTTACTACCAGTGTATTGGAGTCAACAGTTTTAGGCAGCACATACCCTTTAACTAGGCTAACATGGATGTTTGTTTTTGACAATATTGCCGAGAATAAATCGCCGATTGCGCCAGAACCGCCCATTCCGGCAAATACAATATGATCAATGTTTTTGTAATTTCTCGGTTTTGGCTTTATTTTATATGCATTAGTTGCCATTTGAGGCCAATCATCATAGATTTTATGCATTCCTTGCTTGTCAATTTTGTTTAATGTAGATACGTCAAGCAATTTAGAATTATGACAGGTTGTTGCAATATATGGATTGTTTTTTATTTTCTGCTGACTAGTTTTTTGTACAAGGATAC
>RHCX01000198.1 GCA_010028495.1 Nitrososphaeria archaeon | reverse complement strand
TAGTCAGCACTATTATTAGGCATCCTCACTTTAAACCAAAATTCATTTAATTTTGCAATATCTTGTGGCTCATTACGTCTAGTGGATACGACCATTAATTTGATTCTACAAGTTGTAGAGTTAGAATTTTATCTCATTTGATCATCTTTATTATTATCATAATTTATTTTACGAATATTGAGATTCTTCTCAACTTCATTATTCTTGATCTTTCTATTAGTGAGTTCATTCACAATTACAAACTTTTCAGCGTTTGCTCAGACAACACTGAGACCATATTATACAGTGAATGACACTCCGACGTACACTCCTACTATTCTGTATGAAAACACACAAGCAGAGTTCATTACCAAGGTAACTAACATTGGCACTGCTGCCAAAGAAAAAGATATCTTTGTAAAAATGTCTCATACTAACTATGTAGGCGTACATGATTACACATGTGATGCTATTTCCGGGGCTTATTCTCAATCAGTAAATCTTGCTCCCGGAGAATCAGTTAACTTACATTGGAAATGTGAAATTTTCAATCCTGGAACTTATGTATTTACAATTCTTGATAAGACATTTACATACACGGTGATGTCCAAAACAAATGATTCAAGTGTATCAGATGAACAAAAACAAGATGTTCAACAACAAGAATCATACAATAAAGAAATTCAGACAACACAATCCACTCAAAACTCGCAACAAACAGTACATCAAGGTGAAGTTGTTGGCCAACCTCACATCGTGGTACTAAAAGTATACACTCAACCACGCAAAGATATCAAAGCGGGTGGAGCTATTGACATATCTGCTCAGATCAAGAATCTTGGAGAATACCGTGGATCTAAAAAAATAGATGGCACATTAACTTGGTACTCTACTGGAATAGGCAAATCGCTTACTTTGTCTAGCAAGACTGTCACACTGGATCCTCAAGAAGAAACTTTTCTTGATTGGAAGGGAATATCAATCCAAAATCTTGGTTCATATGACATAACAATAGGTGAGGGCGGCGTACAATTTACTGTTAAAGAGATGAAGAAGAAATCGAATTCGCAAGATGCTGAAGACAAGAAGAAAGCTGAAGA
>RHCX01000197.1 GCA_010028495.1 Nitrososphaeria archaeon | reverse complement strand
CACTCAAACAGTTTGCAAAGGATTTGATTCCAATGCATAAGATTCAGTAGCGGATCCGGTGGTCGGAATTACGCCAGCGGTTTAGTTGGTTCTGAAATTAAATCCTAGTTGTAATACAATACTGTCATTATTAATTTTTGATAATTGAGTGGATCCTTTTTGAATAATGATTCTTACAGGATTTGAACTAATTAGCGAATTCTTTTGGATCTAGTTTGTCGATCTTAGTAAGATAATCTATTATCTGCTGGCCAAGTTTGGATTCTCTATCAATTTTGCCTTTTTTTTCTTCTATTATTTTTACGAGTGAATTGTATTCATTTTCCAAGTACTGTGGTAATTTCTTTATTAATTTTAGGGCGTCAGTAACTTTTACAATATATTTTGTATTCACTGGCTTGCCCTTCTTGGTTTCATTTCCTATTTTATAGATAGATTCATGTGCATATTGTTTTACATCGTTTATGTCATAATAACCGATTGGTGTAGAGGTGATAACTTTGCCAGCATGAGCTTTTCCTGTTACATCAACATATAGTGGAATCAGACTGAACTTTTCTGCTTTTAACATCACTCTTATCGACCCCGGCAATTCATATCCCTCTGTCTTGTGTGGTGCATTAAAAGGACGTCCTCCGTATTCATCATATACGAAAATACTAGCACATTTTAGCGACGCTCCAGTTTTAGACATAAATCGTTTGTCTACATCATCCCACATTTCCTGTATTGCCTTTCTCGCATTGTTAATTTCTTTTAGTCTCACTGTGTCAGCTAGTTGTTCTCGTTCATATTTTGTATTTATGCCCATGGTGACATCAAGATCATTGAATTTTTTTCCAGAATCAAAGTTGATCGAGTCCCGTCCAAATAGAGTAATCGCATTGGCGTATTTTTGTACTTCTGGATTGTTCTCGTAGGCTTCTGCGACAGAGTCACGGAATTTATTCCGTATTTCCAAAGTAAGAGGCAGTTCCTTAGCGCAGTCGTCTTTTGGTTTTGTTTCTAATTCTGTTTCTGGTTTGATTGGATTACCGTTAGGATCTACCAGAGTTGGTTTTTTTGGTTCGGATTTTGGATCTG
>RHCX01000196.1 GCA_010028495.1 Nitrososphaeria archaeon | reverse complement strand
AAGCTCTTACTCAATCTCACACCTATGAAATCACAGGTAGACAATTGCAATAGTTTTCTGTTATTTCTCAAAAATCCAAAGTCAATTATGACCAGATTGATTCCCTGCTCTTCTACTGTGGACAATATAGCGTCTGTTTCATCATGAGATACTCTGACCAGATACCTGTGTCGTATTGATTGTGGGATCTGTTTTTTGAGGTCATTGAACTCCTCTATTTCTGATTCGGCTACTTTGTTTGTAGCATTAAGTGGCAGGTGTACTGGAATGTGTACTATGTTCAAAAATGATACCTCTCCTCCTTTTTCCTGCACAATTGCGTTTGCAATTTTGTAATAGTTTACTACATATTTTGGATGATAGATTATCAGTACTCTGTATTCTTTTCTTTCTTTTGGTCCCTGATTGTAAATGAGTGGTGCATAGTGTTCTATCTCTTTTTTTGATGTGTAAAGCTTGTAAATTGCGAATCCAATCACTATCCACAAAATTGCGATGACCCAGCTCTGAGGTTCTATGAACAACATGTAGACTGCCAAACCTACTTTTGACAAAACACCGATAATTGGAATCAGTGGAAATAGTGGAGTTTTGAAATCATATTGCAGCTTGTTACCATACAAACGCCGAATTACAATTGATGCATAATTTACTTGGGCAAACAAAAATAGAAACATTACACTTGCGGCAAACGCAATGGCAGTAAGATCCATCGATACTGCAACCACCAACATGATTAAACCAGAAAAAATGGTTGCATTGGTTGGTGTTTTGTACTTTGCATGTAGCTTACCGAAAAAATGTGGTAGGTTGTAGTGTACTCCCATCGCATAAGAAACACGTGCTGAGGAGTAAGTTGTTGCATTCAACGCAGCTAATGTTGAAACTAATCCTCCGCCAATCACAATTAAGCTGCCATACGGAAGAAAATGTTTTGCAGCTTCTGTTATCCCTTGTTCCCCAAAACTTCCAATAAACTTCCAAGCTGGTTGGCCTATCTCTTTTTCCGAAAGCCCACCAATGAATACGAATGTGAACAGCATGTAGATTGATACCACTACTGCAATTGAGATGAAGATTGCGCGTGGTAAATTCTTCTTTGGATTTTTA
>RHCX01000195.1 GCA_010028495.1 Nitrososphaeria archaeon | reverse complement strand
TTGCATTTCTGATTGAATGTAATTTTCCAATAGTAGGCCAGATGATGCAAGTGCAGTCAGGATATTCCTGATCTCATGCGAAGTAGCGCCATCGATCTCGTGATTCAGCTTATTCATTGTTGCGTCTTTTTTCATAGTTGTTCTGTTTATTTTTTCTTCCAATTTTGTGGAGATATTGGGAGAAGCATTGCATTTTTCCAAATACTCTGCTATCATGTGGTTAAGTGCGGCTTCCAAGACTTTTTTATTGTTTTTCATATGCTCGACAATCTCTTTTTTTATCTCAATACTGTTGGAACCTTTGTTGATTGAATAGATTTTACAATCGTTGAGTAGTCTGGGCAAGACTTGTGGCTTTATTCCCTCTTTGATTGTTTTTAATCTCAGATCCGATAATTTCTCACTGCACATCAACTTTTTTGATGGTGTGGATTTGACTCCAATCTGTTCCTCATATTCTTCCAGTATTCTATACACTGCAATAGGGGTGGCAGTTGCTTCCTGTTTTAGCCTGAACTTGAATCGTAATGGCCAGTAATAGCGTAAGAATCTAGCCGCAACAAAATTCAGATCAACGGTAAGTCTGTCTTTATTCTCTGAAACCCATTGTGAGCCTTCGTCTAGTTTGTAATCACCTAAATCCAGCAGACATTTAAGAAATGTTGGCTTGTATGTGCTGGCAAGAGATTTTGATGAGAAAAACCTATTGAATTCAGAAATCAATGCTTTATTTATTTCTCTAAAAACTTAAGGGTTTACTGATTATTCTATGCCTGCAAAACATTAGAACCGTATACTATTCCCAAAATAAAACAATTCATTTAACCACATAGAGGATTGACAGAAATTCTTAAGTCGATACTTTGTGCAAAAAATCCATGAATATCTTCAGGTTTTCTATTGGAATTATCCTACTCATAGTTGCAATTGGGATGTTTTTCTATATCGAAGACATCAAAAATGACCGAGTTGGATTTTTTGGAACTACAACGGCTGAAGACATAGTGAAAATGTGCAATGCGGGATGGGGAGACGTCTTTAACATGACTGGTCAGTGTCTGAAGGTTCAGCTATTCTACTACTCCCCATGGATTTCTGGATTTTTTGGAATTATTTTTCT
>RHCX01000194.1 GCA_010028495.1 Nitrososphaeria archaeon | reverse complement strand
TATCACACTATCAAGCATTTGATTAAATGATTTTGATAACTGGCCAATCTCATCACTAGATTCTTCGTTAGCCTTGACTGAAAAATCTCCTTTTGAGATTCGTGTTGCTATGTTTTTGAGGTCTGTTATAGGATGCGAAATTGATCTTGCCGTGTACCATGAAAAAAGCCCTACCGATATAGCTGTAACTGAACTAATTACTATGACGCTGTTGGTATGACTCATATCAAAATTCTGAGTCACAGTAAAGTTTAGGCCTACTATGAAAACAATCGGAATTATCGAACTAGCTAAGAAGAGACAGAATAGCTTTGTTTGAATTTTTATTGTTGAATATACAGTATTTTCTGAAATTTTCAAGAGTCGTAACGAAATTCCAATCAAAGTAAACAGTATTCCGGTATGAATCGCCATTCCAGTGTTCAGGTTTTCTACATAATAATACAGCAAAGGTTGACTGGTCAAGTGTCCTATGATTGCAACTGATCCAATAGTTGTGATAGCATAACCGATGTATGTCGTAGCTTTTGATCTTCGGTAATTGCTCAGAGAGATAATTCCAACAGAGACAATCAAAAGAAAGCTCAACGCAGTAGGAATTGATGGCATGCCGGGATAACTTGTCTTGACAGATTCCAATTTTTCCTTGACAAATAGTTGTTCTACTCCACTTGGTGTGCCAATTGCGTACCCAACCATCAAAGTTACCATAAACAAAAAGACTACAAGTCCTGCAATCGGGATTGCAATCTGACCGGCTCCGATTTTTCCTGTGCTTTGTGACGAGACAAAATAAAGTATTATTCCACTGAAGACAAAAGAGATCGCCGTGCTGAATTTCATTGTTACTTCGTTTGGTACAGCAGATTCTAGAATTGGAATATCAAGAATCCAACCCAGAATAACAAGTAAGCCGACTAGAATTACTGATGTTGAAATTATTTTTGATATTCGGTACAATTGCAATATTTTCCTATTTTCATAATACTGAACATCGATTTTCTAATTTTTCAGTTGGATATAAGTAACATGTTCAAACCATGATTTTTTTTATCATGTGACTTTCTGATTTTGAGATTTTGGCAGGAACGGTATGAGTTAATCTTGTACTTTTTCAATGATATCTTTTTT
>RHCX01000193.1 GCA_010028495.1 Nitrososphaeria archaeon | reverse complement strand
TAACTTTTGTTTTCTGAAATAATAAACATTTTAAATTATATGTTTTTTATACTTTCAAAGAAAAATGCAAAATATTGCCCTTATTAAAATAATAAAAAGTCAAGAAGTTAAACTAAATGATATTTAAAACCTTTTTATTATAATTTTTATAAAAGCTATATACAAAAAATTTAAATATACTATATTTTGTTTATCATATCTTTTGCATAATCTCCGATTTTTATAAAGCCAACTAAAACAATTTTCAACAATCATTCTTTTTTTGCCAATTTCAGATTCTTTTTTATTTATTGTATTAGTAGCTATTGTGTCTTTATTTTTTGTATTTCTTTTATTATATCTTATAACCGGTTTTATATTGTACTCTTTTATTTTATTTTTTATTGAAACAGAGTCATAACCAGCATCAGCTAATAAATATCTTTTATGTTTGTTATTTTTGTTATTGTAAGTTATATCAATAAGTATGTCTTTAAAATTACTGTTAAATAATGATTGATCTGAAATATTACCTGCTTTAAGAATAGATGAAATAGGAACACCTTTAGAATCAACAATTAATGATAACTTTGATAATCTTTTTTTCTTATATTGATTGTTAAAACCTACATTTGAAGCATACTCATTTTTAACAAAAGATGAATCTATAGATAAATATTTAAGTTTTCCCGACATATTTGTTTTAAAATATTTTTTAAGGATATCAATATAAATATTTTTAAATAAATTCAATTTACAAAATTTATAAAAATGATAATAAAATGACTGCCATATATATTGTTTCTTAAATATGCATAAATTTAAGCTTCTCCATGATGAACCTGTAACTAATATATATTCAATAACAGTTAAAATTTCATCTAATGTATATTTACTTTTATGATTTTGTATAAATAGTTTATTGCTTATTATATACTCTTTAATATATTCTATAAAAGATATATTTAATTTCATTTATTTTACTATAATAATTATTTCAGAAAACAAAAGTTATTAATTTGAAATATAAAAAAATAATAAAAGTTATAAGCCTTGATTAAACAGGTTAATAAGCATGTACAAGATACCTACACTATTCAAGGACCTCCAATGCAATCTTTACCAAAATCGGAAAGACTTTCTAAATTACAAGGAAAGT
>RHCX01000192.1 GCA_010028495.1 Nitrososphaeria archaeon | reverse complement strand
TTAATGGGGTCAGGCACCATTAAGGTAGTCTGACCCCTTTATTTGGTTTTAGTCGCGGAGTCTGGATTCGATGAGGCTCCAATTGTTCTCGTACTTACTGATATCCCAGAGGGTGAATTTATCTTTGTAAGGTGGAATGGAGACCACGCGAATGCCGCTGTCTTTGTGGCTACGGCCTTTTGTCCCAGGAGTTTTCATCCAGTTTTTATGTTCCTTGTTTATCCACTTAGACATCTCGGAAGAAGGGATGATGTAGTATTTAAAAATTTGATCCGAATTGTGTTCAGGAATTCCCCCTAGAACCCAAAAGAAGTTTTTACCATAGGATTTTTCGGCCTTTCGGCCTACCGCGCACTTAACATCTCCAGGTCGATAGGTTTTAACCTGAATATGAACGAAAAAAGCTATGTTTTTATTCAAAAATTAAGTTATTATAAAAAGTATAATTCTAAAAGTAAACTTATACAATTTACGATGGGAAAAGTGGTGTTTGCAAATAGAATTAGAGGAGTCATAAAGATTTAATCTTTAATCAGTTAAACTTACAAGCCATCACAATAAAATGAGTAATATTTTTGAATTCAGAGATAATATAATCAACGATTACCAGAAATTCAGTACGAGCTTTGCCAATATAGCTGCTGAAGATATACGTAACTACGTGCAGAATGAGAGTGATGAGGGTCGTTTTTGGCCTGATCCTGTTTTACAGATAAATGCAAACTATCTTCGCGATAAGAATGTAACTGAACTTTCTGGACCTGAAGGTTTACTTCACCCTCAGACTGCTAGCTTCTTTTCAATTAAGAAAGAAGGAAAACCTCCGATACCATTTCATCTTTTTAAGCATCAAGTTTTTGCGATTCAACAGGCTCAAGCTAAAAAAAGTTATGTCGTAACTACTGGAACGGGATCTGGGAAGTCACTTACTTATTTTATCCCAATAGTGGATGCTGTTCTACGTGCTAGGGCTGCTGGCGATTCTACTAAGAGAACGCGTGCAATCATTGTTTATCCAATGAATGCTCTAGCAAATAGTCAGTTGGAAGAAGTTAAGAAATTCACGGATAATTTAACTGGAAATTCTGTATCGGTTGAGCGATATACTGGACAAGAAGATAAAGACAAACGGGTTCACATTGCTAAGA
>RHCX01000191.1 GCA_010028495.1 Nitrososphaeria archaeon | reverse complement strand
ACATATTCTAGCTTGACTGCCGCAATGGCTGCAGCAAACACAGCAGCATGTCTTGGTGGTGGTTCGGCAAACCCCATTGGTTCACCGGGAACCGGTCCGGCAACAACCAAGGCAGTAGTTTACTGGACAGTTCAAAAGAACACAAACGAAATCCTCGAACCGGGAGAGCACGCAAACTTGGTAATCGTCTATTCCAACGCAGACAGACCAAGTCCATCACAAGAAGTCAAGGCAGAACTGATTCTTGACTCTGGTGCTCCAGTAGAGTTCCAAAGAACCATGCCTCCAATGGTGGACAAATTCACAAACATGGGTTAATGATTTTGGAATTTCATTACCTTTTTTTATTAATTTTTTCTAGTCTGCACTATTGGTTGCTATCTTTAGATGTTTATTCAAAATCTCATTGATGACTGATGAAAAACTGATCGATTTGTTGCGTTTTTGATTAGTATTGCTGTGTCAACCTCAATGTTTTCACTATATCACTATACTGTGTTGTTCATCATTTATTTATCAACTATGGAAATACTCACTAAAGTGAGCATTCTAGTGACTGATTTTGCCGTTTTGGCAATAAAAAATGCACGATTTTTCCGCACACGTTATCATGTCTTACTCGACTAGTATCTATATGAACAGCTTTGCCACCATTATGATCATAATTCTGGGATTATTGGTAATGTCTATTTTCATTTTTATGGCGCAAGCAGAAGGTGCCGGATTAGTCTGGCGTGCTATTAACAAGGCTGGCTCGTCATTGTTTGACATTGCAGATGTAGCATTTACAAACTGTTCAAACGGTAATGTGTTACAATACCAAACCTCAAACTCTACTTGGGTCTGTGTAGCACCTTCAGGTATAGCATCAATTAATTCCCAAAGCGGTTCCTCGCAAACCTTTGCAGGAACTGCAAACAATGTAACTATATCCTCATCATCTAATACTCATACTTTTAACTTGGGTTCTAATGTGGTGACAACCGGCGGTTCAGACCAAACAATTACTAAAGGACTCACAATAAACAGCGGAACGTTGGGCGGTTCATTAAACGCAAATTCACAAAGAATAACATCACTTGGTACCCCAACAGCATCAACTGACGCGGAACCAGCAAACAGGATGGGGTTATTGGGCAACAAAGTAATCAATAC
>RHCX01000190.1 GCA_010028495.1 Nitrososphaeria archaeon | reverse complement strand
TCATCGGGGCCGGGGCCAGTGAGTGCACCCACTGCGGCCATTGCTATTCCAGACATGACTGCCGTGAGTCCAATGGTTTGCATTGCAATTCGTTGCGAAAGGAGTTGCCTGTCTGCCTCCTTGCCTGTGGTTACTCCATTTGCATCAGTGGCAAGTTCAGCCCTTGCAGTGAACCCTTGCTTGAAGTTTGTTGCAAGGTTATTCATGCCGGTGTTCCCGCCATACTTCCCCTTCACAAGATCACGAACCAGCATTCCTTGTCCAAGGATCGGCACCATGTCTGCACCTGCATATGCTATTCTTGACATTGTTTGCAGGAAGGGAATGACGAATTGCAGCACTGGCTGCGACGACCTTAGTCTCCTTGTTCCAAAATCCATCTCTGTCATCTTTCCTCTGTACACTGTGTTCAGTGATTGATTCAAGATTTCTTTTGCTTTGGTTTGATATTCAGGCTGAGACAATCTTGCGAAGTCTCCGGGATTAAAAGTTGATGGAAGATTTGCCGCATCAGTTACTTCTGGATTCATTGCAATCCATATTGCCTTTGTGTAATCATCGTATATCTGATTCTCTGTTGCAATGGATTGAGCAATGGATTGCGGGCCAGACGTTACCGTGAAGTTTCTTACGGCTGCTTTTGCGTGCATGGCAATCAGCGCCTGTCGCACCATTCCAACTGCAAAGGCATCAGAGGCAATCCTCAGTCGTGATCCCATTTCAAATGCAGTACCAAGCGTCGATAGCACTGGGTTCTTTGCATCACTTAGCAACGTGAAATTTTCGCTCGACGCATCAAGATATTCTCTCGGTCGCACAAGCGCATTGAGTGCATCTCCCATTCCTCTGAGGATTGCAGAATTTGCCTGTGCACTATTTAGACTTCCAAGTTCTCTTTTCGTGTGGAACAAAGCCTTGGTGTAATCATTTGCCATTTGCAGAGTCATTGTTCTATCTTGCTGATTCAATTTCATCAACTTGAATGCTAACGATTCTACTCCAGCAGTGGCATAGTTTCTAGCAGTGTTTATTACTAGTCCGTTGAGTACTGCGTTTGTTGCGTCCATAACAATACCAATTGGATTTGAAAGAAGAGCAGCGTTTCTCCATGCCTTCATGTAATCCATGAATCCGGGGTCACCTTTTGATACCGTCTGCAATGCGGGGTT
>RHCX01000020.1 GCA_010028495.1 Nitrososphaeria archaeon | reverse complement strand
ACCACCAACCGCAGATGCAGGTCCTGACCAATCTGTAGAAAAAGGCGACGAAGTCACCTTGGATGGTTCAGGCACAGACCCAGACGGAGATGCACTAACCTATAGATGGACACAAATTGACGGTCCAATCGTAGAACTAGATGATGCAACCTCACAAACTCCTTCATTTGACACCTCTAGTATCACAAGAAGCACAGGCGTTCTAAGATTCCAACTATCAGTATTTGATGGCTTTGGCGGAATGGCCAGAGACACCATGATTGTAAAAATGACTGCAGCTAAAGCAACCATTGTTTCTGCAAATGCAGGTCCTGATCAAATAGTGGACGAGGGCGACAATGTACAACTAGATGGAGTCTGCACAGACAAGCTAGATAGAGAATTGTCATACTCTTGGGTTCAAACACTTGGACCATTTGTGGAACTATCATCAACTGCAGACCCAGATCCATCATTTACTGCACCAGAGATTCCAAACGGACCAATCGTTCCAACAGCATTTAGATTTACATGTCAAGCTGATGGTGGCGGAACAGCAACAGACGTTGTTATTGTCAGAGTTAGACCAATTAACGATGACCCAACAGCAGATGCTGGTCCAGACAAGAACACTTTATCAAACAGATTTGTCTACCTATCTGGTTCAGGTACTGACCCAGACGGAGATGTACTCAAATACCAATGGAAGCAAGTCAGCGGTGATGATGTAGTAATTGCATACCCAACAAAGGGCGAGGCAAGATTCAAGGCACCAGAAGTATCTGGTGGTCAATCAACCACATTAGAATTTGAATTAACAGTTACTGATCCATACGGCGGCAAAGATACCGACTCTGCAACAGTAACAGTAGTATCAGATAACGTTAGAGCATCTGCAGACGCTGGTGCAGACCAGGTAGTGGATGAGCAAACCGAAGTAACACTTGCTGGCACCGGCGATGATCCAGACAGTGAATCTTTGACATATGCTTGGAAACAAGTGGGTGGAGAGAAAGTGGAACTATCTGATACAGAATCAGCAGAACCAACATTCACTGCGCCAATAGTTGCAAACGGCAAAGTCAAGATACTAGTCTTTGAACTACGAGTGGCAGATGAGAATGGCTTCCCAACAAAGGATACCACTAAAGTTACAGTATTACCAGTTAACAGCCCACCAGTAGTTGATGCAGGCGAAGACCAAAACGTCGATGATGGCGTAACAGTCTCATTAGCAGGCACAGCATCTGATGAAGATGAAGAACCGCTCACATACTTGTGGAACCAAATCGCAGGTCCAACTGTTGACTTGAGCACCACAACTGATTTAGCAACCAACTTCGTTGCTCCAAAGGTAGGAGTTGACACCGTGTTGTCATTCCAGTTGGTAGCAAACGATGGTCAAGCAGACAGCGAACCAGACACAGTAGATATCACAGTTAAAGGAACACTATCAAAGGCAATGACTGCATATGCAGGCAAGGACCAAAGAGTCCCAGAACACTCACAAGTGACACTCTTTGGCTCTGGCAAGGACCCACTAAAGAACAAGCTATCCTATACTTGGAAGCAAGTCTCTGGTGAACAAGTAGAACTATCTGCAACTGACATTGCCAAGCCATCATTTGAGGCACCAGAAGTAGCAAACGGACAGACAAAGACACTAGTCTTTGAAATCACCGTTAGCGACGACAACGGCAGAACTGCAAAGGACACAGTAACGGTAATCGTTGACCCAATCAACGGAGCACCAACTGCAATTGCAAAGGTAAAGTCAGTGCGAGAAGCACAATAACCGCACTACTTTCATTAACCCATTTTATGAACACATAGTTAGATTTTGGATTTAGAGAAATTTCAAGACGACGTCTATACAATAACAAACAAGCTCGGAAAAAGCTTAGATGAAAACGACATTCCCAAGCTGAACTTTGTCAGGCAGCGACTAATAGAGTTATACCAGCAAAACCTAGTAAAGATCAATCACTCTGTATTGGAACTGATTTGTGCTGCAAACTTGGTCTCCAAGGGATTTTCTGTAGATGTGGAAAAACCACTGACCGGCTCACTTGTGTGTGACTTGTACGGCAAAAAGGATGGCAAGACAGCAATTATAGAAATAGAGACAGGCTTTACCCCACCAGAGCACGCGCTGGATACTATCGACTATTACACATCTAGAATAGTAAGCAAGATTGCTAGATACAGTAAGTACTGTGATTCCTTTTCCTTGGCAACTCCAGTGATTGGAATGATGCCAATTAACAAAATTTTCCTAAATACGCCGTCACAAAGGTCTCCTGTAGAAATTAAGAAAATAAAATCTCACTGTGATATTCACTACAAAAATCCACCAATAGAATACGAGGATATCTTAAATGCCAAACTCGACTCGGTATATCTGATAAATATAGACAAGGGCTTTGCAAAGGAGGTCAATCCTGCATCATATTATTCACTGACTTCATCCATTTTGGAGAAAAGCGAAATTGATTTGTGACGCAGTCCTAAAATATGAGATTGTACTACAATACAAAATATGATCTGTGCCAGCTGCGAAAAACACAAGCATTACGAATGCATTGATTGCCAGAACAACCACAAAACAGAACTATGCACATGCGACTGTCATTTGGATTCTGAAATGCACAAGCACTAGTAGTCTACTTTCCAGCCCGAACGCATCTTTTTGTCAATGTCGTTTGCCAGAATATCAAGCTCTTGCGTAGAGCCAAAGCTTTGGTATGTGAGTTTTTCCAAGGTTTTGATGATGCTTTTTGCCGCTCTATACTGTGGGATGGATGGGTCGGACAATTCTCCGTACAGGCCAATTCCGTAAATGTCGTTCATCTTTGCATATCCTAGTATCAGACCATTAAAACCAGTTATGACTGATTTTGTGGGGGTCATAGAGACATCCATTCTTTCTAGCTGCTTTGATAGGTCTTGGGATGTTGTAGTGATGAACGCCTTTGGCTCGTCGTGTATTATTCGTGTGGTGTGGAATCCCCCAACAGTATAGATGAACTTGACAGAGTGCTTTTTTGCAACTGAGATAACATCTCTGCACAACTCATGCAGTTCTTCGGTTGTCTTTGGCTGGCCTGCTCCTCCTCCAAAGACTATGAGGTTCTGATTGTACCTGTAGTCCCACCCTTCCTTTGGGATTTCAATATGG
The DNA here is from genome assembly GCA_010028495.1 of Nitrososphaeria archaeon. Taxonomy (GTDB): domain Archaea; phylum Thermoproteota; class Nitrososphaeria; order Nitrososphaerales; family Nitrosopumilaceae; genus Nitrosotenuis. The sequence continues at coordinate 19,005 of RHCX01000020.1, read as the reverse complement.
CCTCCCTTATCTAGGACATAAGACATTTCGGTGGACTCTGCCCTACGAAACGGTACTGTCTTTTTTGATTTATTTACAAAGTCAATTACTATATTTCCGACATTTCCCATGTCTTGCATTGCTGCAATGATCAGGGGTTTTTCAACTGCAGGCTCTACTGTCTGTGTAAACTTCACTGATTGGCTTTGCGTGCGTGTCGATTAAAACTTTGGCAAAGGCTGGACTAATTTTGGAATAATATTACAAACTTGATCATTTTATGAAAAATTATTCTTGTATGATGTAGTTTTACTAAATTTTTTTACAAAACTTATACGATAATCGATCATAAATCTCAAGATTCATAAAGGAAAAAAACAACCCAACGAAGATCAACGAGGCTTATGACTAATTTCGGCACACTGGAATATGTAATGGACAAGTTCTCCGGAACCTGGAGTTGGAAGGTTACCGGCGAGCGGGCAGTTGCAATGGTATCGCAAATAATTCCTCAGGCTTGGTATGGTGATGGGGAATACGAGGCCATAGTTCCAGACGATCCAAAAAATATCACCCAGATAAAGTGGATTATGGATAGGTATCCTTTAGAAATTCTATCTAAAAATGTCTGGCAGAAAAAACTTCCTCCGTCTGCAAAGGTTGTTCCAAAAAAGCCAAAAAAGACCGAACGACTTCAGCTGGCAAATCCTGGCAAGCAGTTCAAGGGAAATCTTTTGAATTCTGGCCGACGAAATGGGCCTTGGAAAAACGGTTCAGACACTATCTTATCTGGCCTCAGAACAAAATGCATTTCCGGCATTGATTGTTGCTCCATTGGTAACTTTGCAAAACTGGCAGAGGGAAATTGAGAAATTTTTAATGAGAAAAAGCAGAAACGGCAGACTCGTCGAAGATGAGGCTCCAACTTCTACAATCATCCGAGTTGGAAAATCTGAGGATATTGGCAAATACGATTTCTATATCATAAACTATGAACTGTTATTCAAGCGATACAAGGATTTGGCAAAACTTGGGCTTCGCACTATCGTGTGCGATGAAGTACAGAATCTTCGTTCCAAGACCACACAAAAATATCACGCAATCAAAAAACTGGCAGCATTGGAATCCGTCAAATACAGAGTCGGCTTGTCTGGTACTCCGATTTATAATCGCGGCTCTGAAATTTGGCCCATTGTTGACATTCTGAGACCTGGCCTTTTGGGAAGCTTTAGGGAATTTTGTGAATATTTCTGCTATATCAACGAAAAAGGAAAGGCAATTGTACTTGAGAACAAGCGCGAATCACTCCGACACATGCTGCAAAAACACGTAATGCTTCGGCGCAAAAAAAGCGATGTTCTGTCTGAGCTCAAAGAAAAAATCCGTTACAAGGAAATCATAGATTCTGATATCAATTACTATAACAAAGAACTGGAGAGAATCTGGAAAAAACTTGAAGACGAGCGAAAAGAAGCCCAAACGGCATTTGATGCATCGACTGCATATCAAAGGGCAATCCAGAGCGAAAGACAGGCTGCCGGAGCTGCAAAACTACCACACGTGATTAATTTTGTCAAAAACATTATGGAAATAGAGGAAAGCGTGGTTGTGTTTTGTCACCACAAATCAATTCACTCATTATTACATCAAAGTTTGTCGGAATTCAAACCTGCATCTATAATCGGAGGACAGTCGGACAAACAACGACAAGACAGCATCGACTCGTTCCAAAACGGCCAGACCAAGCTAATGATTGCTGGACTACGCGCTGGCAACGTTGGAATCAATTTGACACGGGCAAAATACGTAATATTTGCAGAACTTGACTGGAGCCCGGCAATACACCTCCAGGCAGAAGACCGCTTGCATAGGATCGGCCAAAAAAATACTGTCTTTGCATATTATTTGATTGGCAATGGTACACTCGATGAACATGTTGCACGAGTACTGGTGGACAAGAGTTATGAAATTGACTCTATTATGGACAACAAAAAGGAATCATTTGAGAACAAGGAAAAGGCCGAGTTGATCCTGGCGCAAATCCAAGACAAGATCAAGTCTATTTTACGGGTTGATACTGCGCAAGCTCCGCAGATATAGCCCGTAATTTTTCCAACATTGATTTTATTTTGGATTCTTCTATCTTTGAGCCTTGAATTTTTAGCGCAATGTCGTCCAATGTTCTGAGTAATTGCGACGTAGGATCAAGTGACTGGATTTGCAATATCTGCTGACCGTCATGCGTCAACTCACAAACCTTGATGATTCTTTCATCTTTTTTTATTGTTGTAAATATCAATAATCCAAGTTTTCTTGACTCGTCGATTTGCTGCTGGATTGTGTCATGTGACTCATTTAGATATTTTGCAATGTCTTGCTCTTCAAATGATTTTATCTGCAGTATTTTGAGAATTCTTGTCTGAAGTGGCTCGTCCTTATTCCAAAGTATCTGTCTTGCGGCATCTGTAATTGTGAAAAACACCCCGTCTAGGCCGATTAAGTTGTTTTCTTTAAGATAGGCTATTTTGTCTAGTGTTCTGCCGACCCCAAGATATGCAAGATCCGAGCCTGCCAAGTCCTGCTCGTTAAACTTTCCATTTTTTGTTATTGCCAGATACAAAAATGCCAAATCTATCTGGTCAAGCTTCATGGGTTTCTCCTCTGGATGACTTTGATTGTACCGTGCAACAAAATGTTAACCACTCATAAATTAATGGCATCTAATTTATGTGTCTGATTAGAATCGTAATTTAGGTTGTCCGAAGATCTAATCAACAAAATACTGGAACTAGTCAAATCTGGGAGGGGAGATGCTGGAAGACTAAACCACATTGTAGAAATGCTTCGACGTGGCTCACCGTTATACTCGTCAGATCAAAAATACATAGAAGCATTGTTGGGCGATGCAAAATCTAACTCTGATCAAACTCCAAAAGCAGTGGAACCACAAAACACGGAACAAAGCGATCTAAGAGAAAAACTGGCTAGAGGAGAAATAACAATAGAAGAATATGATATCCTCACAGAACTAAGAAAGAAAAGATCATCTCAAAGATTATCTTGGAGAAAAAACAAGACACTAAGCCTGATTCTATCACTTGCGCCAGGAATAGTTGGATTACAGGGATTGGGATATTTTCAGCTAAGAAAATATCGACAGGGGATAGAGGTGCTGGCAGTCTCAATCATCGCGATAGTTTTATTTTTTGCAATTCCTGTCATGGATAGAAGTGACGAGTCAATACTGCCAAGTGTTGCAGCACTTCGCTCGATTCTAGTTGTAATCTGGCTTTCGATTCTTGGCTGGCAATTTTATGATACAAAAAAACTCTTTGAAGAGGCCATCACTGACCGGCGAGACAGATCATACAAAAGCAGACAGCTCCGCAGCATTGGAAGAAAATACTGTCTTGCCATGGGCGGCCTTGGAATATTGGCGCTATTGGGAATAACATACACGAGAATTTTCTGAATCAGCAAAATGACTATATCTGGCATGTAAGGTCTGTACTTTACCTTGGACTTTATGCTGGAAGAAGAACTCATTGATCTATTGACATTCTGCTTGCAGAATCCTGACTCCTTAGATATTCCTACAAAAAAGGAGCGAATCACTGAGGTTGGCAAGGAACTCTTTGCGGATGGCGGTGTGGATGCACTAGAAAACATGTTCTTTGCCCTAAAAAATAGAATAACTGAAGAAATTGGAAAAGATCCCAGTTCGCTAAAATCGCTTTGGAATGGAATAACACCAGAGTGGAATTTCTAGGTTGAAAAAAGATTAGAAAAGGCTTATGCCTTTCCGATTCTGAATATAGCTGTTGAACATGATGGACATGTTCCTTTTGTTGCCGGCTTGCCATTTTTCATTGTGACTGGCTTTATGCCTGACATTTCTCGTTTTGCTCTGCATTTGACGCAATAGCCTATCATGATGTTATGTTTTGCAAAGATCTTCTATTAGCGGAATCCTGTAAAAATTATTTAACCGAATTGTGGAGCGTGGATCTTGATTTTGCTGATCATTTGGAAGCAATCCTTATCAATCAAGCTCCAAGTGTTTGGTTTCCCGGCTAAGAATGGTCGGAATTATCACAATAATGGCACCAATTATGATGTTGATTCCAAGTGCTATTGGAATCATCTCCTTTGAAACTCCCGTCATAAAATTTAGTGCAATCAACGGGGACCATGATCCAAAAATCAGGCCGGCATTATACGAAAAACCTGCGGCACTGTTTCTAAGACCTGTCGGAAATCTTTCTGAGAAAAATGCCGGAATTGGGCCAGAAGCCGTTGATATTGCAAACGCATAAAGCATTACAAACAATTCCACTAACTGTCCTTTTTGCAAAAGCAATATGGCAAATGGAATGCAGACAAGAATCGATGCTCCACAAAAGATCAAAATTGCTTTTTTACGGCCTATCTTTTGCGACAACCATCCGGTAAATATCATGCCTAACCAGGATGTGGTTGTGGCAAAAATCATCATCGTTGCAATCTCAGGCTTGGCAAATCCTCCAAACTGCTGAAGATATGTGGGCAAAATGCTAATCGAGCCGTGATACATGTAGACAAGCCCTGTCATTATGGCGGCGCACAGAATGAACTCTTTTTTATGCTGACCAAGTACAATTTTTCTAAGAGGGGAAGATTCAATGTTTTTTTCATTGTTGTTTTTTGTCCAGAGGGGGGATTCGTTCATACTGAATCTGACAAACAATGCAACAAGTCCTGGAATTATTCCAGTAAAAAAGAGAATTCTCCAACCGATCTGCTCAAAGGACTGACCGGGATACAGTATTGTTATGATTTGAAATGAGATGGCTGCAAGCAAGAATCCAAATGAAAATCCACTCTGCAAAAATCCTGACAATAATCCTCGTTTTTGTTTTTCTACACTTTCTATTGTGAGAACTGCACCACTGCCCCATTCTCCACCTGCAAAAATTCCCTGAACAAGTCTTAATGATATCAAAAACACTGGCGCCAAAATGCCAACCATTGCATATGTTGGTAACAATCCGACTGCAAATGTCGCAACAGAAAAACCGATTATTGTTATTATCATGGATTTTTTTCTGCCAAATTTGTCTCCGTAAATGCCAAAGATAACAGATCCTAGAGGTCTCATTATTAGAGTGACAGTATATGATGCAAATGTTGCAATTATGCTAAACACTGGATTTCCTGATGGAAAGAACAATTGTGATATTGATGGTATGACCAAAAGCATCAGAACAATATCGTATCCGTCAAGTGACCAACCAAGAAATGAGCCTACTGCGATTTTTTTCTGCTGGTTTGTAAGACTCACAAAATTTGTAGCGTTTGGCTATATTTAGCAGAATCTAGCTTACGGTGATTTTGATTTGGTTTTGCTGGGCAATTGCATTTGCATCCTTTATGGAGTCCCAGACATAGATGTGTGCTGTATATGCGCCTGGCCAGACAGGAGTCCATGATATTGCTGGCGAAAACGACTGCTGCGGGTTTAGGGATGCGGAAAACCACGTGATCTTGTAAATCACATCCCGGTCATCTGTGATCTGGACAATATACACAAATGGCTGCGTGGCATCCTGCTTGTTTTGGACATCAGCTGAAATCTGGACCTGCTGACCTGTATTGACGTTTTGTGATACTGATTCGCCAAAAGAGTTGAGCAGGCGCGGGTTTTTGATTTCGGCTTTCTGTGTACCGTCAAGAGCTGAGGCCGAATTATACGAGGCAAAAATCAAAACTGTGATGGTAAAGACAGCGGCTAGCCTTAGCACGAATCAATACAAAGTCGTGGAATACTAAAGAGTTTGCTTATAATTCGATCCTGTAATAGTCCCAGCGTTCTGGGTCGAACTTGGTGACAAACTCTGCCTTTTCCTTTCCTTCGATTCTTTTTTGGATTACGTCTCTGAGGGCAAAACTGGTCAGATACTTGTAGTTCATGGAATGTGCCTGCATGGTGAATAGATGCCTCATCTCGCTCCCCCCTCGCAATCCCCAATACCCCATCTTCAGGGCAATTGGCTCCAAAAAGACTGTGTTGTGCTTGCCGTAGTTTCCATCAATTATTTCTGGACGCAGAGCATAGTTTTCTAGTGGTCCGCCTTTAGCAAAGCCGATTATCTGGCCGTCGGTTCCTCCCACTCGTAATGTGTTAAGTATTGTAACTGGGTCTTCAATTGTTTTTACAAAATTCTCTCGGTTTATCTGCAGCGGAGTTGGCAGCTCGTTGAATATTTCAAATAATAATGCCTGAAAATCTTTGTCCTGCCTTGAGCGCATCGGCTCTATTTTTGGAACCAGTCTTAGATTCTCATACAGGTATTCTGACTGGATCTTTATTTCCTGTTGTCTTAGATTCAAAAATCCAGTAACTGTATCCATAAAGTTTTTTCTCATGTCTTTTGGAAGTGCATGCAGAACAGTTTCACACATCTCTGCCTCTGTGTTTAGCAAATCCTCAAAATATCCTACAGAGCGCTTGACAATGAATGACGGAGGCCATGCAAGTGCATGAGCATTTTTCTTTGCCATGTCCATTGCCTTTGTAAAGTCTCCAAGGGAATAGCCGCCGACTCGGTCAATTACTGATAATAGCCATCCTAGACGCATATAGTATGCTTGCATCTTTTCGTCTCCTCGCGTAATGTTGGAGTTCTCAAAGCATTTTGCTATCTGCTCTTCTGCATGCTCTTTGAGTTCGCCTCGCCAGGGATAAGTGGTGCGCAGAATTAGTGCCATAATTATGTTGATGTCCAAATCTGCATCCTTGAGAAGCTGGGCTAGGTTCTGGTCTTGGGTTAAAAATCGTATTACATTTTCTTCGTGAGGTTTGTCAACGCTTTTTTGAGGATCAAAGTCGTGAAATAACGCAGCTGCATAAAGATACTTGAAGTCGTCTTCTTTGATGTTTGTCAGTATGCTTTTCCATTTTAGCACGATTAATGTGACGTAGGTTACTTCCAGCTCATGTGAAATGTTATGATATCCATAGTATTCTTTTCCAAGTCCCTGGGTTTCAAAAAGCCTTATTGTGTAATCTAGCATTTTGGCATAACACGGGCTATCAAGACCACACGATGCCGCCAAATTCAAAATCTCATTGCGTAAAGTCTGTGGATTTGCAAACATTTGCATTAGCGTATTCGTTATAGTCCAGTTTTAAATCTGTAGCTGGTGATATGATGAAAAAATTATAAGATTTATTCTAATTTTCTCAATAATTTCGCTTTGTAATATCTCCAAAGATTCAATATGATATTATCTGGATTTTGGTAGTAATGCTTGACAAGGAAGCACTGCAAAAATTGGTTCAGAGAAAAACTCGGATTTCGCACATCTTAGTACAAGAAACAAAATATTCTGTAGATTCTTCCGAGCTTGGTTATTCTGATGTTCCTGTGAACAGGCCCACTACTCGCGGTGGTGTGTATTTTTCTGACACAATGGCATTCAAAGCCAAAATATTTGTCAGCGATCCGGCATTATCAAAATCATTATCCAAAACAATGCTTGGACCAAATGCCGAGTTTGCAAAAATTCGTTTAATCCAAGAAGAAAACACATCATTGCAAATCCTGGCGAATCTGACTAACTATGTTCAAAAAAGCGGTGGATTTGAAATGAATCTGGTCATAGTAGAGACATCATCATCCGCCAAATGATGCCTTGTAGTATTTGTCGTATTCTTTTCTAGTCTCTTCGTTTGACAAAACTTCGTAAGCTTTTGTGATCTCTGCAAACTTTTCCGTGCTTTTTTCGTCTTTGGACTTGTCTGGATGGTTTTCTTTTGCTAATCGTCTGAACTTTGCCTTGATCTCTTCTGGCGTGGCATCAATCGTTGTTTCAAGTACTGCATAATAATTTGGTAATGCGGAATCATGCATCATTTTTTGGAACTCTTTTGCCTCTTTGGATTTTTTTGCTCCAAAAAAGTCCTCATCATAACCTGTCCACTCTGAATGATACTTTTCATAATCTCTGTCTTTTTTTGACTGGTATTCTTTTTTCTCGTATTCTGATTTTCTTCTTAGTATGATATCGCGCCCAAGATACAAAAATATGGAAATCACCGCAATCGCAATGACTATCATTGCAATCTTGACATCTTCCGGCTTGTAGTACTCGGAGATCTCTTCTGATCCTCGCTGAGTTTTGTCAGGCGTGATCTGCTGTCCATAGCATATCGCAGGTATTAGAACAAGTGCCAGTGCCAAAATTGCAAGTCTTCTCATTGATTCTGGAGGCTGGTCAAAATTTTATTAATATTGCTTATACGAGCCTAAAGTCTTCTTTTACCGTGTTTAGGACTATGTTGGTCACAGTTTTGTCTACGTTTGGCTTTGACGATAGAGTCTTGACAAACTTGCTCAACTCGTCGCGGTTTTTGAACTTGGCGACCAGAACCGTATCGGATTCCCCCGTTACATCATACACAGCACAGACGTTTTCCATTCCAGCAATGTCTTGCTCTATTTCCACCATTTTTCCTTTTTTGGTATAAATCTCAATTGTTGCAGTTAGGTCGTATCCAAGCTTTTCATGGTCGATTATTGCAGTGTACCCTTTGATGATTTTTTCCTGCTCCATTTTCTTTATTCTGGTAAGTATTGTGACAGTGGACATACCAAGCTTGAGTGCAAGCTGTCTTGATGATAACCTTGCATCGACTAGGAGGTTTTTGAGAATCTTTACGTCAGTTTTATCTAGAATCAACGAGTATCATATACACTTTACAAATATTAAAGGTTATGTGGTTTTTTTAAAAGAATTTTCAAATTGAGGCAAGAGGTCAATAAATTCATCCATGTGGATATGTAATTGTGTTAGAAAAAAGATTCGACTTTAACAAAATGTATGGAAGAATAGTCAGATATTATCTGGATAAAAAGCACTATACTAAAGAAAAGGCAAACATGATTGCTCAGCAGGTGGTGCGACGTGAGCTACAACAAAGAATCTGCAAAAACTCTGAATGCGGACACCTATTGCATGATCATCTAAGAAACAACGAGGTCTGCCTTATCAGCAGATGTGGATGTGAAAAGTTCGTTCGGGCTTAGATACAAATGATTGTGTCTTATTATGAATTTCATGCCTAGTGTATCTGAATTGCTAGAAAAAGGCGGTAAACTCCTCTTGGATGGAAATTTTGAGGACGCACTATCTTATTTTGATCAGGCACTTGTTTTGGAGCCAAAAAATACGACGATTCTGAATCAAAAAGGAGCCGCGCTTAGAAGCCTTGGCAGATACGATGATGCATTGGAGTGTTTTAATCTGGCATTAGAGCTGGATCCGAAGAACCGACATTCATAATGTGCTTGGATTGTATTTCAAATCCAAGTTAGTATCAAATGATACTGACAAAGGCTATGATGATGCTAAACAGGGGTAGGATAAGAATTTTTGGAACAACTGTCATCGTACTAGTGATATGGCTACGTAAAGGAATCTAGTACTCGGCTGTCCTTTTGTTTGACTATTTTGTGATTCCTCTCAAAGTGAGCGTTCAACCCGTCGGCAGAATAAAAGGTGAGATTGCACTTTACACATCGATTGGACACAAAATTATATCCAAAGTGTTTCGATAAAACGGAAATGATTGGTTTACAGCTGACCAACGACCTACAATCATTCAAATAAAAAGTACAAATCGCATTTTGACGTATTTGATAGCAAGACTAATGTCCATTGTGATGCCAATACATGATATATTGAAAGATACTGAAAAAATACTTGCTCAGGCAGCTGATTTGTGTCATGAAGGCGAGTTTGATGAGGCAATTATCCTATACAACAAGATCCTGGCAGCAAGCCCTGATCATCTGGATGCAATAATCGACAAAGGCGTTGCACTGCAAAATATGGGTAAATTCAAGCAGGCGCTTACGTGTTTTGCAAAAGCGACCAAACTCAGCCCCGAAAATGTCACTGCCATACTGAATGAGGGCACGGCTTTACACAGTCTTGGCAAATTTGATGATGCCATATTACGTTACGACAAAGCATTATTCCTGGATAACAAATGTGCAATGGCGTTGGCATACAAAGGCTTGTCGCTTGGGGAAAAAGGCATGATGTCTGAAGCACTTGCTTGCTTCAAAGATGCACTACAAATAGATAACACATACGATATTGCGCAAATCTCAAAAGAGATAGCGGAAAAGATGCTAAAGTCTCAATCCGAGACCAATCGCAAAAAGTCTTGATCATGTAGATGATCTGAGAATGCACCATGGTGTTTTGCCTTGATCTTTAGATTTGGATCTACATGTACGGCCCTTCCCAGCGTTGGAATACAGTCTTCATCTTTTGTCATTGCTAACGCTATTGCCTTGTCAAATAACACCTCGGAGTTTTCTGGATATGACAAAAGGATCTCGTCGCAACATTTGGACGACTCGGAGTATCTGCCAATGGAATACAGAATTCTCTCTTTATGATATAGAACAATATTGTCATTGGATGATTCTCCTAGAATTGCATCGCAGTTGTCTAGTGCATCCTGGTACATCTTGAGTTTTCTCAAGGACGAAATTTTGTTGATTCGCAACGTTCTCTCATTTGGATACAAGCTTAGGCCAAAATCATATAATGCAATGGCTTCTTGGTGTTTTTTCATTTTTCCTAGCGCGTAGCCCTTGTTGTTTATGGCGTCGAGGTTTTTTGGATCTACATTTAGAATTTGATCGTATAATGCGACTGCATCTGAGAATTGTCTGTTCAAAAACAGGTGATTTGCTTGTTGCAGGACTTGCATTTTTTAAAATATTGTAACGTCTCCTGGTGCTGGCTCTCTTTTCTGGTTTTCATGATGACTTAAGAATTCTGTATGTTGTATTTTTTGGTGTTCTCTTAACAATTCTATTGTATCAAATGTGTTATTGCAGAGATAGCATTTTGGTTTGAACTCATCAACTAGTGGCAAGACCATTGCATTAAACATTAGATTGAGGCTAACTAAACTTTTCAAGGCTAGCACATGTGCAATCGAGCCTACAAATTATTCCACAATCTTAAATACAGACAAAAATTGCATTTGGATATGAAACTAGGTATCATCGCATCGATACTACTACTAAGTGCGGCACTAGTTGGTCCTGTAGGTTATTCGTTTGCACAAACCGCTGGAACAAACTCTACTAGTACCAATTCTACTAGTACAGCCGTAACCACAACAGTGACTGCAACAAAAACCGAGACAAAGACTTCGCCTCCAAAACCACTAAGTGACGAGGAGAGAATCCAAATGAAGATTGCAGAAGAAAAAGAAAAACTCGCAAAACGTTTTGATGAAGAAACTAGCACAGGTTCTGGCACTGGAACAAACTCTACCAGTAGCTCGACACCAAAAACCCCCTAAGCAGAACAGTAACCTATTTTTCTTTTGGAATAAATTGTCAGCTATTATTTTATAGTAGAATTTTTGAAGCCATATTATGAAAAAGTTAGCCGTCTTTGCAGGATTGATTCTTTTGGCATCTGTCACTGTCATACCATCACTCGAGTCATATGCGCAAAGCTCAGATGATCAAGACACTCAACATGGAACACAAACGGCAGCATCTAGAATCTCTGAATTTGAAAAACAGCAAGAAGAAAAGCTAAAGAAACTAGAACTGCAACAAAAGGTAAAACTCAAGGATATTCAAAAAAGTGGCAAAGAAACCCTTGACAGACTAAAGCAAAGCCAAAAAGAACTTGATGCAAAACGCAAGGAAGCAGAGGCAGAAAAAGAAGCCAAGCGACAAGAAATCCTACAAAAACGACAACAGCGAATAGATGAATTCAAGACGATCAAAGACAAGGCACAGACACAAGTGGACGAGATAAAACAACAACGTGAGCAGACCTTGGCAGAGCAGAAAAATATCAACACCAAGGAAGACTTGGTACAAACAAAGCTTGACTCTGATGTAAAAACAAAAAAAGGCGTGGTTGACTCAAAGACTGAGCAAAAAAACATACAAAAAATGCTTGAAGAAAAGCGCAAGGCAAACATCAAAGCCTTAAAAGAAGAGCAAAGAAAACTCGCGGAAAAAGAAAACAAGATAGAACAAAAGAGCTATCTGGCCAAGCAAGAAAAAATCAAAGCATCAAAACAATCCTCCACCACTGATTCCAAAGACGAATAAGCCCCGATCTGCCTAAATCTTCAAAAATTAGCCTAATTATCGGCGCATTATTTTTATATTGAATTCTTGGTTGCACACATATGCAAAAACTAGGTATCCTAGCTTCAGTACTTCTATTGGCCGCTGCAATTATTGGTCCAGTCGGATTATCCTATGCACAAACAGCTAACACTGCAGCTGTCGCAAAGGAGACAAACGAAAAGGCAAGAGATGCCTTTGATCAAACAAGAGCAGACCGTTTAGAAGCACAAAAGCAACAAGCAGTCGATATCAAGGCAAAAATGCAAGCACAAAAAATGCAGGCAGCCAAAGCTATCGAAGCAGCTATTGCAGCTCGAGCAGAAGCAACAAAGAAAAACGATCTTCCAACAGCAGCTGACGTCCTTACAAAACTCAAAGAAGATGCAAAGGCAGCAATTGAAGCAAAAGCATCATCTGGTGGACCAAGCAAGTCTCAAGTTGACTTAGAAAAGCAACGTGAAACATTTGCAATGAAGGTTAAAGAGCACAAAGCAAACCTTCCAGTCTCAGCAGACAAAGATGTCAAAGTTACAATTGACGGCGGTCACAAAGTACCAAAGACCCAAAAGGATCTTGGTGCATTAGACCAAAAAGCAAAGGAAGAAGCACAAAAGGAACAAGCCGACAAAGCAGTTGACGTTAAAAAGTCAAAGTACGGCGGAATCCACTACAACCGTAAATAGATAATCCCAACAGGTGTTTTCTATTTCGGTAGTTTCTTTTATATTTACAAATCTTGGACCATCTAGCAAATGCTAAGCGACCTAATTGCTGATTCAAAGGCAATTGACAAAGCACTCGCCGGAGAAGAGCTGACATACAATGATGGTATGGAATTATTCAATTCTCAAAATCAATTCGTAGTTGGAGCAACAGCTGATTTGATCAGAAAAAAACTGGTCGGTAACACCGTAACATTTGCTGCATCGTACTACATGAATTACACAAATCTTTGTGCCGCCAGCTGTCAAATGTGTGCGTTTTATCGTAAAGGCGACGAATCTGATGCGTATACGTTATCACCTGAGCAAATTGAAGCACGAGTAGCTGCCGCAAAATCAATGGGCGCAACCGAGGTACATATTGTTGGCGGATTTCATCCTAGCTTACAATTAGACTATTATGAAAACATGATGAGGACAATCAAAAAGAATCATCCAGACATGACAGTCAAGGCCTTTACTGCAGCAGAGATATTTTTTCTCTCCAAGCTAACCAAAACCTCGGTCAAAGAGATTTTGTCCAGGCTTAAGGCAGCGGGACTTGATTCAATGCCTGGAGGTGGCGCGGAATTATTCCATCCAGAAATCCGCAATCTGATTGTACGGGGAAAATGCACTGGACAGGAATGGCTTGATACAATAGAACAGGCGCACAATTTAGGAATCAAAAGTAATGTCACGATGCTATATGGTCACATAGAAAAACCAGAACACATTGTGGATCATTTGATAAAGGTGCGAGAACTGCAAAAAAAGACCGGCGGATTCATTACGTTTATTCCATTAAAGTTCAGCCTGGATAATACTGAGCTGGAGCAAAAGCATCAGGTTAATCATGAATCATCAGCAATTTATGATCTAAAGGTAATTGCACTATCCAGACTAATGCTTGCGGGAGTACTCAACAACATCTCTGTATATTGGGTAGCGCTTGGAAAAAAACTCGCACAAGTTGCATTGTCTAATGGTGGAAGTGATTTAGTTGGAACTGCATTTTCTGAGGAGATTTATCGAGCGGCTGGCAAGCCAACAAACTCCTCAGTAATGGAGCTTGCAACAATGGTCAAGGAAATAGGAAGATCACCTGCACAGAGAAACACATTTTTCAAGACTTTACGCACTTTTTAGGTGCCTGTCCAAAGATTTCATCTTATCTTGGGCTGTCTGTTTTTTGTCCGTCCGCGAGTCTATTTTTAGGATGATTTCGACTCGCTTTACTCCTAGTCTGTGAATGGTTTCGGTCATGATTTTTGATGCCTCAAATATTTTCTCAATATTGTCTGATTCCAAAATCGTTCCCATCGGGGTAGTCTGGTGCTTGACTCCTTTTACATCGGCGATAGATTCGACTGATCTTGCAATGTAGAAGCTGAGGCTGGTAGAATCGGTGCCTACTGGATATAGGCTGATTTCCGCTGTAACCATCAAATCTAAAACTATTCGTTTCAGTTAAAATCCTTAGGTTGGAGCAGATGGTTTTTTCTCAATCGTCTTTGCTCCGCCTTTTTTCCTTCTTGCACCAAAACTGATCAGCACAAGCAAAAATCCAACTCCTGCAAGCATTGCAGCCAATGTGGAATAGTTCTTGTGTTCTGCCTCTCTTTTCATAAGGTCCAATGTCTGCTCTTCGGTCATTCCTGCCGTGCCGATTGGTACTGTTGAATTTAGATATGCGATAATTATCAGCCCTACAATTAGCATGGCAATTCCTCCGCCTAGGATCTTTTTGTCAATCAGGACCATTGTACTATGTTATGCTTTATCATTATTATACAAATCGAGCCGTTAAACATTTGTTCAGAAAACCAGCTTTGCATCGTATGTGATCTTGCCATTTGTTTAACTGGCAATGTTTTGCTGGACAAATTGCAAGCAAAGCCTTGATCATCTTTATGTTTTGAATTTGACAATATACTGATGAAGCAAACACAAGAACAAACGTCATCTGGTGGTTGATGTTTGTCAAGCCGCGAACACCCTGTTCGGTCGCACTTGTGTTTAGCTTCGTCCTATCTCAACTAATCTGCAAGTTGAATTTTGGTACTAGGTTCTTTTTTGTCGCCATTTCAAAGAATGTTCGAATTGACTGCTCGCCTGATTTACCCATGTCTACTGTGACATCATTTACATACATTTTGATAAATTTTTCAATCAGTTTTTCAGGCTTGCCTCTGCTGTATTGCATGGAATATTCTAGTGCGTCTTTTTGATGCTCCAGGCCGTATACTATGGAATCATGTAGGTATTTGTCGAATTTCTGGATTGTCTTTCTGTCGAATCTGTTGCTCATGACGTTTGTTCCAAGAGGTACTGGAAGATTTGTGGTTTGGTCCCACCATTTTCCAACATCTAGAATTTTTGTGAGTTTTTCAGATTCATATGATAATTGAGTTTCGTGTATGACTAGACCTGCATCGACTTTGCCATCTCGAACGGCTGCCGGAATGTCACTGAATTTCATCTCGACATGATCAAACTTTCCAATCATTAACTGCAATAGCAAAAACGCCGATGTCATTTTACCAGGAATTGCAATTTTTAGTTTTGGCAATGCTTCCTGCGCTATCTGTTGTTTTGCAATAACTATTGGTCCATAACCAATTCCAAAGCTTCCACCGCTTCTCAATATGGTGTGGTTTGGCAAATATGCACAGGCATGCACAGAAACAGCTGTGACGTCAAGCTCATCTGTTAGTGCACGCTTGTTTAATTCTTCAATGTCTGCAATAACATGCTCGACTGTAAAATCTGGAGACGGAACTCTGCCTGTTAACATTCCATAAAACATGAATGCATCATCCGAGTCAGGAGTATGACTTACTGTAATCTTCATAATCTGGGATTTTTTGTGTGGTTATAATAATCACATCATGGACATCACCAAGCACATAAGATGGGATTTCCAAATTGTGTATACATGAATACCGTGGATGCGTTTGAAAACGACATTCAACTAGAATTGGATCTTTTAGAGCGATTCAAACCTCAAAAAAAGATTACCACAAATGCCGTGTTTTGTGGCAGCGGTGATTCATTGTGCGCTGCAATGCTTGCCGAGTCATTTTCTGATTACGCTGTACGTGCTTGTGACCCACTAGAGTTTGCAAAAAACCCGAATCTGGGCTCCAAAAAACATGCGTATTTTGTCTCTATATCTGGAAATACAATATCGAACATCAAGGCTGCAAGACTTGCAAAATCAAGCACCGCTATAACAAAAAACCCAAACAGCAAACTTGCTAAAACATGCAAGAATTCTATTGTTTTGAATTATTCTGACTCGGGAGTGCTGACTGCTGGAAGTATCGGTTTTTTGGCAAACGTGCTGACTTGTTTGTCTCTGGTTTTCTCATTTAGAATTTCAAACGCAAAAAAACCATACCAAAGCGCATTAACACAAACAAAGAAAATTAAAGCAAAAAACATGATCTATTTTCTTGGCAATCAATACACATATCCAATTGCAATGTATGCATCTGCCAAGCTAGGTGAAGTCTTGGGAATTGATTCTCATTATGAAAAAATAGAACAGTTCTCACACATGGGATTGTTTTCGGCAAAAAAAGGCGATACTGTAATTATTCTAGAACAAAAGAACACACACAACTCTGCTCTGGCAAAACATCTTACAAAACTAGGACTGCATGTGTACAATCCAACTATTTCCGGTGACAAGATAAACCAAATATTGTTTTACATATTTGTCTCCCAAATATTGGCGCTAACTCTTGCCAGACAAAAAAGGATCAAAGAATGTTATTTTGTATCACAAAAGAAAACACGAGCTGCAAGCTCTGCAATGATCTATTGATTTTTGAAAAAACCTGATCGCTTTTGAATAAGGTTTAATACCCCTCCGAAAAGAAGTCCAATCGAATATGAAGTACAAGGCAACAGAGCAGATCCTCAAGATCATCAAAAACAAGGAAAACATCCGCAACTTTGGTGTAATTGCTCACGTAGACCACGGAAAGACAACCATGAGTGACAACTTGCTTGGATATGCAGGAATCATCTCGCCTCAGGCAGCAGGCAGAGCACTAGCCTTGGACTCTATGAAGCTTGAACAAGACCGTCAAATGACAATTGTACAGGCAAACGTTACACTACTCTTCGAAAAAGACAACAAGGAATACGTCGTTAACATGATTGATACTCCGGGACACATTGACTTTACAGGTCGTGTCACAAGAAGCCTTCGAGCAATCGACGGGGCAGTCGTAGTATCTGATTCCGTAGAAGGAATCATGACTCAGACTGAAACCGTAACAAGACAAGCGCTGGAAGAAAGAGTCCGACCGGTGCTGTATATCAACAAAATCGACAGACTCATCAAAGAACTAAGACTGACTCCAGACAAGATGCAAGAATGGCTTGCAAATATCGTTTCTACTTTTAACGGATTAATTGACACTTATGCTGAACCAGAATACAAAGAAAAATGGAAGGTATCAATTCAAGACGGCTCTGTATCATTTGGCTCCGCAAAAGACAGATGGGGATTCAACATCGACGTGATGAAGGAAAAAGGAATTTCATTCAAAGACATCTATGCAGCATATCAAGAAGGCGCAAACGTTGATGATCTAGCAAAGAAAGCACCACTGGCAGAGGCAGTACTTGGAATGGTCGTAAAGCACCACCCACCACCACACGTAGCACAAAAATACAGAATTCCAAAAATCTGGAAAGGCGATTTAGAGTCTGATATTGGTAAAGCAATTTTGAACTGCGATGACAATGGTCCAGCAGTCATGATGATTGTAAACATGGCAATGGATCCGGCAGCTGGTCCTGTCGCAATTGGAAGGTTATTCTCTGGCACGCTAAAAGACGGCATGCCAGTGTATCTGATTGACACTAAACGAGAAGGCAAAATCCAGTCCGTGAACTTTTTCATGGGCAACCAAAGAGAAATGGTCGGCGAGCTTGGCGCAGGCAACATTCCAGCCTTGCTAGGCCTAACTGAGGCTCGTGCAGGACAGACACTATCTACCGTTAAAGACGTTGCAATCTTTGAAGGAATCAAGTATGTCTCAGAACCAGTCGTGCAAATTGCAGTAGAGGCAAAATATCCTAAGGACCTGCCAAAGCTAGTCGAGGCGCTGCGAAGAATTACAATCGAGGATCCAAACCTTGTAGTCAAAATCAACGAAGAATCTGGCGAGACAGTAATTGCTGGCATGGGTGTATTGCATCTGGAAATTGCAACCTCGCTAATTGCAGATGCCGGCGTACAGATAGTAACATCACAGCCATTGATCAACTATAGAGAAACCATACAGAACGAATCTGAAGTGGTAATGTCAAAATCGCCAAACAGGCACAACAAGATCTTCATGAAAGTAGAACCACTAGAGCCAGAGATTGCAGACATGATTCGTGCAGGACAATTATCTGAAATGAAAGACAAAAAGGAAATGGAAAATATCTTGAAGTCTAAAGGCTGGGATACAGATACTGCAAAGCGTGTCATGAGATTTGACTCTAGAGGAAACATTATGATCAACGGCACCAAAGGTGTCCAGTTTATCCAAGAATCCTCTGATTCTATTCTGTCTGGATTTGAAGAAGTGATGAAGGAAGGCCCAATTGCAAAAGAGCAGGTCAGAAACTGCAAGTTCACATTTACGCATTTCGTTCCTCACGAGGACACTGCACACAGAGGCCTATCACAATTATCCCCAGCATCAAGACGCGCATGCATGGCAGCAATGCTCAAAGCAAACCCAATATTGCTTGAACCAATGCTTGGCATTGAAGTCAGAGTTCCACAGGACATGATTGGCAACGTTGCAACTGTACTTTCTGGCAAAAGAGGCAAGGTCTTGGACATGCAACAAAAAGGAATTACAAGTATCATCACTGGAGAGATTCCAGCATCTGAAACCTTTGATATTTCTGAAGTAATGAGAGGCCAGACTGCCGGAAAAGCAATGTGGAATACTCACTTTAAAGCTTGGACTCCAATGCCAAAATCAATCCAGGCAACTCTTACTGCTGAAACCAGAAAGAGAAAGGGTCTGTCACCAGAACCGCCAACAGCAGACGAATTCATCGATAAAGAGTAAAAAAGGAATTCCCCCTCGCCACGAACAAAATTGTGCTACACTAGATTATGTTGCACGCTATGATTTGTT
>RHCX01000189.1 GCA_010028495.1 Nitrososphaeria archaeon | reverse complement strand
TGATACCGTGGGAGAGTACAGCGCAGTATTGCCCGACCATGATGCGCTCCTGAGTAATGTGAAGAAAACATTCATGAGGGTTACAATAAGTAGCCATAATGTGTCAAGAAATAATCCAATTATTGTTTATGCAAAACTTGATGATGGAAACTGGACAAGGGCAGGGACGCTACAGGAAAGCCCGATTGCATCAATCCCGTTGCCAAGAAATTTCAATGGGTACAAGATTGGATTCAAGTTAGTGTGGTCTTCTTACACAAACCCATCAACGCTATATACAGATGGCGTCACATGTTCTTATGTACAGGCAGTATCTGTTGAGTTTGTTCCTCATTTACCACCAGCAAAAGTTGCAACATGCAGCGTATTTGTGGCACAGAACCAGATCACCATCAGTGGACATAACCAGTACGGTGGGCAAAGTAGGCTCACCGTACTTGAAAACTTCAAGGACAGCAACAGGCTCCTAGAATTCACCGGGCCTGATGGAGTAGAGCGCGTTGGACAATTCGACAAGACCGAGGGTATCACTTGGATATGGAGTGATCAAGCAACACCCGACCTTCATTCAGGATTTAAAGCGCAATTCAAATTGAATATCTACGACGACTTTGTGTACCAGATCGGCGCAGTTTACGAATTGTCACAGTACACTGAGGGCACAACCGTTTCTTACTATGATGAAACAGGATAAGTGAAATGGCATTAGACAGAGAACTTGGAACGACAGTAAGGCGAGAACACATCTTGCAGATCATCCGCGCCTTGGAAGGGGATGTCGGAAGCGGATCGCCTATTGCAATTACGGATGTGAATGACGCTGTAAATCCAGCACTTACTGTCAGAAACAAGGCAGCAAACAGTACTGCATTGAAGGTGCTTGACAATTCAGGAGGCACGCTCTTCGAGGTTACAAGCACTGGTGTGACCCAGACGTTTGGTGCTGGCGAACTCAATGTTGGTACTGGCCTTGTCGCCCCGGGCTTCTCGATGGGTGGCGATACCGACACTGGATTCTGGCACCCTGATGGAGCCACCAACAGCGGCAAGGTGGGGGTGGTTTCTCAGGGCGAGCAGATCATGCAGTGGAGCAATACCGAAACCACTGGCTACCGTCAACTTGCACTGAGAGGTCTGGGCGACAATGCCGATGGCGTGATCATTGCGCCGA
>RHCX01000188.1 GCA_010028495.1 Nitrososphaeria archaeon | reverse complement strand
GACAAATATTTCTCTGAATTTCGTCAAAAAACGATCAGATTACGGCAATGGCATTCCACTTGGAACACAGGCCAAATTATTATTCGATGGAACCTGTCTGCAAACTCCAGAGAGGTTTTCTCCATTCGTTCCAGTAAATTGACAGGCATTACCAGATGATTTTTTGTTGCATGCATCTAGTGCTATTTGTGGTGGTTGTCTTTGTTGTCCTTGGCCATTTTGCTGAGGTGGGTTTGGTTGGCCTTGATTGTCTTGTTGTCCTAATTGTGTTACCATCTTTTGTGCTGGTTTTCCTTTGAAGCAGCTTACAGTATATGGGAATTCGTCTGTTGCATGATAGTGATACATTTTCTTGGTTTTGCCATCCCAGGATATAGAATGGGTGTGGCCATGGCATTCATCCAAATTGTCGTTTGTTAGTTTTTTGCCATTTTCCACACTCCCAAAAATTCCAAAGCCATCAAATGCATAACCTACCAAAGTGGAATTGCCTGCTTGTTTTCCTAGCTTTTCAAGGCTAGGCATAATATTGTGATAGTGATATGTGCCTGAGATCTGTGGGTGTCCACCGTAGGTATCTTGGAGTTCATGGGCCGGTGCGTCTCGGTGTTCAGCATCAAAGCCGTTGAAAAGTGCAACTCCGCTTAAGGTGATCCCCACTTCGCCACCCATACAATTTGGCTTGGTTGACTCTTTAGGGTCCTTTGGCAGTATAATGGATACGGTTTGAGATTTGATAGAATTTGGATTTCTGTCGTATTGGTATGCATCATCATTTGATTGTATTGGATAGATTCCGGTAGTATGCACTGACGGCAAGTCATTTCCGTTAAATGTTCTTGAGTCACCCTTTACGGCAAACGTTCCCTTGGCATTTTTCCAAGAAACCGCTCCATCAACGGTTAACTTTTTGCTAGGATACCAATAGTTCCCCTGAATCCATGGGCCGTTTTGCTGAGCGCCGCCGCCCTCTCGTCCTGAATTGCACAGATAGAGGTATCCCTTTTTTGGTCCGTCGTAGCTTAGCTTGTTGTCTCCTAACGGAATTGCTTCGTCTTTAGATTTTGCCGAGCTTGCAAATGAAATAGAGCCAGAAAGTAAAATTGCAACTACAAAGAAAGATGCAAAGTGTAAGAACTTCACAGGATTCGTCTTGTTTGCTTTCTTATAACATCT
>RHCX01000187.1 GCA_010028495.1 Nitrososphaeria archaeon | reverse complement strand
CGCACAAAACTGGCCAAAATCAGCCGACAAGGAGCAGAATCGAGCACGGATCATACGACTGCTAGATTCAGGCCCAAAGCGATTTACCGACCTGCTAAATGAAACAAAATTTTCCCCAAGGGGCTTGACTACGATGTTAAAAGACTTGGAAAAAGCGCACAGAATTGAAAAGACCACACTTGAGAACGGCAAGGAAGCCTACAGGGCAACAAAAAGCGGGGAGTCCTGGCTGATGAAATACATTGGAATTGTCTCAATGGCAAACTTTCTTCGCGATGAGGGGGCCGATTACTATGAGGATCGCTCCTCGATGCATGGCTTCAAGTATTTTTACGAAATGCCTTGGGGAATCCAAGACGATATGATGGTTGCCAAAAATTTGGAAAATCCAGTAACAAAAGAAACTGCAGCTGAATTGCAAAAGCTGCTTTACAGACTAGTCAAAAAAGACTTTAAAGACAAGAAAATACATCTTGATACTACCAAAGGTGGCAACATTCTTTTGGGGTTCATGATAGATTACTCTGAATTTGTGGAATCGATTCAGCAAAATTCACTAG
Organism: Nitrososphaeria archaeon; assembly: GCA_010028495.1. Lineage (GTDB taxonomy): Archaea > Thermoproteota > Nitrososphaeria > Nitrososphaerales > Nitrosopumilaceae > Nitrosotenuis. Next base: position 627 of record RHCX01000187.1, on the reverse strand, counting down.
AATACCGTGAATCTATATCTGAAAAAGAACTGGATATTCTGTACAAGCGAGAAAATGGTGATGCAACCAAAGCAGAAATGGAAGAATTAGCACAGCTAAAACAAAAAATACTGCAAAAGCTGGAGAAGAAACTAAAATGAATCCGTTATTGATTTCTGGATTTGGTACATCAATTAACGTAGACAGAAGAAAACTAATTGTCACAAACAAGCTCAAAAATCAAAGACTAGAATTTTCCCCACACAAAATTGATCATGACAGTATAATCATTGACGGTCATACTGGCAACATTACTTTTGAATCAATGAGATGGCTTATGAAACACAATATTCACTTGACTCTGTTAAATTGGGACGGAAAATTACTAGCTGCTACACTACCAGAAGCGCCACTTTCAGGTAAATTGCGCATAAAACAATACCAAAAATACCAAGATAATACAATCAGGTTCAAAATTGCAGAAAAGATAGTCCAATCCAAGATACAATCATCTCTGAATCTGCTCTCAGAGCTGGCAAAATTCTATGATTTTGGTTATGCCAAGGCTGAAAAATCAATCCAAAATGAGCGCCAATTATTTGCAAAATCTGAACCATCCTTGAATAATTTGATGACCTATGAAGGCAG
>RHCX01000186.1 GCA_010028495.1 Nitrososphaeria archaeon | reverse complement strand
AAACTAATCATTGCCCCAATGCTTGGATTTGAATTATTAGGAAACTATTCTTTTGCGCTACAAGTGGTTGCAATACTCATGATATTTCCAAATATTATCTACAAATACACAGTGCCTACAGATTCGAGTGGAAAGTCCACCACCACAGTAAAAAAAGTCACTGTCTTGATTTCAGTCATAATATCTGTGATGGGAGCTACTTTGTCTCCAATTGCCATATCGACTTTATTCCCAAAATACGTTTTGGCGACTCAAGCAATGCAAATACTAAGTTTTCATACAATTCCCGCTACAATTGGTCTTATGATTAACTCAAAATTTCTTGGAATGGAAAGGAATAGAATAGTTTTGATTGGAACTATACTTTCACTATCGATAAATGTTGGAGGAGTCATTGTACTAGGTCCAATTTTAGGTATAATTGGTACATCTATTGCATTTGTCTTATCATCTACTGCCAACTGTATTTACTTAATAGTTATGAACAATAAAATGAAGTCCGATCAATCCGCATCCGTGATAAGCTGAGACATATAGGAATACACATAATGCAAAGATCAGATAAAAACAGATTTGGTTTTGTTGACAAGCATTTGATTCTGCTTGGAATTGTAATAGGAATTGGTTTTCTTGTCAGATTTTACTATTTTCCATACGAGATACCAATTACACTTGACGGTTTTAGGTATCTTTTATACGCCATGGATACGACTGTTTTAGGACATCTTCCTACACATTACACTTTCCCAAATAATGGATGGTCGTTGGTGTTATCGTTCTTTTTTTCAATTTTAAGATTTGAAAGTTATACGGACTATAACACTCTGGCAAGGGTTTTGAGTGTGGTTTTTTCTGTATTAACTGCAGTTCCAACTTATTTTTTGTGCAAAAAATATTTCAATCGCTCTCTTGCCATAATTGGCTCTCTTCTTTTTGTTTTAGCACCAAGAGTAGTACAAAATTCTTTGGGAGGAATAACAGATCCTCTATTCATTTTCTTGACTACAACATCGGTTGCTCTGTTTTTGGCCGAGGGGAAAAAAACTTATATTTCCTTTTTCGTGCTTGCGCTTTCAGCACTAGTAAGATACGAAAGTCTTTTGCTCATAATACCTTTTGTAGCATTATTTATCATCAAACGTAGATCCGACTCAAAAATCATTCTAAAATGTTTGATGATATTAGCAATATTTGTCATA
>RHCX01000185.1 GCA_010028495.1 Nitrososphaeria archaeon | reverse complement strand
GAATTCCGAGTGTAGGGATTATAGGAAAGAAGGGAGTTTTGAATGAATAATCTAGCTTTTTGCCGTACAATCTTCGAATTGTGATTGCTGCATAATTGACTTGAGCAAACAAAAACAAAAACATCACACTTGCAGCAAACGCAATTGATGTAAGATCAAACGCCATTGCCATGAAGAGCATGATGATTCCAGATGCAATAGTAGAGATTGCAGGTGTTTTGTATTTTGGATGAATCTTGCCGAAAAAGTGTGGCAAATTATAATGAGTTCCCATCGCGTATGAAACTCTGCTGGAAGAGTATGTTGTTGCATTTAATGCGGCAAGTGTCGATATGAATCCACCTGCCAGTACAATCATTGCTCCAAATGGCATAAAGTTCTTGGCCGCTTCTATGATTCCTATTTCTCCAAGGTCTCCTATGAATTTCCATGATGGCTGTCCAACTTTTTCAGATGACAAGTTAGGAATAATTGTCATATGGGAAAAGAGTACTTATTAGGCCTCTGATTTATATGGGCTTGCGGACATTCATATGACCCCCCATTACAGGGTCATTTTAGTATGGGAAACCTGACATTTTAGCGTCAGGTTTCCCATATGACTACAGTAGGGTGTTCTAAGAGGGTCTGAGATGAGCTGGTTTGGCGACCTTCTCTGGACTGGTGCGTCGAGACGGACTTGGCGAATTATTCTGTTTTGCGATATGATTGTATCACGGCGAATTATTCCGAATTATTGTGATTTGTGATATTGTGATTACGTTGCCGACCTTACTTGTTTGTGAGGTACCACGCACATTGATAAAAGTAAATGCGATGATTGCGATTGCAGCAAGTCCTTTTTCCAGAAAAATAGATGATTCCAGAATTTTTGCAGTATCCAAAAGATGGGCAAAAAACGACGCAAATGCCACAGCATAAAGACTGCCCGCGATTGTATGGGCAAACCATGACATCCATCCACTCAAAAACGCGTTAGGTCTTGGCATTCCCTCTCTGACCCAACGATAACCACCACCAGTATCTGGTAGGGCTGAACTGAGCTCTGCGTACGTGAATGCAGTAAAAATCGTGATAATTCCGTTGAACAAAAACGCAATCAAGGTGCTGATAGGCGCACGAGAGGGAATAACCGGCGAACTAGTTAAGGGCGCAGTGCAGTTAACGCCTTACTAACAATTTCGTGTGATTTTATTTTA
>RHCX01000184.1 GCA_010028495.1 Nitrososphaeria archaeon | reverse complement strand
GATAAATCTGTTTCTGAAGTGTATACACCCGGTGATACAAATACTTTTTGATTAGTTTGAACTGTTGCCATTATTTAATATTCTATTAACTCTTCTCCTATTAAAAACTCTTTTAATCCGTCTATCGTAGGACAGGACCAGGACCCCATGTATCCTTGTTTGTTTTGGACTATATTGTTTATATATGGAATATGTATATTGTTATTGACTTCGCTTGTGTCTTCGTCTTTAGCATCCCTGGCCAATATCGGAACACCGTCTAATTCAGTTTCAGCCGATGCAGCCTGGAGGTAGAATCTATTTTCAATACATCATACAACAACATTGAAGTCATTATTGTTGATAATGCATCGGTAGATCAAAGTCACAAAAAATGTAAAGAAAAATTTGATAAAATAAGACTAATTGAGAATAAACAAAATTTCGGATATTGTGAAGGAAACAATGTCGGCATAAGAGAAGCAAAAGGGCAGTTTGTTGTCATATTGAATCCTGATACCATAGTTGAACCGAATTGCATAACAGAACTGATATCTGCATATGAAAAATATGGTGACGGCCTATACCAACCAAAAATCATTTCTCTTTATGAAAAAAATATTTTGCAGAGTACAGGCAACATGTTACATCTTTTTGGATTTGGATTTGCAAGAGACAAGGGAGTACCAGATTCTTTGCAAAGAAACGATATAGAACAAATAGGATATGCTTCAGGTACGTGTCTTTTTACATCACAAAAGGTATTGAATAAAGTAGGCCTGCTTGACTCGTTTTTGTTTTTGTATCATGATGATCTAGATTTGGGTTGGCGGGCTGCACATCTTGGAATAAAATCCTATTATGTACCATTTGCCAAGATACATCATGCGGAAAGTTACAGTCTGAAATGGAGCTCAAAAAAGTTCTACTGGTTGGAAAGAAACAGAAAATACTGTATTTTGACACATTATTCCAAAGATACGTATAAAAAAATACGACCATATTTGATGCAGATTGAGTTCATGATATGGTTATTTTATTTTTCAAAAGGATTTCTAGGTACAAAGATTCGAGCAGAGTTAAACATTAGAAAAAATAAAAAACATATACTTGAAAAATACCAAGAATTAGAATCTAAGAAAATAATATCCGACTCGGAATTAGTAAAGACATTTCCAGACGAGATATTTGTTCCGAAAAATGTCAGCGGCTCAATAGGAA
>RHCX01000183.1 GCA_010028495.1 Nitrososphaeria archaeon | reverse complement strand
GCATTGATTATTTTTGGCTGCTCTGAAAACTCTGCAGTAGAATTTACAAATCCTGACACCCGAACTATTTTTGTAATTCTATCTAGGTTGCCTAGATTTGCTTTTAATTGCGCAAGCAAATTGATAGCACAAATCTTGGCAGCTGCCTGTGCCTCTTCAATTGATTTTTCAGATGGAACCTTACCAGTATACAAAACCTTGCCGTCCTGCATCGGGATTTGTCCTGAGACAAACGCCAAGTTCCCAGTAATCACAACGGGAATGTAAGAGCCTGCTGGTTTTGGAGGTGTTGGCAATACAATTCCTAATTGTTTCAGCTTGTCCTCTATCATAATGTGGTTCAAAATTGGACCAGATTTATTGTTTTAAAAACTAGAAAAGTGTCAAAATGTGTTAGTTGGTACCTAAATTGCCTGCAGAAAGTCTGTTTCTAGTTCCGATTGTCAGGATCTATTTCCTTTGAACTGGCCATCAATGCTTACCTCTCCGCCAAGCGAGCCGGAAACCTTGCCACTAATCAGATCACTTGTTACTGAACCTTTGATGTTCAATCCACCAACAGTGCCGGAAAATCCAGAACCAAAGACCTTTGCATCAACTGCTCCAAGAGTGTTGAATCCTCCTTCAGAGCAGACATCCATATTTCTTCCCTGAATGACTGCAACATTTCCTAGTGCCGCATTTCCGGTAACAGAGTTGCCATTCTGATTCAAATCCATCACAAAACTTCCCTGGTACATACACACTTCGCGATAAGAACCAATGTTGGGATCATAGTAATCAAATGCCGCAGACCATGTTGCAGTTCCAGTCCATTTACCAGTCAAATCCAGCGTTGCAGTGGCAGACTTGGTCTTAAGCTCCGGTCTATCAGGTTTTGTTTTTGCAGGTTCTTCTGGCTTTATTTTTGGTGTGAATGGTTGCAAGCCGGGCTTTAGCTTTTTCTTTTCATTTACCGGCGCTTTTTTCACAGGTGTTATCTTTTTCTTTTTCTGTTCAGAAGATTTTTTTTCCTCACCCAGCGCAGATACTGGTAATAGAACACTTGTTACTAAAATTGCTGCCACCAATAACGCAACTAGATTCAAGCAAGAAAAATTACACTTTAAACGATATAAGGCTTGTTTTGTCTCTCATCTCTAAGATTCGTATTGAAATAATGGTGCGATGGTATATTTTTAAAAAATAAAGAAAAGAAGGTTATCGGTTTGCTGTAAACTCGCACAATCC
>RHCX01000182.1 GCA_010028495.1 Nitrososphaeria archaeon | reverse complement strand
TAGAGTATATCTTTCAAATACTCTAATTCCAAGATTGACCATGATACCTAGCAAAAATTGATTTAATAAAAAACTATTTTCGAATTTCACCCATGGTTAGAATGAATCATACGTCATCCTTTTTTATTAAAGCTGAAAAAAGACAAATCATGCAAAGAACACATCTAATCCTTGCAATAGCAATGGGATTTTTCCTGCTTACCGTTGCACCCTTAGGGCAAGCGCACGCAAAAAGCTACAAAATGGGTGAGCTTCCAAGCGGAGACAAAAAAGTAGAGGAAAAGAAAAAACTTACTCTGGAAGAAGCCCGAGCGGCGGCCGAAAAATCAAAACAGGCAGCACTAGAAAAAGTGCAAAAAGACGCAGGAATCAAATCCAAAAAAGATACAAAAAAGCACAGAACCGGCGTATCGCCATCAACATGATCTAACGCAGCCCTAGTTTTTTGTTCAAATAATTTTAGCGGGTCTGGTGGGATTCGAACCCACGACATAAGGATGTCTCCAAGTAATTTTAAGAGTCCTTCGCTCTACCTGGCTGAGCCACAGACCCCACTGAGCAAAAAACAAATGTACTGTTATTTAATTGAGTTGAAAAATTTAGTTTGAAGCTTTTGCTTCGATTTCGTTGTATTTGTCCAGAATTGCAGTCAAAACAGTCGAGACTGGAATATTGTTCATTTTCTTCTTCTCGGCTAGGAGTTTTTGGTATGCATCCAATGTGATGTATACTGGTATGGAGCCGTTTCCTTCGAGCAGTCCTCGAACCTTAAACAATGCACTTTCCATGCCTTTTTCAGCAGTCTTTGCAAACTTCATCTTGCTTAGAATTCCGCCCAGCAGACCAAATGGCATCACATAGTTTACTGTCATTGTAACAGTTGTGAGTCGCTCTGTCTTTGGTGTGAATTCTGTGGTGATGTCCCATTTTTTGAATGGACCGGATGTCATTTTTGCAGAGATCTTGCGCTCTTTGACAAATTCTGTTGTCTCACAGTCCCATTCCAGTCTTTTTCCGCTAAAGTCGCCGACTATTCTGAATGTTGTTCCAACACCCATTCCGTCTTTGATATCCATTGGAATTACAGTCATTCCTACACCCTTGTCAGACATTTGGTCAGAGACGTGCTCTGGTCTTGCAAAGTATGTGAAAACGGTGTCAACTGGAGCTTTGATATCGATTGATTTACTAACTGTAGTCAACATTTGCCATTTTTCAAAGTCTGCATTTAAAGCTTTTGTCATTTTTCTCTCAAGACCG
>RHCX01000181.1 GCA_010028495.1 Nitrososphaeria archaeon | reverse complement strand
TCGATTCAAAAAAGATAACAAAACAGATTCTGGACATTGCCAAAGATAATAAAATTTCAAAAACTGATCTTGATAAAGCAATTGAAAACAAGTTAATTGATCGAGCTTCTGATTTGTTAAATGGGAAACCAATCGAAAAATGGGCTGACGAGAAGTGGCATGAATTTCGTGAAAAATTGACGCAGGAACAAAAATCAAATCCCAAGAACCCCGACGCACCACCAGAATCCATACTGGATGATGTGGAAATCAATGGACCTGACGTATCTGCACCAAAAGAAAAATCTGACCAAGGTATCAAACACGGTGAATCTGTGCCAGGATTGGGAAGGTATGGCATAGATTGGGGTGACACGTATGAGGACATGATGATGTTATTTAAACAACAAACTGTTGACTTGCAAAAACAGACAAATGATCAAATTGTACTAGTAGATATTCAGCATCAATTTGATGAGCTCAAACAAAAGATAGTGATCATTGATCCAAAAAAATCAATAATTCAGAAAGATCCAACCAAATTACCGGATTCAAAAATCGACAATACTAAAAAACCAACACAGATCCAACCTAAGAGCGATCCTATAGAAACAAAAGAAAAACCGATCATTCAAAAAGATCCAACAACAGAGCCAAAACCAAGCAACACAAAACCGACATTATCAATACCAAAACAAGTAACACAAGAAGCGACAGGACCAAACGGAGCAAATGTGTCATTTTCCACATCTAGTCAAGACAAAGAGGATGGTTCTCTTACTCCAACATGTACTCCTCCATCTGGATCTGTATTCCAAATTGGAGCAACTTCAGTGAGTTGCACAGTTACAGATTCTAATAATAATTCAGTTTCTGGTACTTTTACAGTAACTGTTCGCGACACAACACCTCCTGTATTCGGCCCATTCCAACCAACAGAAGGAGTCAAAGACGATTCTGGAGTACAAGTGTTCTTTGACGTTACGGCAACTGATGCAGTAGATGGAAGTACTCTGGTCAGCTGCGATTATTCATCAGGCTACAAATTCCCACCAGGAGTTACAACTATGACATGTACAACATCGGATTCTAAAGGAAATCAGGCCACTAAAAAAGTGCAAATTACAGTCACAGTAACACAGTCAGGTCAATAGCTAAAGATTTGGATTATACCTAAGAATTGCAGCTGTTTTGCCCAGACTGGACAACATTACTCCATATTCCGACAAGCCGGAAATTATCTCTATTTTTGTGCCCACTGGAAGGGCAATTGTTGATAGATAATCTACAATGTCTTGCGATACTGCCGTC
>RHCX01000180.1 GCA_010028495.1 Nitrososphaeria archaeon | reverse complement strand
ATCATGCTTAGAATCATGGATCGTACCAGATTTTTTGTCAACTGTTCCCAGAAAATTGATCGGCGTATTTGTTTTGAGGATTTTTCCCTTTGCTTTTCCCGCTACAATTACTTTCATCTGGTTTCTTCCGCTATAATTTGCGATAATGACTTGAGATTTACGCCTACACCGTTAGAGTGGTTCAGATAGTATGCTCCCTTGATGCTGTTTGTTATGACAGAATCGATTTCGTTTTTGTCAACCAATGGAGACAGACATGTGCAGCAATCAGATAGGATCTCGCATCCAGCTCTTTCAATTTCATTTGTATAACCAAGGTTTCTTGCTTGCTCTTGCACTGTTCTTGGGCAAAAAACCATGCATCTCTTTGTAAATTCTCGTCCCTTGAGTAACCACGATAGATCAGCTATCTCTTTGAGTCCAAGCTGTGGGCTACCAAGTGTTATGATGTCACCCTTGTCAGCAGTGTTCAACTCGTCGTGGATTTTTTGCATCTCTTTTTTATCAAAATCAATTTTTTCTGAGTTTGGTGCCTGTTCGCCCATGATGAACTTGCCACATCTGCCTGATGTTCCCATTCCTCCACACAAAGCCTTGCATTGACGTCTGTCCATGTCCGATACGCCAGAGATTTGTACTGAATTATCTGCCACTTTACCTGCAAAGTATCCAAGCATGCCAAATGCGAGCTCGTCCGGCGAGTCTACCTTCATTTGTATAGTGAGATTTGGTGTATCGTCTATTCTTAGATCAGAATACGGGCTTTTGCCGGTTAGTGCACTTGCCAATGCAGAAAATGCACTTTCCTTGTTTGTCTTGAGGTTTCCCATCGAATTTGCATATATTGCAGCATTACTTTCAGCAAATGAAACCTGGGTTCCGTTTTCCGGCATATCAAAAATTTCGTATGGTATACAAGAAAACGACGGTATCACTCCCATTTTCTTGTACGAATCTGCGATGCTTTTTTGCTTGGAGATAAATTCCTCCGATAAATTATACTTGGAAACAGAATCAAAGTCAAATCCCATCGGGTTTAGCGTTGTCATTACTTTTACTCTGGCATCCTTTGCAAGTTTTGCCAAAAATTCCTCACCTGCGTCGCCAATTGTATTATAGTTCACGCCAGAAAGATGCGCCCACTTTATCGGGATTAGCTTTTGCGCGTTTGTTGCCTCCCCTGTTGCAACCAAAATTCTGTATGCTGTCTCTAGTGTCTCCCCATATTCTCCCTTTAGAGCAAGCTCTTCTTCTTTTGTTAGCTCCACGGTATAGAATGCAGTTTTGGCAG
>RHCX01000019.1 GCA_010028495.1 Nitrososphaeria archaeon | reverse complement strand
CAATGAACAGATAGTCTAGTATTTGAATTAATGCCGATCCTTTTCAAGGATTAGCACTAGAAGTTGTAGCAGATCTGACAAAGCTTTCAAAATTAAGGGAAGTTATGTTATAGAACATACGCCACATTTGGATCATTATCAATGGAATGCTACCTAGGTCTCGATTATGAATACGAATAAGAAACGCGATCAGGTCTCATTGATTAAACAGAACCTGAGATTTGGTATACTAAAATAATTGATCGCCACACCATATCGTGATGGATTCGGATAGTTTAGCTATTCTAGAGAAATACAAGTACATCAATTTGGAGACGTACAAGAAAAACGGACAAGCAGTTCAGACCCCTGTATGGTTTATGATTTCAGATAATACGATTCTTGTTCAGACAATGAATACCACTGGAAAAATAAAGAGAATCAGAAATAATCAAAAAATCAGAATAATGCCGTGCGGAATTAGAGGAGAACCAAAAGGAGAATGGATCGAGGGCACTGCAAAACTTGCAGACGATGCCAAAATACAGGAAATAGCCAGACTTCGAGTAAAAAAATACGGATTCAAAGCAAAAATGCTTGGAATGTTTATGAAAAAAGAAAATCTCGCAGGAATTATAATTCAGATATAGACTATTTTGCGGCTCATTTGTCTTTCCAGCTTTGTTACCACGTCATGTAATGCCAGAATGTTTGTCTCTAGATAGTTGGACAAATGAAATGTTGCGCCGTATTTTTCGCCTAGTTTTGTGACCAGGTTGTTTTTCTCCAATGCATCCAAATGGTGCTGGATTGCCTTGTAATCCAGGCTCATCTCTAATGCTAGCTGGTTTTTGTTCATTGGGGTATCTGATAGTATCTTGATTAGCTGTAATCGAGTAAAGCCTCCGCGAGTTCCAGTAAAGACATACAGCAATAGTCGCTTTGCGTCGCGATCGGGTTTTCGTGCAGATCCTGACTTGAGATCAACCATCATACGGATCTCTTGGAGTTTTTCTAGGCTCATTATACAATAGATCGGATTTTTGCTTAAAACACTATTTCCAAATCTCTTCCAATTCGCATCCAAGTCCGAGGCTCGGCACATCAACTAACGCTTAAATTGTCAACAAAAAGAGTTTTGATCATTATGATGCCAGCACGCGGATACGACATGACACCTACAATGTATTCTCCAGATGGAAGAATATACCAAGTAGAATATGCAATTGAGACAGTCAAGCGTGGAACACTGGCAGTCGGCGTAAAAAGCAAAGAAGGAGTTGTAATGGCAGTAGAAGAAATTCCACGCAAACTCCAAGTTTCTGGAATTACGCAAAAGATATTCCAAGTGGATGATCATATAGGCATTGCAGCAGCTGGCTATATCCCAGATGCACGAGTCCAAGTGGATGATGCAAGAACATTTTCTCAGAGTCACAAGCTAATCTATGATGATGAAGTTGAAGTGGAAACAGTGGCAAAGCACCTAGCAGATAGATGCCACCAATATACCCAGTATTCAGGCGTTAGGCCATTTGGCGTTGCATTAATCATATCAGGTGTTGACCAAAGTGGGAACAGAATCTACGTTACCGATCCGTCAGGAACATTTGTGTCATATACAGCAGTGGCAATTGGCGCAGGAGCCGATGATGTGAATTCATTTTTGGAGAAAAACTACAAGGACGACATGTCATTGGATGATGCGTCAGCTTTAGCAATTGCAGCAATTGAACTCCGAGCAGAATCCAAGGAAGAAAAAAGCATCAAAATGTCCAGAATCACTGCACAAAACAGAACTTTGCAAAAGGTAAGCGATGCAGACATTGAAAAATACTCTGACATAGCAAAGACCAAGTTCCCCAAGCCAAACTAGGCTAGTTACTACAAATTATGTCAGTGTGATATCATAGCTAATGGGTCTTGGTAGCTATTGGGGCGAAGTAATCGAAGTACTCAGGCAGATTATCCCAATTTATGATAAAGTAAACTCGTACATTTCACTAGGCAAAGACAAAGAGCATCGAATCCGTGGAATAACAAATCGAGTTTTGCCAGGCAATCATATTTTGGATGCAGGTTCTGGTTTTGGAAACATGTCAAAGACTGCGGAAAAAATCTGTAATGGAGATCTAACCATTACGCTTTATGATCCATTGGTGCCGATGCTAAAAAACACTAGCACATATTTTGCAAAGATCCCAGACATGTCTTGCGGTGTGTTTGAGCACATTCCATTCAAGGATGAGCAATTTGATGCAGTATTGTGTGGATATTGCCTGCGCGATGCAATCAATCTTAGAATTGCAATTTCAGAAATCCATAGGGTTTTGAAAAACGGCGGCCGATTCATAGTAGTGGATTTGGGCAAGCCGGACGATGTGATCGCTCGGGCTGGAGTCTCGTTTTATCTCAGATGTATTTTGCCAATTATCGCATTTTCAGTTGGCGGAAGATTAGGACTCAAATTTGGTACCCTGTATGGAACATACAAGCGCTGGCCGCAAAACAAAAAGCTCGAAGGGTTGCTCCTAGAAAAATTCTCCAGAGTTGAATTTGAAAAAGACATGTTGGGTGGCGCAATAATGGTTGCAGCTTTCAAATGAATCGAACCCTACTTTTAGTAAACATAACAGGCCTGCTAATTGGCATCTCCTATGGCATACATAATCCGATTGTGCCTATTTTTGCCAAAAACGAGCTTGGCGCATCATATGCGGAACTGGGCCTAATCGGCCTTGCAAACTTTGTTCCATACATGTTCATTCCCATTTTTGTTGGAATGCTTGTCCACAAGTTCAACAGTGGAAGACTGCTTTGCATCGGAATAGGAATAAACACTGTATCGGTGTTTTTGCTGACACTGTCAAAGAGTGTGCCAGAGGTAATGATACTAAGGGCAATGACTGGAGTCGCGCATGCATTTTTCTGGCCTCCTGCAGAATCCATCGTATCCAATGTAAGCGAGGGAAGTACCCGTGTCAAAAACATTGCAAGATTTACTGGATTTTTCGTGGCCGGATTCATGATAGGACCTTTGATTGGAACTATACTTCTTGAGGGCCTCGATGTATCATACAGGATGTTATTTGAGGTGGCTACATTTGTCATGGTATCATCGATAATCTTTGCCATGCAGTTGACAAAAAAGCAGCCAAAAAAAGAAAATGGCTCTTTTTCGTTTTCCGCAATAAAGCAGGTCGCAAAATTCCCAGTTGTTATCATGATTTTGATTTATTGTGCATCATCGTTTGGAATGATTCTGACAATACATCCTGCATTTTTGAACGACAGGACCATGTCTGCAACTCAGATCGAAATACTGTATTTTGTGTTTGGGGCATCGCGTGTAGTGACACTAGGTCTTGCAGACAAACTTGCAAGAAACACCAGCCTTACTCTGATTGCGTCAACCATAACAATAGCTGCAGGTCTTGCCATATCGTTTGCATCTAATTCCATTGTGGAGTTTTCTTTAGCGATGCTACTCATGGGATTTGGATTTTCCATAATATTCCCATTGACTTTAGAAATAATACTAAGAAAAACTCCAAAGGAGAACCACGGAGTCACAATTGGGGCTTATGAGACCACGTTTGGAATAGGTTGGGCAATAGGTCCTGTCACTGCAGGACTTGGAAACGCCATGCCGTACTTGGTGTTTTTTGGTGCAGGTATAATCATCACAATAATTAGTGCAGTCAAGAAAAGATCACTAGAGCCAGTGCCCAATTCCGAATAATAAAAAGAGGAAGAATCTAGAGTTTCTAGATTAGTTTGACGATAGACAGAATGCAGTAGCGCTTACTGGCTCATCTGTTGTTCCAATGTTTCTTACAACTACATCCCATGTACCTGAACCTGAGATGTTGGACTTGACCAGTTGAAGATTAGCTTCGTTTGGACCTGAAAAGTCAAGTCCACCTCCAACTAGAGATTCATCTGCGTTACATGATGCAGACACTGTTGTTGTGGTTGATCCTGTAGCTGTGCCAGATACTGTTCTTGGTGTGACAGTGACTGTTGCCGCTGGACCTGCTGGACCTATGTCGCCTTGAGGACCTTGTGGACCAATTGGGCCTTGCGGTCCAGGTGCTCCTGAACCTCCCAGATAATCACCTCTAGAAACCCAAGTCTTTTTGTCTATTTTTTCATAGACAGTATGATTTGCGCTTGCGTTGTCAATGTACAAATCATTTTTGTGTCCAAGCTTACCGGATGGCGCTCCATCTCCAGTCCATACTTGGTTTTTTTGTTGTGGATGTCCATCGTGGAAATAACTCTCGATATCAATATTGGATTTGTCATTATCTGCAAATGCCAATGAGTTAGGAGTTATCGTACCTTGCAGGTACAACAAAATACATGCCAATGTTTAGTAGTATTACTCCTATTCCATATCCTAGCATTTGTTGCTCAGAGTGAATGTCTGCATAGTTGAGTATCGACATTGTGGATAGCATCGGAGTAATCGTAGTCTTCACTATTTCTTTGAAGAGTGGGCTTTGTCTTTCCCAGTCTGCTATAGTTGGACTGAATGTATAGTAGAACTCGTTGAATTGTACCATGAATGCAGTACCTGAACCTGTGCTGAACAGTACATTGTCTCTAACTTCTCGGAGTAGTTGTACTTGTGGTGCTAGTTCTGAGTCAAAGGCTGCGGTTGCAATTGCACATTGTCCTGAGCCCTTTTTGTCCAAGACACAAACTCCGTTTTCCTCATGGGTTCCAGTACCGCATGCGCTTGCAGGTGCAGGCGGGTCTACTCCTACAATATCATAGATTGTATCATCTGGGAAGTTTTTATCAAACCAGGCCTTGTAGTCTGGCTCGTTGTTGTATCTATCAATGTATGATTGTGGGTCTTTTGTTGGATCTGGAAAGCCTGGAATATTGGTTTTCTTTGGACCCTTGACTCCCAAAACTTGGTAAATTGATTCATCCGGGAAATTTCTATCAAACCAGGCCTTGTAGTCTGGCTCGTTGTTGTATCTATCAATGTAATACTTTGGATCCTTGCTCGGATCTGGGAATCCTGGAATCTTTGTTGTCTTTGTAGTTGATGTTTCTGTCTTTGGTTCTGGTTCTGCAACTGGCTCCGGGTCTGCTTGCGGCTCAGGTTCTTTTGCTGGAGCGACAATGCAGGTTTGCGATTCTTCATCAAATACAGTTCCGGTTCCACATGCAGTAGACGACGCAGTTGGTGTTGTTGGTTGTGTGGGCTGAGATGGTTGTGTCGGCTGGGTAGGAGTTGTCGTAGTTGTTGGTTGCGTTGGTGTTGTTGGTTGCGTTGGCTGGCTTGGTGTAGTTGATTGTCCTTGTTGTGCCATTATCTGTGCAGCAGATGGAGAAACTGTCGAGCCATCAAGTGAATAATCAAAAATTGTCCATTTTCCCTTGTAGTTTGGATCCTCATCATAAATCAAGGATGCATTGTAGATTCCTTTGGTAGTCATTTTAGATAACGCCTTTCCTTGGGTGGTATCGACTGGCCTGATTTCTAAAACGCCGTTGGCATCAGTTGTTCCGCCTGCTATCAAAAACGACTTGCCTTGAGGCGGAGTAACTCGTACCGAGACCATTTTGTTTGCATGCGCAAGATCTGTCTTACCTGAAAATATTATCTGATCTCCCTTTTTGTACGAGGTTTTATCAGTGGTAAACTCGATAACAGTAGCATATACAGGAATAATCGCCATGGTTCCTACCAGTATTAACAAAATTGCTGCTAGCCCTTTCAATTCAATTTTTCAAGATCAGTTTGGATCTTTAATTAGATTGTGTACAATTGTATAGCGACTGCTGGACAGATCTAGACTTTCGCTAGGCTTATTTTTGCACGTATCCAATCCAAAGGTATGATGGAATATTCGCTCAACATTTTGGGAAGCGAGTGGATTATCATTATTTTTGTAGCATTGTTTGCGCTTTTGGGCACAAACAAGCTTCCAGAGGTGACCAAAAAGCTTGGGCGAGCAGTTGGAGAATACAATAAGACAAAGGCAGATCTACAAAACCAGCTTGCGGGAATTACCAATACTAATCTGCACATAACTGGTCCTGTCCAAACCGAACGAGAAAAAATGGAGTTCATTGCAAAGACACTAGGGATTGACTTTGTAGGAAAAACAGATGAAGAGCTAAAGAATTTGATTTCGTCTAAAATGTCCAGTCCCGAGACAAAGGACAATTAGACGTTGAACAGGTTATCATTGAATCAGATATACAACATGAATTGCGTCGAAGGAATGCAGCTTTTGCCTCAGAACAAAATCGACCTTATTGTTACTGATCCACCGTTTGCAATTGACTTTAAAGCGACAAAACAAAACTACAATCGAACTGCATCACGTGTAATGCAAGGATACAACGAGATCAAGCAAAAAGACTATTACGATTTTACCATAAAATGGATGGAGCAGGCGCACAGAATTCTTAAGGAATCCGGAAGTATGTACGTTTTTTCCGGATGGAACAATCTCAAAGACATTCTAAATGCATTAGATGATGTCGGATTTGTTACAATCAATCACATAATTTGGAAGTACCAGTTTGGTGTAGTGACAAAGACAAAATTTGTCACATCGCACTATCATTGTGTTTATGTTTGCAAGAACGAGAAAAAACGCAAGTTCTATCCATTTGTAAGATTTGGCAAAAACCAAAAGACACCTCAGGGTCGCAGCTTGCATTACATGGACAAAGAAGACGTCTGGGACATCAAGCGAGAATATTGGACTGGGGACCAGAAAACGCCAACCAAGCTTCCAGCAGAACTTATAAAAAAAATCCTAGAGTATTCCAGTAAAGAAGGGGATGTTGTCTTTGATCCTTTCTTGGGCTCCGGCCAAGTTGCAATGATTGCAAAACAGCTAAAGAGGAGTTATCTCGGATTTGAAATCGTAAAGAAATACCACGACTTTGCAAAGAAGAGACTAGACAAGAACCTGTATCGTCTCAAGGCATAAAAAGTGCGGAATTTGGGTTGTAGCCCAACTTCCAATTTGTCTATCTGTATTCCATCTTACCCTTGATGCGTTTTACTTCGCCCATCTCGTCTTTGAGATGCTTTGCGAGCAGTTTTTCAGATTCTTTTTTGTGCTTCCAATAAGCATTAAGAACTTGTTGTCTGCTTTTTGCGCGTTTCAGGGTAGCTTGGTATCTTCTGTGAATTCCAGCTACTGCTCTTAGGTAGCTTCCAGAACTACTCATGCTTTGTTAGATGAGTACGACATAGATAACTTGGCCAAGTGTATGATGTGCGCATCTTTGCTGAGCTTAGGTTGACCAGTTTGATGTGACAGGCGTGCGATCAGACAGGGTTACTATGTTATCACCAAACCATAAATCCATACTGCCCCCTACAGGGTGTGAGTTGAAGTATTCCTGCCCCAAATGCGAGTTTGGTCTTGTAATCCAGAAAACATTTAACAAAAAATTCATGATCACATGTTCTGAGTGCGGCCTGCAAGACATTGTAGATTATGCAAAAAACATTGATGAAGTTTACTTGGAATTTTTGGCAAGATTTGACCAAGGCCAGACTCCTGATAAAAAAGAGCTCAACTCCCAGCTAAAAGAGGAAGGAATTGTCCGGGATAAAAAAGAGATAGAGGAAATGATCGGCGATAATTCTCCCGATCCCATAACAAAAGACATTTTGTTTTCAAAAAAAGACTATATCTCGTTGTATAAAATAATCAAAGCCCCAGAACCAGAGTTTGGTCTTTCAATAGACGAGATGGGTCTTGATGATGGCATTATACAATACCTGAGCAAAAAAAATATTGCAAAATTCTACAAGTTCCAAGAGGATTCCATTTTGGACATAATCTCTGGATCTAATGTTATTATTACAGCACCTACTGCATCAGGCAAAACAGAAGCCTTCGCCATACCGATAATACAAAAGATCTCCAAAGACTCCAAATCAGGCACGATTTTGGCAGTTTTTGTCTATCCAACAAAGGCATTATCGCGCGACCAGTTGCCAAAAATACAGGAAATCGCAAAAAGCGCAGGATTGTCCGCGGCGGTATTTGATGGAGATACAAAACAAAAAGAAAGATCAGAGATTTTGGACAATCCACCACATATTGTTGTGACAAACTTTGATGTCATACATCATCATTTAATGTACAGGACCAGGTTTGCATCTGCGCTATCCACAGTGCAGTACTTGATAGTGGATGAGGCCCATGTATATTCTGGGATTTTTGGTTCCAATGTGCACTACATCATAAAAAGACTAAAGCGAATCTGTAAGAAAATTCAGTTTGTTGCGGCATCTGCAACACTAGACAATGCAAAGGAGTTCTGTGAGCAGTTGTTTGGAGAAAAAATGCAGTTGATTTCAGGCACCGGTAAAAAAGGTGAGACAGATTTTGTTATGATCTTTCCTTCATTGCGATCGCAGAGAGCGCTGACCATTGACTTGCTGGAAAAACTGGTTACAAAAAAGCACAAAACGATGGTCTTTTCAAATTCGCATCTGAATTCCGAGCTTGTCGCAATGCAGGCAAAAAAGAAAAAAATTGACATTCGTGTTCACCGCGCAGGCCTGATGGCAAATTACAGAAACTTTGTCGAAAAATCATTCAAAGAAGACAGAATAATGTCAATATCATGCACTCCGACACTTGAGCTTGGAATCGATGTTGGAAATGTTGATGGGGTGATTTCATCTACAATACCAGTAAACAGATTGATGCAAAGAATTGGGCGAGCTGCAAGAAAAGGTCAAAACGGGTTTGCGTTTTTGGCCCTTGGCAATGACCCAATATCGCAATACTACAAAAACCACCCTGACAACTATTTTGAGGATGTAGAAAAGACCTACATAGACCCCAAAAACCCCTATGTGGAAGAATTTCATGTGCTTGCAATGGCGTGCGACAAACCTATTGTCAAGCATGAATTGTCCGAACATTCAGAGGTAATCCAAAGACACATTGATCAGGGGAGGCTCATTTTGCAGGAAAACCGCTATGTGCCAAACTATGATTCTATTAAAGAGACCATTAACGAGTATTCCATACGCGGAATAGGCAAATCCATCGATATTTTCTATAATGACAAAAAGATTGGCGAGCGTGTCTTGCCCATGGCGTTAGAAGAACTGCACGAATCCGCCATCTATTTTTTGGCAGGAACTAGATACAAGGTAAAGGAATTTGATTATCCTCAAAAGCAATACGCAAAGCTAGTATCCATACCTCGCGACTATCCGTATTACACCAAGGCACTTACAGAAGAATGGCCAACAATAGAAACTGTTTATGAAAAAAGAAGAGCGTTTGGGATAGAAGTGTTCTTTTGTAAACTACACATACAAAAACAGGTCTACGGTTATGTCAATATCGAATTAGGTCAAGAGGTAACCCAGGGACAAAAAGTTCTTTTGGATAAACCACTAGAGTATGATTTTATCACAAAGGGAATAGTAATTCATGTTCCAAAGCCAATATCACAAATGGAGTCTTCAGAAAACGCAGAATATGTAGAAGCTAGTGGTTATCACGCAACAGAGCACATCATCATTGAAGGAAGCAACATGGTCACCGGAGGAGTATCGCAAGACTTGGGTGGAATATCGCTTGGAACATCAGGTCTTATTTTCATTTATGACGGAGCAATTGGCGGAAACGGTGCAAGCAAGGCACTATACGACAGATTGGAAAAGGCGTTTGAACGAAGCCTCTCAATTGTTAAGGAATGCCCGTGCAACAATGAATCTGGATGTCCGCGTTGTACATTTTCATATAGATGTGGAAACAATAACGAGTTTTTACACAAAAAAGCATCCCAAGAGATATTGCAAAAGATAAACGATGGTGAAATAACCGACGTCACCGAACCTACAGAAGGCGACAAGCCTCTAGTTTGAGCCTATTTTTTGGTCTTTTTGATATAGTCTATCTTTTTCATGGCTTCAAGTGCTATCTGTTTTTTAGAGTCGTCCTTTTTTGCTTTGAATTCAAGGTGGGTTTTTTCTAGTGCTTTTTTTCTTGTTTCCTCTGCAAGTTGTTTTGCATTGTACGATGATTTCATTTTTTCTTGCTCAGTCATAAAGTTGGATGATTTTGCAGATGCGGGATTTGCAGACAAGACTCCACATGATAACAACACTGCCATCAGAACTGAAAGTGCTGTTAGTGTTTTTGTCATTTAAGAGAAAAATCCAGATCCGACTAAAAAGGATGACTCATGAAGTATCCGGTCTTTTTATTTATCTTGGACAATACAATCACTCCAGAGAATAATATCGTAAACACCAGTATCCACCCTAGTGGAAATTCTGGGGTTACTGTGATCGGAAGTTCTACAGACTCATTTGTCCGATCTATTTTTGATACTTGTAAAGTCAGCGGTCCTTTGTTGGCTTCAAAAAACGTAACATCCTCAAAGCTTCCACCCTCCTTTGCGATTGCAGAATTTTGATAGACGGGCTTGCTGTTTTGAAGTACTGCAAAATCATATTTTGCGCCAGAGACTGGTTGCAAATCTTTGTCATAAATTGTTAAAATAAACTCGGCTTGTCCTGGCTGGAGATTTTCTGGAATCCACGTCAGATCAACAAAATATTTTCCAGGTGAGCCGTTTGAGGTTGGCTTTACTACAATAACATAGTCAGTCGAAGATAGTTTTTCGCCGTTTATGTTTTCAATAGATATTATGATCGGCCCCAGATTTTTGTCAGAAAACGTGTAATCGTAATAGTTGGTTTTTTCGTCTGCCCCAATCAACCCAGTTACGGACTTTCTGTACAGCTCCTTTCCGTGTTGTGATATAACAAAGTCAAACTTGGCATCTTCTCTTACTTTGGGCGCAAAATATCGTGTAATGTCAACGTAGAATCTTGTGTTTTTGCTAGGCTGGATTGGTGCAGGGTCCCAGGAAAGCCCCACCTGGAATATTGCATTGTGTGTGTACGACGATAAAGGAAACTTTTCCTGCTTGCTCGGAGTCATTGTGAATGTCATTTTGGATTTATCCTGTACAGAATCCACAATTGTTCCTAGCTCTTTTTGCGTCAAGACAAGATGCACAATTCTGCTATCAGTAGTGTAATCATCTATAGTAACTCCGGATTCCTGTATTGGGATACCATTTACTGTGGCGTCATACTTTGTAACAAGCATTTCGGCAAAGTTCTTTGGAATTCGTATCTCTTGGTGAACTACACTTGTCTGTGAGATGTTTTGCTTGCTCCAATCATACGGCATTGAAAATGAAATGGTTCTAGAGTTATCATCAAATGAAAAGTTGTTGATTTTATCATAATACGACATTACACCTATGGCATAGTCGTTGCCTTCGTACGATATCTTGTGATCTGTAAGATCAGCCAAGCTGATTGAGGCGTCAAATTTTGTTGGTGGATTCAGCTTGTTAGAGTCTGTACCTATTGTCAATACTTCAATATGGAATTTGTACAGTCCGCCTGAAAGAAAAATAGGTCCTTCGATTTTTAGCGGTGATATTATGTTGGAAGACCAGCCAAGCTCGCCATAGTTGCTTCCATCTATTTTGATGGAATTAGTATTTTTTGGAACAACTTTGATTGATAAATTACTGGAATCATCATGGAATCTTTCGCTGAAAAGTTGTTTTCCATCATGAGACATTTGTACTAGATACGTTACATGTGGGATTACTGCCTGCGTGTTTGTCTCGTATAGTTTTAGCAGAATTTCATACTCTCCTGTTTTTGGATCATATGTAGGAGGATTAATGAACAGTGATAGCGTGGCATTTTTGTCATCAATTACTATTGGTGGTAGAGTTTCTCCCCCCACTCCGTGCCCAAATGACGATTGAATTAACGGAATTGTTGCAAAAATAACTCCAAGTAGAATCAGAACGGCTAGATTCATGGCCTGTCTTGACAAAACCAGCTAATAAACGAAGAAACCAATTTCAAACAAAGTAGAAAGAGAAAAGATCGTCTGGATCTTTATTTGTCAGACGGTTTGTTTGGGAATGAGATGTAGTCCATGTTTGTTGGACAACCAAACGAGCTAGACCACGTACCAATCTCAAATTTTGTTTTACTGTTCATGTTGTCATCATCACAAAAAGCAGTGACATCCACAGGGATTGTTTTAACGCCATAATAGCTGACGGTGCCATAGATTCTATAGCCATAAACGCCGGTATCAACAATCTGTCTATGCAGATA
This sequence comes from Nitrososphaeria archaeon, assembly GCA_010028495.1. GTDB lineage: Archaea > Thermoproteota > Nitrososphaeria > Nitrososphaerales > Nitrosopumilaceae > Nitrosotenuis. The sequence continues at coordinate 12,075 of RHCX01000019.1, read as the reverse complement.
TGTTCCAGGGCTACCAAAAACTGAGCCGAATTGGATATTCTTGTCTATTTTATCAGCTTGGTTTGAAGATGTTGCTTTGTTGTATTTTTCAACATTTTTGAAATAGTATTTGTCGAGTTTGAGACTCGTTCCAGTACCAGATACTGGAAGTTTTGTATCCTTGTCAACAATACTCATTTCAAATCCATGCAGACCATCATGTGTTCTTGACGCCCCATATGCAGGCTCATTTGAGTGGCCTACAGTCAATCTAATGTTTGTAGATTGATGAGTGGTCGGGATGTCGACACGTTGATGAGCAAATGCTTGATCAACCCCAGACAAAGAAACTACGGACGCTGAGATGATTGCGAGAAGGAAAATAGTTTTTCTCATTTTAATCAACCAGTGTGTCCGTATCCGTCATTGGTGTGATCGTTGTCATTGAGGTCATAGACAGGATTGTAGGTTCCATATTCATCAGAGACAGTCACAGGCGCTCCATCTGTTGCCACATCATATTTGTCAGTCCCGATGCTTCCAAGCGTTCTTTGGATGTTGATGTCGACTACATCACCCGCATGGAACTCAATTGGTGAACCACTGAGGTTTATCAGATCAATATCTGTTACTCTTGGAGAGCCACCATTTAGCGGATCTGGGATATGGGCATGGAAAATACAGCTGTTAGGAGGATTCGATACTGCATTAATGTAATACAGTGGAATCTTTCTCATGTGTGTTCTATCAGTCATTTCATCCACATGTCCGGCTACAACTGTTACTGTAGGTTTGTACGTGTCATCTCCGTCTGTTACTGGTGTGCATGGCGCTTTAAGCAAAAAATGTCCTGCAACATAGTTTGGACTAGAATCATACAAAGGAAATACATCGCCAGCCGCAAGAGTCATCCCATCCAATCTGACATGAGTGTTATCTGGAACGACGCCGGTAGTAGTTCCTATTTCAAAACTATGACTTGCAAATACGTTTCCGCCATACGCAAGCCCGATGGATAAGAACGCTACACCGACAATAGCATGAATTTTGTTTTGTGTCAAAGTCATTGCAAGTTTTTTTGTCGTTTAGATATTAAGAGAATTGGTAGATTTGACAAATCTACTAAGGATTTTTGATAGTTCTACCAGTCTACTTAAATTTCAAAAACTAGCAAAAATCTTGTTGTCACTTATCACTTTTATTGAGCGTAAGGGAAACATGTTCACAGTAAGCATACTTGCCGTAATCGGGATATTGTTCTTGCCAGTTATAGTACCAAACATTTTCCACGGATTACATATTGCACATATTTTTCTGCATATTGCTGGAATAGCACTTGCAACATTCCTAACGGTTTCTGCTGCATATGCGTATGCCAAGATTAAGACAAGAAAGTTAGCAATCACAACAATAGCATTTTCGTTATTTGTGGCATCAGAGATAATTATCATAATTGATGTTACTTGGCCTTACACATTCTACTTGGGTAATGTTTCCATGGAACAAATTAGTCACATGCTTCTTATAGGAATGTTAGGAATATTCTCCATAGGCGTATTCAGGAGAGATTAGAATGGAAACACGCGTACAAACAATTCTTGAACTGGTAAACAAAAACCCAGGAATCAGCTTTTCCGACATTATGAGAGAAACAGGATTGAAGAATGGAGTTCTCAGTCACCACCTAGCAAAAATAGAAGAATCTGGAAAAATTCTGATTCAGCGCAGCCCGCGAGTTGCTCGCGTTTATCCATGTGGAATTGATGGACAGGAAGCTCAGCTAATCAAAAACCTGAGAAATCCAACCATGAAAAAAATCATCACAGCCTTGTTCGATAAAGAGATCACATTCAAAGAGATAACAAAAAGAGCAGGCAAATCGCAAGGAACTGTATCAGTGTATCTAAAGGAGCTAGTTGAGGAAAACACCATTACGAGAAGACTGCGAAACAACGAGCTTGTGTTTGGTTTGTCAAACCAAGAGTATGTCAAAAGCGTAATCTCCAAGCATCAGACATCGCTGTTTGAGAGAACTGCAGATAACATTTCGGACATTTTCAGCTCGATTTAGTTTTTGATAGTTCTACCAGAATCATTATTTGTTCAAAGCAAAAAGTCACTCTATGAACACCAAACTTGCAGCATGGGTAACAGAACCACCAGTAGTAGGAAAAGCAAATCAAATCGAGGTTATGATTTCATCCGCTACTAAAGGCGACAAGACTGCAGAATCACATGATCACAAGGAAACAAAGCCTGATCATAAGGAGAAAAAGACAAAAAAAGTAGAGACGAAAAAGAAGAAAACAGCAGTCAAGTCGACAAAACCGACAAGCTTTGATAATTCAAATGCAAAGATAATCACAATATCTGCAGACTCGCACGTCATGAAGATGGATTCAATGGAAAAGAAATCTGTCAAAAAATCCAATCATGACGGCCACGATGAGGAAAAGTTAGCAAACGGTGTGACTGGACTTGCAAAAGATCTCCAAGTAGACATAACATTGAACGGCAAAAAATCAATGCTAAATATGACTGAAGACTCGACAAATCCAGGAAGATACCTTGGCAACTATACTCCAGATAGTGCTGGATATCCAACAGTGCACATCTTTGTCACCATTAATGGAAAGACGGTAGAAGGCTCATTCCATCCTGAAGAAGTCAAAAAGAAATAGTCACCAAGTTCCTATTTTTTACAAATTTTTTCATTTTATAATTAATTAAGAAGAGAATAGTATCAACATCATGGACAAAGTCGCCCTAGTCACCGGATGCTCAAGTGGAATTGGCTTTGAGACTGCTTTGGCTTTGGCAAGGGAAGGATACCACACATACGCTTCTATGAGAGATACAAAAAAGGGCGCAAAAATACAAGAGATGGCGAAAAAAGAAAACCTGCCGATTTCTGTAATACCACTTGATGTCGACAAACCTGAATCTATCGAATCTGCAATAAAGCAGATCATGTCGGAGAAAAAGAGAATCGATGTTTTGGTAAATAATGCAGGATATGGTTTATTCGGTTGTTTGGAAGATCTTACTATTCAAGAATTAAGGGCACAATTTGAAACAAACTTTTTTGCAGTTGTTAATTTGATACAAAAAGTATCTCCAATAATGCGATCCCAAAAATCAGGCAATATTGTGAATATCAGTTCCGTTGCAGGCAAAATTGGCTTTCCGGGATCACCTGCGTATATCAGCTCAAAATTTGCAATAGAAGGATTATCCGAATGCCTCAGATACGAATTATCACCGTTTGGCGTAAACACGATAATCATAGAGCCTGGAGTAATCAAGACCAATTTCTTTGGCTCCATGGCAATGCCAAAGAACACAAAGCCAGACTCGCCATACAAAGACATCACCAACACAGTAGTTGCAGGAGTAAAGATGATGGCAGAGATGGGAACCCATCCAAAAGAAGTTGCAGATGTTATAGTAAAAGCACTAAAGGAGAAAAACCCGCTTCCACGCTATCCAGTAGGAAATGACGCGATAATGTTTTTGGAAGCAAAGAAAATGAAGACGGATATCGAGTTTGAGAATTATCTCAAAAAAGAACTCTTCTGACGGGTTAAATTGATATAGTGAGAAAAGGCAGTTTTTATCAAAGTCCGCAGAGACAGGTACGAGAACAATGAAATGGAGAACACTACAACACAATGGAATAATCTTTCCACCAGACTATGAAACTCGTGGAATCAAAGTCAAGATAAAGGGCGAGCCAGTCAAGCTGGATCTGCTCCAAGAAGAAATGATCTACCAGTGGGCAAAGAAAAAAGACACACCGTATGTTCAGGATGCGGTTTTTCAGAAAAATTTTGTTGCAGACTTTGCAGCCACGTTTGGCGGAAAATACAAGAGTTTGAGTATTTCAGATATTGATTTTTCAGATGCAAACAAGCTAGTTGACAAGGAAAAGGATGCAAGATTAATTGTTACTAAGGAAGAGAAAAAGGCAGTTGCACAAAAACGCAAAGAACTACGCGAAAAAATGAAGGGAATCTATGGTAAGGCAATCATGGACGGAAAGGAAGTCGAAGTAGCAAACTACATGGCAGAACCTCCAGGAATTTTCATAGGTCGTGGAGACCACCCGATGCGAGGAAAATGGAAGCCAAAGATCACTGCCAAAGATGTCACACTAAACTTGGGCAAAGACGCCAAAGTTCCTCCAGGAAACTGGGGTAAAATTGTTCATGAGCATGATTCCATGTGGCTTGCATGTTGGACCGATGTTTTGTCTGAGAAGATAAAGTATGTCTGGCTTGCAGACACTGCCGGACTGAAACAAGAACGAGACATGGCAAAATACGACAAGGCTGCCAAGCTAGGCAAAGAAATCGATAAAGTTGAACAAAAGATAATCAATGCCATGAAGGGTAAGGACCCCCGAGAGTCCAAAATTGCCACTGTATGCTATTTGATTTACAGAACATCGATGAGAGTCGGGGACGAAAAGGACCCAGACGAGGCAGATACCGTAGGTGCCACAACATTACGAAAAGAGCACGTAAAACTAGACGACAAGGGAATCCACTTTGACTTTTTGGGTAAGGACAGTGTTAGATGGGAAGAAACTATTCCAGCCCAAGGAAATGATGTCATGCTATACGAGAACATCAAAAAGCTAGTCTCCAACAAAAAGCCAAGCGATGAGATATTTGATGGTATTACATCTCGACATGTAAACGAGTTTTTGAGCACGGTTGTCAAGGGTTTGACTGCCAAGGTTTTCAGAACGTATCTGGCAACAACTCAGGTCAAAAAATATCTCTCTGATAAAACCAATGTCAAGGACAAGACGGAAAACGAAAAACTCTACATTGCAAAGATGGCAAATCTGCAGGCAGCAATCATGTGTAACCACAAAAGAACCATTCCGAAAAGCTTCGAGGCAGGTCTTGAAAAGAAAAAGGAACAGCTGAAAAAGCTAAAGGAATCCGTTCCAAATACTCCAAAGCAGAAAGAGGCCCTAAAAAACAGACAGGAAAAGCTCAAGCTCGCAATTGATCTGCAAGAAAAAACCCGTGACTATAACTTGGGAACATCGCTTCGAAACTATATCGATCCTCGCGTGTTCAAGGCATGGACCAATGAGGTAAAGGCAGACTGGGAAAAACTTTACACAACATCACTTCAGAGAAAATTCCTTTGGGTCAAATCCGTTGACGCCAAATGGAAAGATATTGTAGCTCAGTAATTTTGCAGAATCATTTAATTGCGCCCTAAAATTAGTCGATTTCGTGCCGGGGTAGCTCAGCCTGGTTAGAGTGCCAGTCTTCTATCCCTCCGATAAAAGGGCATTACTCATAATCTGGAGGTCGTGGGTTCAAAACCCACCCCCGGCATTACACTCTTACCAGAAAAAATGGAAAACATAACAGAAGAGGAGAAAAAATCCCTCACCCCAGAATCAGGATTCAACCTAGTCGGCATCGACCCATTTGCGTCACAGGGTAGCAGACTGTACCTGATTGAGCATTTTGAGAAATATCAGGATGCCCTACAATCAAAAAAATCTCGCAAAAATCCTGATGAATACCTGATTTTGTATTATGGTGCCTAGCTGCTAGACTTTAGTTTTTGATCAAACACCGACTGGAACACTGAATATGGTTGTGCGCCGCTTATCTGGGTGCCGGAATTGTCAGGACCTATTACCAGAAATGTAGGAGTCGATGATGCGCCGCTTTTGATGCCGACATTTTTGTTTTGGTTTACTCTGTCTAGGTATTTGCCAGAATCAAAGCACTCGTTGAATTTTTGCACATCCAGTTCTGGCAGAGTAGCTGCCAAGTCCTTTAGCTTTTGGCCTCGCGCCCAACCGCTGTTTTCCGCCCCCTGGTTTTTGTACAAAAAGTCATGATACTTCCAGTACAAGCCTTGCTCGTTTGCGCAATAGCTAGAAGCGTGCAGTTTTGGAGAATCTATTCCAATTATCGGAAAATCAATGTAAATCAGTTTGACTTTGCCAGAATCGATATAGTTCTTTTGTATGAGTGGCTTGGTATCAAGATTCCATTTTTGACAAAAAGGACATTGATAATCACCAAACTCCACTAGTGTTACAGGTGCTGACTCAGAACCCAGAACTGGTGAGCCGTTATTGATATCCATCGTAGTTTTTGTTGGGCTGAGACTTGAGCCGCCTGTCAGTACGACTATTGCAGCTAGTACAGCAATTACTCCAATTATGCCAAGACCTACAAACTTTGCCTTGGATTTTTTTACAGTTGGTTTTTTGTCCTTACCCACGAATGTGATTTTTTGCGATGTCTAAAAAACATTATTCAGAATTTTTTGGCAACTATCAGATCTACTAGATATTGTAGTATAGCTCGCTCGTGCAGATTTAGACTCCACTGAATATTGCTTGGTTTTTTGGTCTTTTCAGATATTAAAAAACCAAGATTAGTAAGCTCCTTTCTCACATCATCAGGGTAGAGCGGCTCTTTGATGGATTTTACATCGCGCTCATAGTCATATGGGTCAGACAAGACAAGTGTGCCGTTTTTTTGGATTTGTGTTGAGAGTAATTTCAGCAAGTGTTTTGGCTCGATTAGCTCAAAGAGGTTCAGTCCTACGATAAGATCGAATTTCTCCAAATGGATGCTCTAAAGAATCTGCAACAAAAAAGTCCAGGTTTTTTTGTGCCTGTTTTTTTGCCTGTACAATTGCGTAAAACGATTTGTCGATTCCAAATGCTTTATTGGATTTTTTTGCCAAATGTTTTGATATTGTTCCAATAGAGCAGCCGTGCTCTAAAGACAAATCAGAATCAAAGTTTAGGGATTTTTTTATGGTATCATAAAATTTAGAGTCTTGATTTTTCTGATAGACTGTTGTCCATTTCTTTTCTATTATTGAAAAATCCCGGTTCTTTGTGGATTTGCCAAGTGCTGTCTTTATCATGAATTTGATTTGTTGGCTTTTTGCAGACAAGAGCAACTCGCCTCCAAGTTTTTGCCTGTTTGATAGATACAGCGCAAAATCATCTATCAGAACTGCTATTCCTTGAATGATAGGACATGCCAAGCCGCATTTTGTACAGGTAAGGATTCCCTCCTCTATTTCCTTATCCTGAAGATATGTAGTCAGATCTAGTGTGGAGTGGCATTTTACACATCGCATCAAATCAAGGCTGGATAAATGCAAATCAGATCTGGGGCCAGCTCAAATCGAATTAAACCTTGGTTATTCCAGTTAATGTTAAATTGTCTGGCAAAAGCTCAGACAATCAATGACAGAACTGGAGGAGTTTGCAGATGCATTACTGGACCAAATCTCAGTCGAGATAAACGAGGAAAAAGACATTGCAAATTTATCATCTAGAATAGGAGAGGATTCCGAGTTTGCAGTCAAATTCGACACCCCAGAGCAGATAAGCCAGAAAATCATGCCGGATCTAAGACAAAAGCTGGCAGACTTTACTGGGATTGCGCCTGATCAAAACATCAAAACGGAATTCCCAGGATTAGAAGAGCTCAAAAAGGTCAAGGGTAGAAAGGTCTTCTCAACTCCAGAAGCTCGAGAGTTTGTCGATAAATTATTTGCAGCACTTGCCAAGCAGGACCGACAGGGAATTGCCAGTATCATAAAAGAAGACACAGTCAAGTTTTTTGTCTATTCTACATATGCAAAAGCCTACATTTCCAAAATATCTACTACATATGGCGACTATCTGGATAATACAATATTTGTAAACAATTTTGTTCTGTCCAGCTATCCACAAATTATTCTATACAAGCAGGGCAAGCCGTATTCATTTCGGTATAATGAAGTGGTATCTGGATACACTGGCGCTCTGAAAATGACAATACTAGAGGAGTTGGTTCACTCTATTCAAAAAAATCTGTATGAACAAAATAAAACAGCCGTGATTGAAGTCAATAAAATAAACGAAGAGCTTGCCAAGATAATTCTGAATCTCGATGATTCCACTGCAAGCAAGCTCTCAGAGTATTTGCAATTACCAGATGTTCCTGCAGAGTTTCCAATTGCAAAAAGGGCAAATCTGTTTTTCATGCTAAATCCAGACAATTTCATTGTCAACGTTTTGGGTCCCGATGTCATGACGTTTACCAAGGTAGAAATTGACCCTGTAATTTCTGAGATGATTCCACAGTTATTGGATATCTACCAAAGATGGTTAGGACCAATACAGAGACACCATGCCGCGTTTTCTACAATGGAGGGCATGGCGGAATTTTGTGTGCAAAATATTTTGGCAAATGATGATGACTTTGCTCAATATCTGACCACATTCATGGGTACAGACATTTCATCATATCAGGTCAGAAAGCACATGGGAAAAGACTTGGCAAGCCTGGTTTATTCCCAATATGGAAAAGAGACGTTTTCTATTTTGATCCAAAATCCACCAAACACTCGAGAGCTCAAAGATCCTCAGTTATATCTAAAGAGAATCAACCAGAAATAATGGAAAAAACATTCGATCCATTTGTTGCCGAATGGATTACGTTTTCAACAAACCCAAAGTACAATCTAGTTGAAAAATGCCTCAAGCTTGCGCAATTACTGGAATATCCAGATTTGGATATCGAATCCAACATCCAAAAGATAAACGAGATGGCAAAATCACTAAAGGTCTTGCTTTCCGATGTCAAAAATCCGACGTATTTGATATCAATGCTAAACGAGTATCTCTTTGATGAGCTAGAGTTCCATGGAGACACTGATGATTACTATAACCCAAAGAACAATTTCCTAAATGAGGTATTGCAAAAGAAAAGTGGCATTCCAATTACAATGTCGATTCTATACGTAGAGCTTGCAAAAAGAATTGGTTTAGACTTGAGAATCTGTGGATTCCCAAGCCATGTCGTAGTAAAACACAACGAAGAGATGATTTTGGATCCGTTTGGAGGTGGGCAGTTATTATCCATAGAGGATTTGGAGGAGATCTTATACCGCAACTTTGGCGAAGAAATAGAGTTTTCTCCAGAATTTTTGGATGAACTGCCAGAGGACAAGATACTAATCCGAATAATTCGCAATTTGAAAAACTCGTACGCCCAATCATATGCATATGATAAAGCTCTGCGATGCGCAGACATGATACTTGCAGTGGAACAAGACTCACCAGACGAAATAAGGGATAAGGGAATTATTCTGGAGAGATTGCAAAAATATGACCAAGCTCAAGTCCTGCTGAACAAATACCTGGAGATATCACCCGAGGCCCAAGATGTGGATTTTGTTTTGGAATTAATTAGAAATATCAGGGAACGGTCTAGTCGATAATCGATGTGACATCGTGGCCGCGTTTGATTTGCGAGATTTCGTGTCTTGCAAGCTTGTTTCTTAGTGCCTTTTTGAGTACATCTACTTCGTTTCGCAGAGCTGCAATTTCATCTTCCAGCTTGGCTACGCGCTCGTAAATTGTCTCGCCTTCAGTGCTCATTATACCGTAGAATTGGAAAAAGAGCTTAAAAATTTATGGTTTAATTTTATTCTCAGCTTGCTCTACAAATCAAACTCTTGGTTGCATGAGGCGCATTTTGCGTGCTCGGCTCCAACTTGGCCTATGAGGAAAATTCGACCCACGGTTTGACATTTTGGGCAAAAGCCGGTTGTAACGTTCTTTGGACCGGTCTTGATTATTTTCTGTGTCTTTCGACGTCCCATTACACAAATGGCTTGCTAGTCGTCTATTAAATTTAAGGATTTGAAAAAACGTACTAATTGCCATCTAGGCAGTATGATTTTGCATTCAGATATACATCGAGCCTTTAGTTATACGAAAACGTAATTTGGGATAAAATAGAAAAACTACCGTTCAATTTTTGGAAGATGGACAGTCAATTATGCAAAATTTGCGGCAAGGAAATACCCGCAGACCAAGGAAGTTTTTGCTCTGAAATGCTATGACGCAAAGACGGTGTAACTAAAGAAGAGAATGAATAATGCGATTAAAAACGACCTCAACCACACCAACTTCTCAAAAACATAGACTCTAATCAGACACACATCATCTGATGTGAAATGATTGTCTGTGTGATTGAAAAGTTGGTAATTTCTAGCTTTGCATAGTTAGCACTAGTTTGGCAATCTACCACTTTGGTTTTAAGTCGGAGTCACGTATTATTACCCGAGGAGAAAAAACATGCAAACACAAATCCAAAAAATGATGACGCCACGAGTGTTGTTTACAACATTGGGTATCACAGTGTTTTCCGTACTAGTCCTCACTACAATAGTCCCAGTGGCACACTGGATACCAGTTAGTGTCACAGAGACTGCAGTTGTGATTGCAGTAACTGAAAAGGGCTGTATAGTGGATGGAAGCAACGGATACCCAATAACAGTTGCTGACTGTAAATCAAGTCCTGGTGATACGATCCAGTTTTCGTACTACAGGCCGGCAATTTCAGACAGCCAATACATGCAAAGAGTTCATGCAAGAGCAGACTATGTCACTCCCTGAGCTCTTTGTTTTTTTCTAAATTATCTCTGCTTTTGAGTATGAGGTTCAGTTGATGATGGAAAAAGAAGAATAATTCTCAGATAGTTTGACTATGTTTTAGCCCTTCTTCAAGAACTTGATTTACAAGTCCAGAAAAACTAATGTTGTTATGCTCTTTCATCATCTGATATTGTTTTTCCTTTAGTTTCTTGTTCAGATCAATATTCATTGCAATTGTGACCCTAGTCCAATCCCTATTCAACAAAAACCACCTCCACTTGGAAAATAAAATGATGGTTTAGTCATGAGCATGTGGGTTTTCTCCGCCTTCGAGTTTGATGTACGTACCAGCTGCTTTTTCATGGTATTGCAGATTTGATTGATCAACTTTGATGGCTTGTGGCGGACAGACAGATACACATGCCATGCACCAAATGCAGTCGTGTTCCCGAATTGGATCTGCCTTGTCAGTATAGTCTTTGCGTTCTTCTTTAACTGAAGAACCAGTACCTGCAAATTTCTTGTCAACCACATCTTTTGCTGGAATGTCCTTTTCTGTTCTATACCATTGAAACACTTGTACCGGGCATGCTTCAATACATGCACCGTCAGCTACGCAAGAATCCCAGTCGACTGCGACCATTGTGCCGCTTACACCTAATGGGACTTGTGTTTCACCACGGGCTTTGTATGCCGCTTTGACATTTTCGTTAGCAAATGCTTCTGCAGCAGATCCATTGCTGTTGGTAGACTTGCCAGGACCCCAAAGAAAATGATAATGCTCTCCATCGGAGTGCATTATTTTTCCAATAGGTTTTAGGCCTTCTGGGAAATTTTCTGCTATTGGCATTATGCATTCACCACGCATGCGTACGGTATTGATACGATGTTGTACGTACAGTTGTGATACACGTAACGGATCATGTTCTCACAGTACCTGCAAATTCTCTCAACTGGGAACCTGCAGGCCCTGCAGCTCGAGACTAGTAATTCTCCGCCACATTTCCTACAACTTTCTTCCCGCATTTTGCAACCACCGTACACTTTGTTGGATTTTTGCCACTATGTTTTTTGGTAGTTTTGGTGTGCCGATCATGTTTCTCACCTAGTCTATTACGACTGTTTTTCCCTTTGGCTTTTGCTCAACTAGTCTGAATGAGACTTCGAGTATGCCATTGGCGTATGTTGCTTTGATGGAATTTTCGTCAACTTTGTACTTGAGCGGTATCTTAGTCCGATACTTTCTATCTCCATGTTCTGCACTGATCTTTGCGTACTTGTCCTCGACTGTCACCTTGATGTCTTTTTTGTCAACTCCTGGCATTTCTGCCACGAGTTTGAGTGTGTTGCTGGTTTTGTCAACGATTTCGTCAACAAAGGGCTCTCTGAACTCAGATGTTGTCAGGCCAGGAACATGGGCTCCATATTGGTTGACAATTGGTTTTCCGTCATTTCCTACGGTCATGGTGTAACCGTAGAAATATGGTTGTGCATGTGCACGGTTTAGTTCAAAGTCGTCATCCGTGTTAAAAAATCGGTCTGACAGACTTCGAAACATTTGATCGAATGGTGTATCAAACCACATATTTGATCACTTGATGTATGTAATATACATGACATTATCATACAAGACATCACAAGACATCACAAGACATCAC
>RHCX01000179.1 GCA_010028495.1 Nitrososphaeria archaeon | reverse complement strand
AAGGCAATTGGGGACTCTGGCAAGGCTCGTGGGCTATTTCAAATGCACAGGGGTAGTTGGGAGCAGATTTCAGAACAAAGGGCTTCTAATGGTCAAACTGAGTATTCTTGGTTTGAGTATTCAATGGATAGAGATGTATCAACTGAATACGCAATCGCTTACCTTGAATGGATTTCGTCGAGGCTTGAAATTGCATTAAACAGAAAGCCATTGCCTTGGGAAATCTATGCATCTTATAACGTTGGACTAAGTGCATTTCTAAAGATTAATTGTAATTTTGAAAAACTACCAAAACACACACAAAGAGCATGTCTCAAGATAGCAAAATTAACCCAAAGTTCAATACCAACGCTATAAAGTTCGTTTCCATAGATAGCGGAACAAATGGTGCTATATGCGAATGTAATTATAATACACGTGAACTTTGTTTACTTAAACTAAATGGGCTTAAACCAGAAGAACTATTACCGATTCTTGATGGGGTTATTGATAACATTAATAGTGTCGATTGTGTTGTCATTGAAGAACCTCCACGATTTATGGGCACAATGATACCGTCTGCAAGAATTGCAGTTTTATTTGAGTCATTTGGAATAATGATTGGCTATTTAATGTCAAAAGGCATTAAGGTTATTCGGGTTTCACCAAGAGAATGGCAATCAAGATTAAACGATGTCATTGGAACGAGGGGTAAAATGAAACACTCTGAATGGAAAAAGATATTGACAGACTACGCAAAGTCGAGATATACTGGAACAGATAATTTAACCCAACAAACCGCTGATTCTCTATTAATAGCAGAATGGTGGATTAATGAAGGAATTTATAAAAACCATGAAAAGAACACCTCTAAAGAGAACACCACTAAAAAGAAGCCAAAAAAGGTTAAATAGAGTTTCAAAAAAGAGATTAAAACAGAATAATGTTTATAAAGAAGTCCGAAAGGACTTTTTAAACAAGAACAAAAAGTGTCAAGTTTGCAGTGTTGCCGATGCCAATCAAGTTCACCATAAAAAGGGGCGATGGGGCGAAAGGCTTAATGACGCAAATTATTTTTTGGCTACTTGTTCACACTGTCACCATCTTATTCACGCAGACCCAGCATGGGCTTATGCAAACGGCTTAATGGTTAGACGATGACTTGGAATCCAAAATTTGATAAAGACCTTAAGTTTGGTGAGGAAGGCGAGAAATGGCTTGTTTGGCTTGGCTCAGACAACGCAAAGGTTGAAGTTAAAACCGAAAGAGATAAATGGTTTGAAACTGGCAATATAGTATTTGAATACAGTTG
>RHCX01000178.1 GCA_010028495.1 Nitrososphaeria archaeon | reverse complement strand
TTGTAGCGAGTCAACATCCTTAACAGTAGGAGTGTCTGTCATTCATTAACCAATTGGATGTGTAGGTTATTACTTTTATTCACACAAAATACGATCAAATTTTCAATCATAATCTTAGAAACTGTAATCTCTTGAACTGATTTGAGTCCATCTGGTGTTTTTGCACCATGTTTGAACTCATATTTTCTTTCTCTCTGAAAAATTCTCTCCAATAATTCCAAAAATCGTCGGATCAGATCATCACTCAGTACAACAGAACTGTCTTTAGTAAACGCATAATCTTTGAGTCTAATTGTCTGTCCATTTGTTTGAGAATTTGCTAACTTATACACCGTATTTTCAACTAACCAACGAAATGGCTCCATCAAATCATACACTAGTGGCTGAAAACCTGTATGCATTTTGTGCATAAATCCACAATATGCATCAAGACCAAACCCATTGACATATTTTGAAATCTCGCCAGCTAGAACAGCATAACCGTAATTCAGTAAGGCATTGATGACATCACTAGCACGTCTTTTAGTTATTCGTATGCTGGAGTTATTCCTAGATTCAAAACCATACTTTGCAGGAATTAATCTAGCATAATTTCTAAAATAAACATGAGATGAAGGAGCCTCAATTTTGACCGGATCTAGCGATTCATCATCAATTTGTTTTAGATGTGATTCTAGTTTCATTATACCATCTTTCACTAGTTCATTTTCTGTAGATTTTAGAAAATTAATCTGAGATTCTATCTTGGCTCTGATAGTTTGTCTTGCTAGATATCTGCACTTTGCAGGATCTCTGAATGTGTCATACTGAGCCATTCTGTATTTTGTAGCTGTCAAAGATTCCATCATTCCATTCATAAAAGAAACCGGTTTACCATAGGTGTCAGTTAGAATGACATTTCGATAGTTCTGATTTAGTAGTTTTAGAGCCTCAGTTGAAACATAGCCTTTACCAGAAATGACAATTTTCTCATATGGTAGTTGAGTTATGAACCAAGATTCGGTTTCTGATTTTCCAGTTAGAATATCTGTTCCATCTTTTAGATGAATCTGATTGTCTTTGAGAGATACGGATATTCCATAACCACGAAGGAGTTTTACGTTATAGTGATTTTTGTGTCCCTTTAGAGTCATAATTCATTAGGATGTCCATCTGGGAATGGAATTCCTTTACCTTGTCCATGCCTCCAACCACAACTATGGGCAAATTCATGTATTATGTAATCTGAAAGCGAATTCAATTCATTCATCGTATCTAAATTATCAATACAGATTGCAATTTCCTTTGAAGAGATTTCCCATCTCTTAACACTATACGCTT
>RHCX01000177.1 GCA_010028495.1 Nitrososphaeria archaeon | reverse complement strand
GCATCGAAAGCGCGGAGATCGCCATCACTGCAACTGCATTCCTAAGCAGCACCCTTCTTGGCGGAGCTGGCGCTGATACCTTTAATGCCAACGCTCAACTCACGGCTGTCTACATTGATGGTGGTGCAGGTTCGTCTCTGATTTCTGCTTCGGCAGGCGTGATTGGTTCCACTCTGCTTGGTGGTACTTCTAATGACATCGGTGCAGGTACTTGATAATTTGGATTCTGTGCACCTTCTAATATAGGATAGTTTAATACTTCCTTAAGGTGTACAGTATCTATCGGCGACTCAGAAACATCCCGATGTTCTGGGTCATAGAGCACCCGGTCTACTACTACAAGTCCTTTGTGGGTGTACACCCGCACGACCTTGTATCTCACCCCTTCATCGTTATCCATGTGTATAGTATCTACCAAGTAGCTAAAATCTTCTGGCCTACATGGTTGATCACTCTCACGTAACGTGACTTTGGGTGCAAGTAACCTTTCGGGTTCAGTCCTACCTACATGCTCACAGAAAATGACATCCCCGGAAGTTATAAATACAATTCATAATCATATGAGATGGGATTTTGTGGCTTCATACCCACAAATATTCCTGGTACTGATCTGTCTAGAAAATTCTTACCTTGAACATGATTCAAAGCATAAGCTCTTGACCCCCAAGTTCTTAATCTAGAATAATCATAGACCAGACCATACCATAAGTAGTACGCTTCACGCACAAACCCATTTTGTGTTTGATTTGGCATTATATTTCTTATCAAACATGCATGGTTTGTAGCTTTCTCCCAATATGGTTCAGGCAAACCCGCATGGTGCATCATGCATCGTGCCAAATCCTTAATAGATCTGAAAGCTCTTTCAGCAAATCCATTCATATTGGGATGATAAGGATGTATGAAACGGTTCATTAATCGCTTCTGTCTAATCCATCCTTTAACATTATTACTATCTATCTGTCCATTGTCAGACTGAATAAATCTCATATCATCCGACTCTGGTAGCATAGTAAGAACTTGATCAGCGAATATATTCAACACCGACAATGTTGTACGATCATTCACCTCCTTTGTAAAATACGTAAAGTATATACGTGAGAATGAATCGGTAAATAAATATGTATATCTATTTCCGTACAATAAAGATGGTGCTATATCGCCTCCCCCTGAGACATCAAAGTACCAAAGCTTGCCTTTCTCAGTTGAGCGGTATTGTGGGGTATACGCAAAACTAAACGTAGGTTTACCCACAGCACATGACTCACAGAGATCTTCCTCTGTGTCAACTCTAAGCAAGTCCTGCGGCAACCTCAGGTT
>RHCX01000176.1 GCA_010028495.1 Nitrososphaeria archaeon | reverse complement strand
TAGTTTCTCAAGTGAATGAGATTTTTTCATCATACGGGATGATTGCCCAATTGGCGTCAAAATAATGACTGCAGAAGAGTCCAAGAAAAGTAGCCGCATAATGAATCGTGCAGGCAAGCCCTACTATGAATATCGAGATACTGCAATGAGTACTACTGCGCCATTTAGGCCTGAATGGATATTGGAGCTGTGTTATGTTGATGATAATGATCCATCAAATTCTGCGGTGCAGTGGAATAACGGACACTTTATGCACCAATTTACATATTTCATTGGCGAAGTAAATTTTTACTATAGATCCCAAAATGGAGAGAAAAAAATCGCAGTCATGAATACTGGAGATTCTATGTACATCACTCCATTTACTTCGCATACGTTTACCACTCGAAAGGGCGCAAAACAAAATGGCTTGATTCTTGCACTCACATATGGAAGCAAGCTAACCGGTGACATACAACAAGAGCTGTCTGCGCTATCAGTAAGTCTTGGTTCGGAGTTTGCACTTGATTTTTCAACAAAACAAAATGCATCTGCTTCGCTGATCAGATTTCACCGTGAGGTTGCAAATCTCTCACTAGATGAGCTGTCAAAAAGGACTGGCATATCAAAATCTCAACTGGAAGGGTTTGAAAAAGCAATTAACATTCCAGCATTTGATCAGACTGAAAAAATTGCTCATGCAATTGGTGTTAGTATAAGAGATCTTTTGCCAAATGATACGATCGATGATAAGGTAATTGTAAAACATCACGATGAGGGGAAAAAATGGTATTATCCGGAATCGACAAAGGCATATCTGTTTGTTGAGCTTGCATCTACCACATCACTACCTTACTCTAAAGCCTTTGAAGTCGAAATGCTGGACCCTAAAAACAACGACCTTGATTTGAGAGCAGGATCCCACCAGTATGTTTACAATGTGGGTCAGACACCAATAACTCTTACCTGGGAGTTTGATGGGGTACGGCATTCCAAAAAGCTAAATCCAGATGATTCTGCATATGTGAAACCCTTTGTAAAACATAATTTTAGGGGTCAAGGCAAGCTATTGATTTTAAGAATAGGCGGCAAAATCAGCGGTGACTCTCAGCGCGAACTGTCGTTTGTTGGCAAGGAAAATGCAAAAAGAGCAATCGCAGAAACCATGCAGTGGTTTGATCCAAAAGGCAAAAACTAGAAAACAACCAAACGCCACGTACCTGTATATCAAATGAACAAAAAAAACATAATCATAATAATGATTGATGGCGGGCGTCTTGATAGAGCATTACACTCTCAAATTTTTAATGCACTAAAATCCAAAGCCATCTTTTTTTCCCA
>RHCX01000175.1 GCA_010028495.1 Nitrososphaeria archaeon | reverse complement strand
GGCTCTGTCTTTACAGAAAACATTGTCAAGTTTTTGTTATCAAACAAAACAGAGCATGCACTAACAACATTTGACCGGGTGAACCTGGACGATCTATCCACATTTGATTCTGTAATACTTTCAGGTCGTCGTCACAATGATCAAACCATGAATGCACTAAACTCTAAAGTTGTAACTCACTGTGTGTCAGAAAAAAAACCTCTCCTTGGGATCTGTTATGGTGCGGAAATACTTGCACTTACTGTAGGTGGAACAATCCGTAAGATGTCCTCAACACAAAAGGGGCCAAGCACTGTGCAAGTAATGCAAAGCAACCCGTTGTGTAGTGGTATAATACAGGTGTATCAAAGCCACAGCTACGAGATCTCTAGACTAGGTAAATCTCTGTTACAACTAGGTAGCTCTAGTTCCTGCAAAAATGAAATCATACAATATCAGAATGAAAAAATCTTTGGCACGCAATTCCATCCAGAAATGACAAATGATGGTCTGTCACTAATTGAAAAATTCATCAATCTCTGATCAGTATTAATACAAAATACAAAAACCGGTAGTCTAATTCTACATTCTACTATATCGGAATTAAAAAAAATAATCGACATGGGGATTCCTCCAATTGTGATATTACCAGGATTGTACGAAACCGTACAGCACGCATCAGTAATTTCAGGCTATGATGAATCAGAAAAGACGATTATCCACTATATTCCACAGCAAGACCAGATTGGTGCAATCCCAGAAAAACAGTTTGAAAAACTTTGGCAGGAAGACGGTTACTTGGTAATACTACTGGCACCACCAGATATCATATCTACAATACGCGTTGAAAACAAGTCCAAGGAAAAATCAAACCGGCTTTGTTTTGTCTCTGAAAAGCTAAACCTACAGGGAAAGCATGACGATGCAGTCAAATCCCTAAAAGAAGCAGTAATGCTTGATGCATCAAACTCTACTGCGTTGTGCTTGCTTGGTGGAATATACAATGAAAATAATACACAAGAATGTGTTAGCTTTTATGAAAAAAGCATCGAGGCCAACAAAAAATGTTATCTTGCATACAGAGGCCTTGGTAATTATTATCTCAAAACAAAACAATACGACAAGGCAGACTCGTATTACACAGAGGCAATCAAGATCAATGACAGCAGATTCGGACCAATCTACAAAAATCGTGGTATTGCAAAAATGTCACAGAACAAAAACAAGGAAGCAAAGCAGGACTTTGAAAACTATCTCAAGTATACACCGAACGCAAAAGATCGAGACAATATCTTACAAGCACTAAAGGAAATGTAGTGCGGTGTGCGGGAATTGAACCCGCGACCTTCAGC
>RHCX01000174.1 GCA_010028495.1 Nitrososphaeria archaeon | reverse complement strand
TGAAAGTACGACTACCAAAAGATCCGCTGACATTTTTTGGAACAAATATTTCGTCTGGAAACATTTTGATCATCTCTGTATCTGGAACTATTTTCCTAGATTCCAATTCTTGGTATCTTTGAAATATGTATTTTTTATTTTTTCTTATATCTAGTTCAGCTCTGATCTTTGCACCAAGAAATCCTTTTGATAAATAAAACAACCATACCATGAGTTCTACGCGTTGCAAATACGGTCGCATTTTTTTGTATGTGTCCTTGGAATAATGTGTCAAAATACAGTATTTTCTATTTCTCTCAAGCCAGAAAAATTTTTTCGAGCTCCATTTCAGACTATAACTTTCTGCGTGGTGTATTGTAGCAAATGGAACGTAATAGGATTTTATTCCAAGATGTGCAGCTCTCCAACCCAGATCAAGATCATCGTGATACAAAAACAAAAATGAATCTAGCAGTCCGACTTTTTCTAACACCTTCTGCGATGTGAATAAACACGTCCCAGAAGCATATCCTATTTGCGTTATCTCGTTTCTTTGAGAAGAATCTAACACTCCCTTATCTCTTGCAAAACCGAACCCAAAAAGATGCAACATATTGCCGGTACTTTGTAAAATGTTTTTTTCATAGAGGGAAACGATTTTTGGCTGGTACAGTCCATCACCGCATTTTTCATATGCAGATACTAGTTCTGTAATACAATTTGATTCCATTATTGTATCTGGGTTTAATATCACAATAAACTGCCCCTTCGCTTCTCTTATTCCAACATTATTTCCTTCACAATATCCAAGATTTTGCTTGTTTTCAATTAGCTTTATTCCATCAAATTTTTTCTTGCATTCTATGTGGCTCTGATCTGCAGATGCATTATCCACTACAATAACTTCGATATTATCATACGATGTCTTGAAAATAGATTCAATACAATTGTACAAAAGCTCCCCCGCATTATAATTAAGAACAATTATGCTCACTAGAGGATTTGTTTTGTCTGCCAACTTACCTTAGAGAGAAATCCTTGTTCCTTCCCCTAACAAAAACACCTTGTTTGGTGTGTTTGACTTTGTGATTTCGGCATTAAATGCAATAATGCTGTCTCTTATGGAAAAATCTCCATTGATCTTGCAACCCGACATGATTATTGAATTCTCAATATTGCATCTGGATATCTCAGAGTTGTCTCCAATGCTTGTATTGGGGCCTATGCTGACATTTGGACCTATTTTGCAGTCTTTTCCTATTATTGCTGGTCCTGTTATGCTTGTGCCTGATTTTACTATGGTTCCTTTTCCGATCATCACATTTCCTTCAATTGTAACTTGGCTTTCTTTTTCTCCAAAAAAGTATGGAG
>RHCX01000173.1 GCA_010028495.1 Nitrososphaeria archaeon | reverse complement strand
TCAGCATCAAAAATAAATTCAACTTTGTATGCTAAATTACCATCTTCATCGATATAATTGTAGTAACCATCTTTAACAATTTGCATTGCTGTTCTGCGTACATCTTGCCTCTTGACTGATCTTCTTGTGTGATGTTCAAGACGCTAAAATCATTCATTTCTTTTATTGTCTCCGCATACTGGGATGGATCATCGGGAAAATCCACCGTGAGTATTTGAGGCATGTTGATTTTCATATATTCCCTATTCACAGGATCATCGTCAACAAAGACAAAACTCTCCAAGCCTATGTTTAGCTCATCTGCAATCTCCTTCATGTTGGAGACCTTATCATTCCAATTGATCCTTACACATGCAAAGTGGTTTTCCTTTAGAACCATGAAGGGATGTTCTCTTATCGCCTTGATCGCATCGTCATAGTTGTTTTTGCTGTTTATTGAAAGGATTACTCCTCTTTGGTGTAGCGCAAGAAGGGTTTTTTGAAATTCTACAAATGCATTACCTGGAGGCTCTGGCCCAAGTTTTATCCCATTGAATCCGTCCTCTCCGATTATGCCGCCCCACAACGTATTATCTAAATCAAGAACAATGCATTTTTTTGAAATTCCAAGATGCCCTATGACATAGCTCACAAGATCGTTTGCAAGGTATGGTATGTAATTGAGGGAGATTTTCATATCCCCAAAGAAAAACTGTTTGTAATCAAAGACATTTTTTTCACCATGTTTTGTTACAAATCTTGCAAAATCGTAAACATATACAGAGTCCAAATTTTTTGCCATCTCGTCAAGTCTGTTGTTTATGTCCGATATCATTTTATGAAAACCATATTCCGTTCTGTTTTCAAAAATTCCATTGGGTGAGAATGTTGGAATGCTCAAGTTGGACAGAATTATTTTCGATTTAGTTTTGTTACAAAACCTGTTTGCAAGATCAAGTATCTCCTTTGTTTTTTTATCAACAACATCTCTTCGATCTTCTGCTGAAACCGAATATGGGTTGTGAAATAGATCCCCCAACATCGTTCTCGTGTCTATAAGCAGAAACAGGATTTCTGGCCCAAATTTGTACAGCTCACTTTCCTGATTTAGAATTTCTTGGTTGAACTGGTTGTATCCTCCAACATATGCTTGGCATTGTATGTTTTTCTCTGCACATTTTACAGCCAATGTCTCTGAAAGGCCGTTTAACGTGAAACTACCTAGGAGCCCTATTCGGATTTTTTTATCAAATTTCTGTCTGGCCAACTCAGATGATTTATTCATGTAGTATGATAGCTGTCGTTCTGCAGTCATAGTTTGCTAAAGTTTTGTTTTCTCAATAAGCTTTTGTATTAATTATTTATTGCGAC
>RHCX01000172.1 GCA_010028495.1 Nitrososphaeria archaeon | reverse complement strand
TGTCGCTAATTCAGCTCTCAAAAAGCTCATCAAAGAGCCTAGGAAAGAAATCTACTATTAGATTCACTCAGAGTATTTGCCCTGACTGCAACATGATTCTGGATGCCGAAGTCTTTGAGAGAGATGGACGCGTCTTTATGACCAAAACATGCCCGACACATGGAGAATGTGAAGAATTGTACTTTGGCTCTTATGAAATGTACAAAAAATTCAGTACCTATTGGGCTGATGGCAAAGGCGCACATGCACCAAACGTAATGATTGAGAAATGTTCTTGTCCAAATAACTGCGGTTTATGTTCAAATCATTTATCACACAGCGGTCTTGCAAACATGATTGTCACAAACAGATGCGATTTGACATGCTGGTATTGCTTCTTTTATGTAAAGAAAGGCCTTGAAGGTGCATACATGTATGAACCGTCCCACGATCAAGTTCGTGCAATGATGAAGACTCTGCGAGCAGAGAGACCAATTCCAGGAAATTCTATGCAAATTACTGGCGGCGAACCAATGCTTCGAGACGATATCACCGATGTAATCAAAATAATGAAACAAGAAGGTGTTGATCATATCCAAATGAACACAAACGGCATCAGACACGCAATGGATCCAGAAGCGGCAAGAGAAGTAAGACTTGCAGGATGCAACAATTTGTATCTAAGCTTTGATGGTGTTACAGCAAGAACAAACCCAAAGAATCACTGGGAGATTCCTTATGCATTAGACAGCTGTAGAAAGACAGGCACAACAGTAGTTTTTGTTCCGACAGTTATCAAATCAATCAATGATCACGAATTAGGTGGAATTATCAGATATGCACAAAAGAACATGGACGTAGTTCACGCAGTAAACTTCCAACCAGTATCACTGACTGGTAGAATGGGCAAGACTGAACGTGAGAAATATAGAATCACAGTACCAGACTGTATACAAAGAATCGAAGAGCAAACCAATGGTGAAGTCACAGTTGATGATTGGTTCCCAGTTCCAAGTTGCATGCCATTAACCAATGTGATCGAAGCATTCTCCAGCAAGCCAAAATACGAATTATCAATTCATTTTGCATGTGGAGCAGGAACCTATGTCTTTGAAGATGCAGAGACCAAGAAATTTGTCCCGCTACCAAGATTTGCAGATATTCAAGGCATGTTAGAATTGTTCGAAGATAAGGCAGAAGAAATCCGCTCTGGTAAAAACAAATACTTTACAATGCTAGAAGTAGTAAGAAAGCTCTCCAGCTTTGTAGACAAGAAAAAGCAACCAGCAGGCCTAGACTTGGCAAAGATGTTTGGCAATATCCTAATGAAAAGATCATTTGATGCAGTAGGCTCGTGGCATGTCAAGGGACTATTCCTTGGCATGATGCACTTCCAAGACAAATACAA
>RHCX01000171.1 GCA_010028495.1 Nitrososphaeria archaeon | reverse complement strand
TTCCTGAGAACTGCTGGCACGTATCTCTACAACAACACGGCGATGAGAAACCTTGGAGAGTTCCTGAGCGCCGTACAGGGGAAAGAGGCATCAGACGTAGGGCAAAGATTTGTTTCTGGGTCTATGTTGAGTTTCCATCCATACTCTGGACTGGCAAGATACATTGCCAGATCAGATGATCCTTATATGAGAAACCCAGACACCGTTGCCGAATATGTCTACAGTCAGTTGCCTTTAATGGAGAGAGAGTTTATTGGCAAGGTTACCGGGGCAAACACCAAGGTTCCGATAAAGCAAACGGAAGTCGGATTGGATATAAAGAAGACAGATATAGAAAGGAACTTCTTCCTACCTATAAATATTTCTTCAGAAAAAACCAACGCACCGTACAGGTTAATCAAGTCAACTAGTGCGCGAGAAGACTACGTAAACAACAAGGCTCTTCAAGACGTGGTCGCGTTTACAACTGGGAAATCGGCAATTCGACCTACCGCTGCACAGTATAAGATTGTTTCCGAAATGATAGCCACTGGAAACAAGGCAAACCCACAATTCAAAGCAATGATGGCGGCACTTAAATCCAAGAGGGAATCTGTGATCGCAGAAAGAGTCAATCAGTCTCGGTAGGAATGTAGAGGAGAACTATAATGCCAAGCAATGAAGAAATTCTAAAAGTTAAATTTGATAAATTCAAACAAAGATTTCCAAACTATGACGAAAAGTTTGGCAGATTTAACCTTAATGCTCAGTTGGATCATTATAGTAAAACCTATAGCATGACAAAGCAGGATGCAGCCCTTCTGCTTAACAATGCAATGAATGTCATGATGGCAGAAAATACGCAGGAAGGTAATTCTCCAAGAGACATAGACCTTGCACAGGCAGTGGGTCTTATTCTTTATCATGAATGGGAAGCACCAAGCAAGCATCCATCAAGGCCCAAGTTCGTAGAAACTTCTAATAATCTTGCGGTTGAATCTGCAATGAATGCGCTTCGTGCTTTTCATGTTCCTAATCCTACTGGTTATAATGTACAAATAATGGATGCGGATGGGAATGTTAGAGATTCAAAAAGAGAAAATTCAAATGCCGTATTTATGCAAATCAATCAAGAATTAAAAGTTTTACCGGGCACTGGACAAGTATATACTGGGAAATTTGCTCCAAGTCCAAATGGAGATTCAAGAAGTCAAATCATCTCTTCGGCTTCAATGGAAGATACACCATATGTAGAAGAGCAACCCCCTGCACCAAAAGGAGTAGCGGATCAATTGGTGGATCGGTTTTTTAACTGGTGGAACAAGGCACCTGAGACCGGTGCCGGTACCCCCAGCGTGACCCCTACTGCTACACCGGGAATTGATCCGGCGGTACTGGCAACGTTTGCAGCATCGGTTGCTGATGATCCT
>RHCX01000170.1 GCA_010028495.1 Nitrososphaeria archaeon | reverse complement strand
ATTTACAATCTGAATGTATCGCAAACGAGGCGTCGGTATACATTTTCGGTAATAAGGTCAATTCAGGTCCACCAAGAATTAGATCTAAGTCTTTGGTACTTTTCAGGTATTCAAGTAGGTATATTAATTTGGATTCATCCTGTATAGTGGGTTCTTTCACGCGGCTCGTTAGGAAAGCAACAGGAGCACTGATATCTTTTCGCGTCTTAGTAGCTACAAATAAAGCTAGTGCGACAGTTGAGTGGAATTTCTCTTTCTGTTCTGCTGTAAGTTTAGGACTTTCAGGATCAATTTCGAATAGGTTCGGTCTAGCTGGGCAGATTCGATTCTTATTGCTCAGATTATAGGAAGTAATCAGATTATCGATATGCTTGGGCATATTCACGGTAAGTCTATTCTCAGATATTCGCTTAATATAGAGTCCAAGGAAATTGTGCTCATCGCCATAGTTCACTTTGATCTCCCCGAATTCATCACGGAATAGCTTGATAACCTTTTCGATTTCTTTCAGATCTTTGCAAGTAAAAATAAAGTCGTCTACATGGAATACGGTCGTAATTTGGATACCAGATTCAGTCTGTTTATTATAGACACAAGGATCCTTCAGATTTGGTATGAAACCGATCTTTTTAAGGAAAGTAGTCACACAGTCGTACCATAATTTTCCAGACTCAGGGCATCCGTATAAAGCTTTGTTTAATTGAACAAGAATTCT
The DNA here is from genome assembly GCA_010028495.1 of Nitrososphaeria archaeon. Classification (GTDB taxonomy): domain Archaea; phylum Thermoproteota; class Nitrososphaeria; order Nitrososphaerales; family Nitrosopumilaceae; genus Nitrosotenuis. Next base: position 695 of record RHCX01000170.1, on the reverse strand, counting down.
ACCATCAGATTCACGATAATCTGCGTATGAAGGGTCCATTTCAATAAGGATTTCAGCAGTCTTTTTATCGACATACATGAATGTTTCTTTCATGATGTTTGCGTTAAGGTAAGCGGCTCCAATATCCAAGGTTACTATGTACCGCCCTTCCCTGGCTGCGATGTCTATGGTTATAAATAATGAGTTAGAGTTAGCAGTTGGGGATGAAATATCGTTAATCTTATAAGTGGTTTTATCGAGATCGCATCCTCTGCCACACGCCCTCGCCTTTAGATTGCCTTTTTCTTTCTCGGTTACAAATACCAGTATTCTCATTAGTCTCTTAAGCTGTTTTTTGGATAGTTCGCTCTTTAATCTGGGTTTCCAGGTCTTCTTATCTAGGATCGTTTTTAACTGCACTTTAACGGCATCGATGGCTTGAGTGCCAAACTTTTTAACAGCTTCCTCAACGGGCATCTGAATATAATTGATTTGGTCATTTTCTATCAGATTATCAGGTTTAACATTGGAAATTTCATCTGGATCTTTTTCGATTAGATCAGGTAATTTGTCCTCTTCTACTTGATTTAATAATTCATCACAAGCAGCATAATTTATGGTTTCTGAATATATTTCTGACGATCTCTTCAGTGGGTCTCTTCTGGCGGAGTCTTTGAGTACTGGCAAATATTGTTTCGGAACAATCGGGTATTTTG
>RHCX01000018.1 GCA_010028495.1 Nitrososphaeria archaeon | reverse complement strand
ACAGATACAGGCAGGCAATCACAGCTGCAGGATTTGGATGTATGGCTGCAATTGATGTAGACAGATATCTTACCGAAAATAAATCCTAATCCAAGTATACTATTTTGGATAGGTGTTTTGCCTGTTTTAGGTTGGCATCAAATTCTTCTTCTGTGAAGACTTTTTGTTGGGCATATAGCGACTTGAATTTTCTTCCATCGTCTGCAAATATTCCAACTACGATTCCCTCTTGTATTGGATATTTTTTCATCGCAGCATATACTGTAGCGGATGAAGGAGATACCATCAGACTTTCTTTTTGGAATAATTCCTTGACTGCGGCAAATGCTGTCTCATTGTTTATTGTAATCCAGTCATCAACTGATTTTTCTCTTCGTATGAACAAGTCCGGTTTTGCAGATTCCTCAAAGTTTCTCAAGCCCTGAATCAGATGATTCTGCTGTGGTTGGACTCCGATTGTCTTGAGTTTTGGGTTTTGTTCTTTGAGAAATGTAGAGATTCCAGTCACTGTTCCGCCAGTGCCGACTCCGGTAAAGAAGTGAGTCACTTTGCCTTCTGTCTGCTTCCAGATTTCAGGTCCAGTTCCCTTGTAGTGTCCCAGAAAATTTGCCTCATTGGCATATTGATTTGGAGAATAATACTTGTCAGGTCTTGACGATGCAATTGAAGTAGCTAATGCAATACTTTGATCAGTTCCTGCACCTACCTTTGGGCATAGATCATCGCTTGTTTCGTATAATTTTGCTCCAAGCTTGGCAATTATCTTTTTAGTTTCTTCTGATGCCTTTTCTGGTATTACAATTTCGACTTCATAGCCCAAAAGGCTTGCAATTCCTGTTAGCGCTATTCCGGTATTTCCAGATGTCGGCTCGATTATTATGGTGTGATTTTTCTTTAGCTTGCCTTTTTCCTCGGCATCTTTGATCATCCAGTAGGCAGCCCTGTCCTTTACAGAGCCAAACGGGTTGTGACTTTCTAGTTTAGCAAAATACTGTACTTTATCATTTGATAATGAATCCAGTTTTATCAGAGGAGTATTGCCAACTCGATCTAGTGCACCTGCATCAAGCACGACTTTGGCCAAGGAATTATTTCACCTTTTTAATTTGAAATTCCAGCGCGCTGTCTTTTTTCTCTAACGACAAAAGCTCGTGTCCGTTTCGCTTGACCCAGCGCGAGACATCCTCTTCTGCGTTTGGATCGTCAGCTAGTACGGTCAGCGTCTCTCCAACCTGCATTCTTTCCACTTCGATTTTTGTTCTAAATACCGGTTCTGGGCAGAACAATCCTCTTGCGTCAAGTACTTTGGTTGTGGCACTCATGTTTTCCAAAGGTCGGTTTGTCATATTAAAATCTATTTAGCATTTTTTGGAATAATTTAGTTTTAGCTAACCACATATCATTCAAAACAATTTGCAAAAAACCTGACTTATCATACTATAATCTTATTAATCTGAGCCGCCATTACTACGTGAAGATGGGAATCATAAGAATCGGCGGTAGAGGAACATCAAAAAGAGTAGTCGACGAAAATGAACAAAGTAACTGGACAGGTCCTGCATTCAAACAATATAGCGAAGCGAAAAAAGAGGCAGCAAAGGATCAGTACATTTCCACGGGACGAGGAACTGCAAAAATAAAGTTCGGTGACGTTTCCAGCTCAACCAGCACTGCATCCACAAAAGGAATGTGGGTAGGAACTGGAAGAGGAACAGGCAGACGAAAACTGTAGAATCTACCATAAAAATAAGAAAAAGACGGACTTAACGAAAAGTCCTAACCTTACTTACTACTTTTTTGTGATCAAGTGATGAAGTTGTTGTGATGAAAAGCAAGTGATTGGATCCTGCTGGCATTGTAATTCGTTTTACGTTGCCGTATTCTGCAAGGACATACTTGCATGCGCCTAGCTTTTTCTCTAGCTTTTTCCTCACTTTCCATGCGCGTGCTGCATTTTGCAGAGACATTTTGCTTTCTTGTTTTGATAAAAGCATCTTTACGCGGCTGGAACGAGCGCTAAACAGAGGCTTGCCGTTCATGTCACAGATAGTTACAACTCGAACAGATGGGCTAAGCTTTAGTATCTTAGCAGCTGCTTGTTGAACTTCCATGGAATAAGCAGGCAGGTCTGATTGATAAAGATTCTGTGTTAGATGGCCATTCGCAACATTGTCGCCAAATTTCTGTCATGGAGTTTGGCCGCATCATATCCTCTGATGTTTATTTTGGTAGAAACACGTTTCATCAAATATACTGCCAGCTTGTACACCAATGACCACATGTAGCTGTTCTGGTTTAGGTCGTACATTTTTAGCAACAACGACATCATCCATTCGGAATTTGGATAGTGTTCTCTGATGTATTCTGCCAGGTAATCCTTGGAATTGTTTATCTTGTATTTGATGTGCTCTAGTGTTTCCTGCTCTTTTGCATAGCCTGTTTGGTGGATTGATATTTTTCCATGTTTCATTGAGAACAATGCGTCATCTAACGAATTTTCTGATTCTATGACGTTTACGCATCTGCCCAATGTGGATAAAACATGTGAGTCGCTTCCTGCAACTCCTATTTTATTATGCTGTAAAGAGAATTGAGTCGCCTTGGCATTCGATATCAAATCCACATTATTGCTGTTGAAAACCTCTATCATGTCACATTTTATTGCATCATCGCGTAATGCATCTAAAAGACTGAATGGGTGTGGAGCGCACGATATGCCATCTTGTTTTCGTATCTCATCTACGATTTCTTCCAGAGTCAGTCCTGCCTTGATCTCTTTGTTAATCCCGTATGCGATTACGTGTGCGCCGGTGTTTGTCGTTATCTCTTCTGCTCGAAAAACCTGAATTTTTTTGTATTTTTCATGATCGTTTTTGTATTGGAGTATTTGCGAATAGCCGTCCAGAGTGTTGTGGTTTGTCACAAAAAATGCATCCAGCCCCAATGCATGTGCTCGTTCTAGCTGTTGTTGTATTGTGATATCGCAATCATACGGAGCGTCGTCTTCCCCCACGTGAAAGTTTGAAAATGAGTTGTGACAGTGCAGCTCTGCCTTGATTAGCCCCAAATCAACTCAATTTTTGAATCAATGATTATAATCTTTTGTAGAATTATCGGAACAGATCAGTTTGCTTTGATCTGATAATTGTAGATATTGTATCTCCGGACGAATCATATTCTAAATTCCTAATTACCGCAAAGGGACAGTTTTTCGTCTTTTTCATCACTAGTTCGGCAGCTCCACACAATTCATCGACTTGGGCAATTTTTGTTACGCGCAGAGTCCTTCCATGAACATCGTTTTTACCCTCATAATCATCCAGGGTTTTGATTCCGGATGTACCAATTGCAACGTTTGTCTGGCCTTCGCGGAAGGGTCTACCAAAGGTATCCGATATTAGGACTGCGACTTTACGTTTTGATTTTTCATGTATTTTATTTGCAAACTCTGATGCTGACCTATCTGGATTTTCTGGAAGCATTGATGCGAATCCCTTTGGAAGATTGCTCTCATCAACTCCTGAATTTGCGCAGACAAATCCGTGTCTTGTTTCTGTTATTATAATCCCAGATTCCATCCGTACGATTCTTTTTGCCTCAGATAGTATCACTTCTACCAACTTTGGGTCCTTTTCATATTCTGCAGCCAGCCCCACTGAGAGAATAGATGGTATCACTTGTGCAAGCTCAACTGTCTTTCCTTCCTGTTTTGAGATGATTTTTTGCGCAATTACTATGACATCGCCATCCTGTACATCCTTGAAATTTGATAAAAACATCTGCACGATGTCATCATCCTTTTTTATCTCGTTTTTGACAGGTACAGGAATTATCTCAAGCGACATAATATTGTATGATATAATTCCAATTTAACTTGATTTGTTATGCTATGGTTTGCAGTTCTAGCTTTATGTTGTATTTTTTATTGATGAGTGGAATTAGATTTCTGAGATCCTTTTCCTCGATTATCTCGTTTGCCTTGTCCTTGACTACATCTTGTGCGCGAAACGCTACACCAAGACCGCATATATCAAACAAGGTCAGGTCGTTTGCGCCATCCACGGTAACTACAATGTTGTCTTTGCTTTCGTTCCATTCCGCTATTTTGACTCGCGCTGATTTTGCCTTGTCGGATGTAACGTTAATTTTTACACCATCAAGCTTACCGTCTTTGAACAATAATTCATTAGAATAGACAAAGTCCAGTCCAAGCTCTTCTTTTAGTCTGTCAGTCATAATTGTAAATCCCCCAGAGACAGCCATTATCTTCCAGCCGTTTGCTTTTAATGCGCGGCAGATTTCTTTGGCACCAGTCATTATTGGCAGTTCATCTGCAACTTCTTTACAAGTATCAAAGCTCAATCCCTTTAATGCTTCAACTCTGGTTCGCAGTCCTTCTTCCCAATTTATCAAACCCTGAATTCCTTTTCGAGTGATTGCCCAGATTTCGTCTTGCTTGTTTATTTTTTCTGCAAGAATCGGCAGATACTCGGCATCAAAGAGAACTCCTTCCACATCAAAAATGGCTAGCAATTTTTTCTAATTTTTGGCTAAAAACTATCAATATAAAAGTTGAAGTCGGTTTTGTGATCGCAATCGTTAATGTTAAATCACGGTACTGAAAGATTTGACTCTATGGGCGAGCTTGAACACAAATTCGAAGTCGAAGTCAAAGAAGCTGAAAAATCTCAGAAACTAACTGACGAGGTAAAGGCAGAGCTGAAAGGATCCGGAATGATGGATGACAAGGGCAAGCTCAAACTCAAAGGTGTCAGTCCAAAAATGCTCAAGCGAATGAAGCAAGAATATGTCGATTGCCCAGTCATAAAGGCAGAGACATCATTTATCCAGTGTTTTGTGTGCCCCAATTTCCAGTCCAGAGTAATGGGCAAGGTTTTGTGCAAAGGCGCACCTCTTAAAAAATAAGAATTATTGTCTGGTTCCCCAGCCAAGTTTTACTAGCTTTTCAGCAGTCTCGGATTTTACACATGCCGGTGTTCCTGTTGATTTTTTGAGAACCAATTCCAAGTATTCTCCACATTGGACATCTTGAGCCTTGATGCCAGACTTGACTTGCTTATGCGGCGCCGTTACATGTTCTGCATGAAGACCTTTTTCGTTGTGTTCCTCATCATGATCGTCATCATATACTTCGTCTGATTCCATTGAAAGTAGTTCTTCTGCTTTTTCCAGTTTTTCTAAAACAGAATCAATTTGAGAGTTGACCTTGTCTTTTGATACACCTTGTTTTATCATGTCACGTAGTTCTTCCCGCATCATGACTTCAAGATCCTCCATGAGCTCTTTGTCTTGTGCTGCGATTGGCTTTTCTAAAAATTCATAATTGTCCAGATACGCCTTGGTTGCATGGGATAATGCCTCATCAGACTCTCCTTTTGCGTACATTTCTTTTACTTCGGCCAAGTGATGTTCTATTCCATCAAAGTATGTCTCTAGGCTTGCTTCTTCAGACTCTACGCCAAGAATTTCATCAATTTCATGAACTATACCATCAACATGGGTTTCAACCTCTGTGACAGATGCCATTTTTTTAATTGACGATGTCAACTCTTCCATGTGTTCATCGATTTCTGATGCCTTGTCTTGTGGAAGATCGGCTTTGATATCATAGAATATCTGCTGTGCACGCCAGACAAATGCAGAACCATCCTGATACTCGACCATCTCCTTTACCTTACCATCAGAGATTGCCTCTTCGTATTCAGATTCTGCAGTTTCGACTAGTTCTTTGATTAGATCTAGTCTAAAGTTTGAATCGGAGCTTAGTTTTTCGCCAACTACAATAGTTCGTGCTTGCTCGACTAGGTCCTTGACTTCGTCAATTGCCTTTTGTGCGTCATTTCTTGGCTTGCCTATGGTTTTATCCGCAAGTCCGTTCAGTGCTGATTCGAACTTTGCATCAAAAGCCTTGTCATGCTCTTGTAGTTCCGGCTTCATTGTACTATACAATTCTGCAATTGGATGGGTTGCGTGTGCCGTTGCCAAATCAGGTTTGGAATCATCCAGATTCAGCTCAAGTGCGTGTAGGTGTCCAAGTGTCTCTTCCAGCGCAGATGCAAACGACTCTTTTTCTGAACCGTCAGCATATGCCAAAGAGAATCCTGCTGTAAACAATATTGCAAACATTGCAATTACTTTGTTCATGTGAGGGCAAGCTAAGCATTCTGATTTAAACAGGCCAATGATTCCATATTTTTAGAACCGAATTTTAGAACTACTAGGAAACGCTCATTTACCATTAAACAGAATTCGTACATTATGAGCAAGGAAAGCCCTGGAATCACAGTATCAAAGAGCAAGGACTTTTCAGAATGGTATACCCAGGTTGTGCTCAAAGCAGAATTGGCAGACTATGCTCCAGTAAAGGGGCTTATTGTTCTCAGACCAGACGGATATGCAATATGGGAGTCAATTCGAGAGACATTAGATAAAAAATTCAAAGCAACAGGACACAGAAACGCATTCCTTCCAGTGTTGATTCCAGAGTCATTGCTAGCTAAAGAGTCTGATCATTTTGCAGGATTTACTCCGGAGGTGTTTTGGGTAACGCATTCTGGAGAAAATGAAATCGGCGATAAGCTTGCACTGCGACCAACTTCTGAGACATTAGCATATTCAATGTATTCAAAATGGATTCAATCGTGGAGAGACCTACCGCTGAAGATCAATTTCTGGAACACTGCTCTACGCGCAGAAATCAAGGCTACCAAGCCATTTCTTAGAACATCGGAATTTTTGTGGCAAGAAGGTCATACCGTACATGCAACCAAAGAAGAAGCGGAAAAAGAAGTCCTTGACATTTTAGAGATTTACAAAAATACAGTAGAGCAAGAACTGGCAATACCGGTAATCACTGGTAAAAAAAGCGACAAGGAAAAGTTTGTCGGTGCAGTCTACACTACCACCATGGAGTCCATAATGCCGGATGGAAAGGCATTGCAAATGGGCACATCACATTTTCTTGGACAAAATTTCTCAAAACCGTTTGAAGTGAAATATCTGGACAAAAACAATGCTGAGACATTTGCATGGCAGACATCGTGGGGGGTTTCATGGAGACTGATTGGTGCAATGATAATGGTTCATGGAGACGACAAGGGTTTGGTGTTGCCACCTCGAGTCGCGCCAATACAAGTAGTGATAGTACCGATATACTATAACGAGCAGGACTCGGCTCGAGTCAACGAAGCAGCAGATAAAGTGGAAAAAATCCTCAAAGAAAAAGGACTGCGGGTGCATGTCGATAGACGTGATCAGCTGACTCCAGGCTTCAAGTACAACGAATGGGAGATGCGAGGTGTTCCGTTACGAATAGAGGTCGGTCCAAAAGACATAGACAAAAACAAAGTAATGTATGCAACTCGCCACATCAAGCAAAAGCTAGACCTGCCAATGGACTCCATATCATCAGAAATAGATGGAATCTTGCAAAAAATCCAAAATGAAATGTTTGAGGCTGCCAAGAAATTATTCGCAGAAAAAACTGTCAGAACATCAGAATATTCCGAGTTTAGAGTAGCACTGGAAAAGGGCAATTTCATCGATGCAGGTTGGTGCGGTAAAAAAGAATGTGAAGAGAAGATCAAAGAAGACACCATGGCAGACATTAGAGTAATTCCATTTAATGCACAAAACTCTGGAAAATGCGTGTACTGCAAGAATGCCAGCACTACAAATGCAATATTTGGTCGCGCATATTGATATACTGAATTTCATATCACATTACAATTGAGCGAAATTCTTCGGGTTGAAAATCTAAAAAAATATTATTCTAAAAAGAATTTTTTTGGAAAAGAGATATCTCTTGTAAAGGCAGTAGATGACGTCTCTTTTGTAATAGAGCATGGAAAGACGCTTGTTTTAGCAGGTGAATCTGGTTCTGGAAAATCTACCATTGCAAAATTGATTTTACAGGCAATACCAAAGGATTCTGGCAGAATAATCTTTGATGATATAGAAATTACAAATTCCAAAGAATCACTTAAGAAAATCCAGATGGGTGTTCAAATGGTATACCAAGATCCGTATGATTCCATAAACCCGCAAATGAAAATAAAAGACATCATTTCAGAGCCACTAGAAATTCACAAGATTCCAAATGCCAAGGACATAGTCAGACAAGTATTGCACGAAGTAAAGCTGGAACCAGTCGACGACATTATGGAAAAATATCCACATATGTTATCAGGCGGTCAACGACAGCGAGTGGTTCTTGCCAGAGCACTAGTCCTAAAACCAAAGATGATAATTGCAGACGAGCCAGTATCTATGCTTGATGTTTCTATTCGGGCAGAAATTCTGGAACTGATGGATGGACTGCAGAGAAAATATCAGATTTCATTTCTGTATATCACGCATGATTTGGCAACTGCAAGGCATTTTGGCCAAAACATCATCATATTACACAAGGGCAAAATTGTCGAGTCTGGGCCAATTGACGAAGTATTGTTTTATCCAAAGCACGAATACACGCAAGCGTTGATTAGTGCAATATCAGAGCCTGATCCAAATAATCTGACCAGATAACCAATCTACAGTTTTCTAATGTTCTGGAATAGTCGAAATCTGAGGAGTTTTTGTCCTGCTAACCAATAATACCAATAATACCAAAACTACCGATGCGGGCGAAATGACACATGATATGACAAATATCAGATCGTATACATACCAGGTAGGAAACTGTCTTGGTGTTTTTAGCCAGTAATTGATGGCATGCGCTTGTCCTTGTATGTCACAACATGTGATACGCCATTCTTTGGAAACACACCGTAAATCAATTTGGCCTTTTGCACCACAGAGTCTTTGAGTGAAACCATGATGAACTGACTACCCACTGAGCGCTGTTCGACGATTTTTGCAAGCTTTTCAGAGTTTGGAGCATCCAGGTGTGCGTCTACTTCATCAAACAGGTAGAATGCAGACGGTTTTAACTTTTGCAGTGCTAGCACAAACACAATTGCTGCAAGTGTTTTTTCTCCACCAGAAATCGATGTTGATTCTCTTTTTGGCTTGTTTGGGAATTGTATCAAATATGATATGCCAGAATTGAATATGTCGTCTTCGTTTTGCAATTCCAGCCAAGCCTCTCCTCCAGTCATGGTATTGAATGCATCTCGGATTTCCTTGTCGACTCGGTCAAACGCCTCCAAGAATGTTTGGCGCTTGTCCTTGTCGATTTCTTCGATGAACTTGACAATTGCGTTTCTTTCCTCTTCCAGTTCGTTCTTTCTATCAGACATGGAACGATATCCTGTCGATATTTCCACAAATGTCTGAGGAGCAGTTGCGTTAAGCTTGGATGTCAGAGAATTCATTTCTGATTCCAGCGAGGATAACATTGAATCCACCTCAAAGGTTTCCGTTATTTCGTGATAGCCGTATTTTTCTAATACCTTGTGGACTTTGGCCTCATTTTCCACAATATCATGAATGTCTCTAGATAACGAGTCAGATTGTCTTTCCAGTGCGTTGATTTCTCTTGTAAGTAGTCGTTCTTTTTCGTTTAATGATGCAAGTGTACTGTCAAATTGCTGCAGTTTTGATATTGATGTACCAGAAGTGGCAATCAGGGTCTGCTCTTTTTCTCTTAGTTTTACTAGGTTTTCGTTTGCAGATTCCTTGTCTTTGGACAGCTGGTTCAATCTAGTCTCGATTTCGTGTTTTTCATGGTTCAGCGATGATTGTTCCTCTCGTAGATTCTGCATCTTTGTTTTTTCTCCTATTTCTTGTGCAGATAATGTTGCAAGTTGTGATTCTTTGTCTCTGAGTTCGTTGACTATGCTGGACTGCTGTGCCATGAATTCTGAGCGTTTCTCGTTTAGTCTGTTCAGCTCCGATGCGATTCTGTGGTTTTCCCCATCTGCGTAGTTTTCATTCATCAGTGTGATTCTTTCCTCCAAAGATGCAATCAGTGATTCCTCTTTGGCATGGTCAAGTGTCATTTTTTCTATTTGGCGGTTTAGCTGCGAGATTCTTGATTCTAATTGTGACTTGGTCTTTTCTATTGTCGATAGTTTGAGTTTCAGATCTGAATAACTGACATCGGCGTTTGCAAGGCCTGACTCTGATAATGATAGTCGCTCGCGATAGTTCTGAATTATCTCATCGACTCTTTTGATGTTGGTCTTCTTTTTGAAAATGTATCTTTTTAGCAGTGATATAGACTGGTGCAGGCCCTCAACAGATGTACTCATGGAAATAATCTTGGTCACCTTTGATATCTTGGAATTGATATCAATGACAACTGCAGATGCCTTTGCCTCAAAGAACTCGCCATCTATAGTGACTGTTTTGTAGCCTTGTTTGGATAGTCGTAATCCAGCATCCTGGCTTTTGACTAGCAAAACATTTCCAAACAAGAATGTCAATAGTGGCGCATATTTTTCCTCGCATTGAACAAAGCTTGACAATACTCCAAGAATATCAGAATCCTTTGGAATATTTAGCGCAAATTTTGGAATCGCCTCCAGTGGGATGATTTTGAGCTTTGGCAGCTTTTTTGCACGAGCGACCTCTGCCAGGCTCAGCAATGTTCCAAAGTCCTGCACTACAAATGATTTAATCCAATCAGATGCAGCTGCCAAAACTGCACGTTCGTATTCCTTGTCCCACGAAATCATCTCGTATACTAGACCCTCAATTCCAAGTTCTGCTCGGTGTTCTTTGAGATGCGCGATTGTGTAATCCTCGTGCATTATGCTTTTGACAATTCTGATTTTTGCATCAAACTGTGCAGCTGCCTTTGCGGCTTTTTCCAAAATGAAATTCAGCTCTTCCATATCGTGGTCTATTTTGCTATGCTTTGCAGTGTGCTCCGAGATTCTTCCCTTGAGTTCTGCAATTGTCGCCTTGTGGTTTTCCATTACAGATTCCAATCGTGATTTTAGAGCTACGAGATTTACAGATTCGGTTTCGATTGCCGCTAATCTGTTTTTGTTGGAATCGATTTTGGATTTGGAATCATTGATTTCAGATTCCAGCTTTGCAAATTCAACTTTGGCGTGGTTTAGCTTTTGTGTCAGACCTTGGATTTTGTTGTCAATTTCTTTTCGTTGTGCTATAGCATGTGATTGTTGTTTGTATACTCCAGATAATTCGGTTTCAATTATCTTTATCTGCTCATAGATTTGGTTTTTGTCTTCTTTTATTTTTGCAATTATTGCCTTTTGCTCTGCAGACTGTGTCTCGATTGATAATCTTGCTTGGTGTAAGTTTTCAAGATCAGATGCTATTATTGGGAGTCTTGAATTAATTTGATCAATTCTTCTTGATTTTGTTATTGTTTCAGTGTTTGCTGATTCGTATACTTGCATTGCTTGAGATAATTCAGAGTCGATTGTTGCCTTTGCTTGGTTGTATGCATTGACTTCGGTCATGAATGCAGATTTTTGAGATTCCAGCTCCGAGATTTGCTTTCTGAGTACTATTCTTTCTTCATCCATTTTCTTGGATTCCGATACTAGAACATGCATGGAGCGCTCTTTGGATAGCTTTTCTGTCTGGATTGCCTTCATTTTGTTGGATGCCGAGATCGCGTGTAATCTTCCAAGCTCAAAGTTGATGAATTCGTGCCTGAGCTTTTGGTTTCTCTCAACCTCCAGCTCGTCAATTCTTTTTTTGATTTCATCCATTCTTGCCAGTGCAATTTCTAGGCGCCTGTCTGCATCCTCTAGCTGTTTTATGGATTCTGATTTTTTCTCATCAAAGTATGCTAAACCAATCAAGTCCTCGATTACAGTTCTTTTCTCTTCTGCAGTAAATTCAGAAATCCTAGTTACCGTTCCCTGTTGGACTGCGTTTAGTTGGTTCAGACTGGCATTTGCAACTTCAAGCATGTCCAGAATCTGGTTTCTGTTTGTCTGCTTTTGATTTAGATAATACACATTTTCACCGTCCTCGCCCATTTCTCTTGTAATTACTACAGCGTTGGAATCAACTGGAATCTTTCTGTCGGAATTATCAAAGTGTAATGATACTCGCGCCATCCTTGTTCCGCGCTTGCTTCCTTCAATATCGTGAATCAAAGAGCGGAGCTTGTCGACTCTCATTATCTTTGGCTTGTTCTCACCTAGCGCGAAAATGATCGCATCCAAGATGTTGCTTTTTCCAGATCCGTTTGGTCCCGATATTGATACTAGTCCGGGCTCAAATGATACCGTAGTATTTGTAAAACCAAATGACTTGAACCCATAGATCTCTACTTTTTTGATATGGACCAATGAAATTTGTTGCCTTTCAGGTTTGTTAATCAAATATAGACAAGTTTAGTTGACTGGCAAACAAAATTCTTGTAATGCTATGAAAAATCTTGTCGCATTCAACGGCTTAAATTTGGTCTAATATTCACAAGATCAGTTGATCAAACTAGGAATCGCACAAACAATACCGTCAAAGACAAATGAAGAAGGAGTCAAGCAGGCATCGCAATTACTAGAAAGACTGGGCAAAAACGAGGCAGATGTAGTGTGTCTGCCAGAGCAATACCTATACGACAACAAAATTGACGATTTTGAGGCTGTTTTGGCCCCATTTGCCAAGATTGCCAAGCAGTATTCCATGAGTGTTATTGCAGGCGCATTTTACACAAAATCAGGCACAAAGCAGACCATTTCCGCGCCAGTAATTGACGGTACTGGGCAGTTCATAGGATTGCAAGACAAGATTCATCCTTTTGACTACGAGGGCGACACAATAAAGCCAGGAGTTGAGGCCAAGGTTTTTTCAACCAAATGCAAGTTCGGCGTTTTGATCTGCTACGACATGGTCTTTGCAGATGTTGCAGAGACGATGGTCAAAAAGGGAGCCCAAGTGTTGTTTTCTCCGGCAAGAATTGTCAGAAGAGGAATACACCCGTGGCATTTGTACTGCCAGACAAGATCACTTGAGAACCGAGTACCAGTACTTGCTGCAAACATGCAGGATTCAAAATTTGGTGGAAAAAGCATCATTGTGGATTTGACAGAAGACGATGGTGTGATGATTCCAAAGACAAAGATAACTGTAGGTCAGGGAATTCGCCTTGATGAATTTGACCTGAAAAAATATGAAGTATCTCGTAAAATCAGATATTCAGATCACAGAAAGTTTTCCTAGTGTTTGTATTCTTTGGCATGAAACGCCATAATGTGCGCTTCAAGGCTTCTAACGGCAATCAGTTTTGCGCAAAATCCGCACTCTACTTCAAATCGCTCTGCTTGCTCTTCAGATACGTCTTGTGACGCCATTATAGTTAGCTTGTCTTGAACTAGAGCCATTTCCTTGCCATTTTCTGAAATAGCGACTAGCTTGATAAGGATTTAGTGGTAATACCAATTTTGGAAATACCGAACTTTGATCATAAACTCGCATTATCCTACCAGCTTTGTCCGCAATATGTAAGATTCAGCTAAAAATATCATCAAAGCAGACATAACCAAAATTGTGCCAAAACCACCACGAATTTATCGTTTTGTATTTGGAATTGCTAACAAAACTTCAATAAAGTATATCTCGAGATTTAGCCCAAAATAGACAATGAATTCTAGATTATGGATAAAAGAGATCAAGCCAATCAACATCGACGGAGGCTATATCATTGACGGGTTCCCATCAGTAGGATTTACCAGCGCAATTGCAAGCGAATCGCTCATGCACGGCAACAACTATGATTTGGTCGGCTTTGTGGATTCGCAGGATTTTCCAGCCGTATCCATACTAAAGGACGGAGTACCTAGCTATGCCACGCGAATCTATGTCAATTCAAACCTAAAGGTTGGAGTGTTTTCATCATTTCTTACGGTAAATGAGATTCATCACAGATCAATTGCTAAAATGATGTTATTGTGGGCAAAAAAACACAAGTGTTCTTTGGTGGTCAGCTCATCCCCAATGCGATTATCCCCAGAAGACAAAAAGCAAGTCATTGCAGCCGGAAGCACCCCAGAAGCCAGAGAAAAAATAAAGCAAGCAGGAATGTTGGTTTTGCAAAGTGGTACAATTCCAGGAATACCTGGTGAGCTGTTAAACCAAGGAATGCTGTATAATCAAAATGTCATTGTCATACTAATTGATGTAAACGAGTCAGGTCCTGACTTTGATTCCAGTGTAGATTTGTGCATGACATTATCCAAGATTTTGCCAGGAGTATCATGTGATTTGTCCATGATGCGAAAACAGGCACAAGAGGCAGAAAAACATATCAAACAAACAGAAAAAGAGACAAGAGCCATTCGCGACTCCATGTACGGTTAGATGCAAGAATTTTTTGCGTTTTTTGTCACTGTGATACTAGTTTCAGCGTCAGGCGTCATGGCACCTGGTCCGCTTTTTGCATCTACAATATCAAGCGGCATTCAACAGAAAACTGCTGGACTCAAAATCGCCATTGGGCATACAATAGTGGAATTACCACTGGTGATTCTGATTGGCCTTGGCGTGTTGTCATTGGAGTCATTTCCACAGTTTAGAACAATAATTACAATTCTCGGCGCTGCAAGTATTTTCGGATTCGCCATACTACAAACAAGATCCGCGCTCAAGGGCACAGATGCAAAAAATATCAAGTATGGGCCATTATTCACTGGAATTTTGCTGACAGGTCTCAATCCGTTCTTTTTGGTCTGGTGGTTCAGCATAGGAATCAAGCTAATCTCTGATGCTATGATTCTATGGTCGTTTTGGGGAGTTTTGATAATGTTTGGATTACATATTTGGATGGATTATGCATGGCTTGGTTTTGTATCTGCCATATCACATATGGGAACGAAATTTCTTTCAGGAAAATACTACAAAATATTCATGGTAGGAATCAATACGGTCTTGGTTTACTTTGGCGTGTCGTTTATTCTATCTGCACTCTAGTACTTCAAGATTAGAATTGCACTGTGCATTAAACAGTTGGATTTTTTCATCCAATGGGACGCACATTGAATAGTCCATTGTATCCTGATATCTAACTATTTCATCAATTAGAGAAAACTGCCTGGCAGGACATGAGCTAAAGTTTTGAAATATTACCAATGCTGAAATTATTGCAATACCACATACTACCGAAATCCGATAATAGTTTTTACTTTGAAATATCAATTTCTATGGTAGAAACGTTCCTAGTTTTTCCATCCTGTGACAATAATGAATCAGACGAAATTCGGACGTCTTTGATAACATATCCCACAGTATTCATTTTTTTGACAATCATCTGAGAAACATCCACTGCCTGTGTAATTCTCTGTCCTCGCGCCTTGATTGTTACAAACGGCTGAGTTGAAAGCTGGGTCAGAGTTGCAGTGACATAAGTCATGATCGGCTTTGTTCCAACAAAGATGACATCACGTGTTTTTCTGCTGTCTTCTTCCTCAGAGATTTTGAGCTTGTGTGATTCTTCCAAAATTTCTTGTGCGTCAGTTGATTTGTCGGATTCGCTCATGATTCGCTATTTTGCCCGTTTGCTTTTATTTAATGCTTAAGTTGTTTGATTTCAAGTAATTATCAATTATTTTTTCAATCTCTTCCGGAGTCTTGCAGTCCTTTACTATATTGACAATTTCCTCATCTTCAATTTCATAGCAGTTGAGGAATTCTTGTTCATCTTTGTAAACAAGCATTACCTTTTTGTTGTGATAGCAATAATACATTTTTTCAGGCTCCATTTCCTGAGCTATTATCTTGATTCCTTTTTCATCAGGTCTTATTGGATATTCCAACGATTTGTCGTGTATATTGTGTTATTTAGACTGAACCGGCCCGATATTGTAATAAGGATTTTTTTGTATCCACAATACAATGCGAATCGTCTTTCACATTGATTTTGACTATTTTTTTGCCCAGTGTGAAGAGATCAGAAATCAGACGTTAAAGACAAGGCCTGTCTGCATTTGCATTTTTTCTGACAGGGGTGGAGATAGTGGAGCAATAGCTACTGCCAATTACATTGCAAGAAGATACGGTGTAAAGTCAGGCATGCCAATCAAGTTTGCCAAGACGCGCCTCAAAGAGATTCCCGAGTCGGCATTTTTGCCAGCAGATTTTCCGTATTATTCTGAGATATCCCAAAAAGGAATGGACATTATGAAAAGTTATGCAGATGTATTCGAGTATGTCGGAAGAGATGAGGCATATTTGGATGTCACGAAAAGAACTGAGGGTAAGTTTTCATCCGCGGCTCATTTAGCCCAGCAGCTCAAAAACCAGATTCGTGCCGAGCTGAAAATGACATGCACTGTTGGAATATCAGGTAACAAGCTTGTGTCAAAGATTGCATCTGGGTTCAAAAAGCCAGACGGTTTGACGGTGGTTGAGCCAGAAAAGATTGAATCATTTTTAGACCAGCTAAAGGTGGGTGACATTCCAGGGATAGGCAAGGTTACTGAAGAAAAATTTGCAGATATGAACATTATCAGCATAGCAGACCTCAGAAAATTGGATGTCTTCACGCTAAACAAGATGTTTGGAAAAAAAATATCATCCTACATTTACAATGCAGCTAGAGGAATTGATGATGATCCTGTGGCAGAGCGTGCACCTGCAGTGCAGTATTCCAGAATTGTTACCCTAAAGCAGGACTCTAAGGATTTTGGATTTCTAGCAAACTCAATAGAAGAGATTTGCATAGATTTGCATGAAACAATACTAAAGCATAAAAAAATGTTCAGATCTGTTGGAATACAGTTTGTCCAGTCGGATTTGTCCAACAAGACAAAATCCAAGATGCTCAAAAATCCCACATCAAGCCTTGATGAGCTCAAAAAGACATCACTGGTTTTATTGCAGGAAGCACTAGTTGATCAAAACCAAGACATTCGAAGATTGGGCGTTCGTGTATCAGAGTTATCCGATATGCAAGGACAAAGCTCGATTGAGAATTTCTTTTAGGCTGCCTGTTTTTTGAGTCTCTTTGTCTCTATTGCAGTCACTGCAAATAGATACGCGAATAACCACGGTAAGAACATTATTTCTCCTGCCACTCCGTGGAACTGCTCAAATTCCGTCGGGTTTGCAGATACCTTGAGCACAAACAACGACAATGAGAATATTCTGATTATATTGACGCCGATTGTTCCAGCTATCCCAATTGCAAAATACATGGCTTTTCTTTTTGGAATAATGTTCATTTTGAGCAAAAACGCCATCATTACCAAAGAATAGATTATCACTGAATGCACACCAGCTGACGGCCAAAACACTTGCAGTGCCATGTGACCATGATCTCCGCTCAAAAACATCAGATTGTCTCGAGCTATTGCAGTACCCAAATGGAAGAACTTGATTATCTCGACGTTTGCCTTGACCAAGTAAGGTACTACGTATTGTAAAGGACCCAGAGTATCATACGGGAAAAATGCATCCAACGATAGTATGATTGCGCTTCCGCAGAGAAATATCGGTCCTGCCGGTGCGATTCTAATCCATCTTTTACCAAATAGTATCGTTACAACGGCAATCACAAATGCCGCCATTATCACAAAATCCCAAAGCCAAGTCCAAGAATTGATTAGATGAACATCGTATACTTTGGCGCCATCCTTGATGTAATTGCGCAATCCGTGATCCAATAATATTAGATATGCGATGACTGCGCCAGCAAGCGGTACAGTCATCAATACCTTGTTTTTTGATATTACCAGCTTGATTCCGACTAGTTCTGCAACAATGAATGCTGTTGCAAAAAGCCAGCCTCCTCTTCCTTGATTCCAACTTAGAGAAAACGAGTCAGGCTGATACACCAGTGCAAACAAGACAGGGCTGATTATTACCAGAATGGCAAACGTGAGGGTCTTACTTTGCAATAACTCGAGTTAGATAGAATTGAATAAAAACTAATTATTTCTTCTTGATTGTCAGAGTCTTTTGGATCTCGTTCATTGAGCTGATGAACTTTTGCTTTGCCTCATATTCGTTGGATACTTTGACGATGACCTCAGTTGATGACAATAATACGTCCTTTACAACCAGTGGCGCAGACAGTCCTAACAATTCTGACAAAAAGTCAAAGAGGTTGTGGAATTTCGTCTGGTTCTTGTATTGGTATTGAACGCGTCCGTCCTTGAATGTAGCTTTAGGATCCAATGGTATTACAAGCTCAGGCGAGGTCATATCGTTGATGAATTTTGCAGTGTCATTTTTGATTGATGTGGATAGTTCCTCTTTTTTTGCCTCCAAGTTTGCCTTGGTCTTTTCCAGATTCCCCTGTTGATCATCATATTCAGCTCCAATCATTTTTGCAAATGCTGATTCGGTTGGCTTTTTGAGCGGGATCTCGTGCAGTTTCATGTTTATTATTTTTAGTTCGTCATCTATCTGATTGAGATATTTTCTGTTTGCCTTGATTTGGCCGGCAAGTTCCTCAAGATAGGTAAAATCAGACATGGCTTACCATCACTGACTAAACTGATGAACTACGTCCATTAGTGATTGTTTGAAATCTTCAGTTGTGAGGCCCCATCTGCCGTATTCGTCCTTGTAGTCATCCCAGGCTTCTTCTGCCTCTCTTGCAATATCCAACACCTTTGGACCGATTGCTTTGCTGTTGACCAGAATAGTTACGTTTGCTTGCTCTTTGTCTAGGATTGGAATCTTGATGAATATCATTCTGGAATCTTCAATGTTGAATCTCTCCTTGATTATTCTTTTTAGTACCTCTCTTTCTTTGATGTCAAATTCTCCTTTTACTTTGACTAGAGCACAGCAAGAGTCCTTTGGTCCACCGTGGTTGCGTATGTCGGTTTCATCAATATCGAACAGTACTGCATCCTGTTTTTTGTTGAGATTTTCAATGATACTATCCATCGTGTTGTGCTTGTTGCCAGTAATTGTGTTTAGATTCCACTGATCCTCATCAGGTAATACCGGTATGACCCACGGAATTGCGAATTTTGGTCGCTTGGTTGCAAGCCATGTTCTATAGTTTGACATGTCCCATTCCGTTTCTCTTGCAAATGATGAAATAAACATGGAAATCGCGTTTGCTGCAATTAGATTCATGCCCTTGTAGTCCTTCCAGCCTACTTCATGTTCCTTTGGTAAATCATCGATGATAGATGGAATCTTGTCTACGCGTTTTTCGTACATATGAGCTACCTCACGTAGTCGTTTGTTTGAAAACAAAATAGAGCAGTCAGAGTATTTTATTTGGTATTCCAGATTCATGACAATGTTGATTGCAGCTGCTTCTAGTATCACTGGGTCCCAGCCAAATTCTGGCAACAAGCCCAGTGTGGCTATGGTTGCATGTTCCTTGGTGTTGCTGCGGATAAATTCGATAAACGAGCAGGCAAATGAGCTTCCAGTTCCCCCGCCCATTGCAAACGGTACTGTATAACCTCTGACTTGTTCTGGTGATAATGCAGATAATTGCTTGCCAAAGTCCCATTTTTGTGTGACCTCGTTTTTGAATCTAGAGCGTCCTTCTGCCCAGTTTCTTGCAGCGCCTCCTGCACCATGAATTACATGCTTGTCGCGCAAGGCAAACAAGTCTGGATATGATTGTAAAATGAGATTTGCAGCCCTCGGGTCCAAGTCAACTAGTAATGCCCTTGGGATCAGTGGGGTTTCTCCACCGGAATAAACACCTGGGAATCGAAGTATGGTACTTCCGTATCTTTTTAGAATTCTGGATTCATCCTTTGTATCCTTTAGGACCGGTTTTAGCGGGTCTGCACCTACGTCTAAAAGCAGCCTACGGTATGACTCTGCTCCAAGACCAATTCCGCAATGACCAAAACATGTCATCAAAACTGGTGCTGGTGGTAGTGGGGCAGATGCTTGTGCCATGTTATTTTTTGACCCTTTGGAGTTTAACTTGGCCTACTAAACAAAGTAAAGCGATTACTTGATCGTTATAGACATGTTTCATGATACGATTTGTGCCTGAATGGATTTAACCATTAAGTATGAATCATCTGTAATATGTTATGATTAAAAATAATCACTGATTGACTTTTGTTTTAGCATCTTTAGTATGGTTCCTTTTGTCATCCACTCGTTTTTGCTAATACTCATGTTTTTGCAGGCCAGTGAAATTCCCTGATCCATAGTTTCTACCAAAGTTGGTATTTTGCTCATAGCTGCTCGAATTGCCTCGCGCACCTGCCACACTCCGACAGGGACTGCATATTCAGGTTGTATCTCTCGCAAAACCAAGACACCTGCTTGCCTTTTTTGTTTTATCAGATATTCTGCAACTCCGAGCTTTGCGGCATAATATGCACCGGCAATATTTGGATAATGATCAATTCCGTTTGCATCTTCGGCATCTACCCCGAATCCTATTTCGCCCTTGTCTGTGTGCCAAGCCTCTTCCATTTCAAAAATCCATCTGTGCGGGAATAGTAAAACAGAGAACAGATTCCCCAAATGCTCGTGCGTAAAAACAAGGTATGAATCCACTTGGGGATAATCTAGAGTTTCTTTTACCAAGTTCTTTGATATCATGTCATCCGTTGCTGTAATGCTCCATCGTGTTGGGACTAATTTTCTGTCTTTTCCAAACATTCCAATTGAAAGGCATTTTTGGATTTTTGATATTTCTATTCCAGAATTATACAGCTTTAGTATGGCATCTTCTGCTTTTAGATCATGATCATAGTAGGTTTTTTCGATTGGCTTTGATGTAGACATACCAGAGAATTTTGCGGATTTTATTTCTCCGATTGGGCCAAACGGTGCAGAATCTCCATCCACAAATGTTGTTGGTGCGGTATTTTTGTAAAATGTTATTTCAGAATCTGGAGTGTTACTTGACATTGCAAGCTCTTGAAGATTTTCGATGTATTTTCCTTGAGGATTTGTCACAGAGACATTTTGTGTCCCACGGACTAGATTTAGTCTAAAGTTTACAATCTCTTCCAACGTTTTTCCAAGCCATCTTTCTGGAGAGTCTAAAAGGCTGGTGTCCCCATGGATTGGTGGAACCATAGGTCCGACTCCAACCTTTGGATAACCATAGCTTCCAACGAACACTGATGGTGGACTGGACCCTGAAATTGAATTTGATGAGAACAGATTGGCATATTTTGAGAGATAGTCGTTCCAGTTTTTTTCTATGGATTTGCGTATCTCTCCAGCGGTTGGTGCCATAGTTTTGCTGTACTGTGAATGCTATTTAGCATGATTCATTGATTGTACACTACGCAAAAATGACATATTGTAGATATCCAAACTATATCCATTGAGAATAGTTTCTTTTCTTCCTAGTGCTACGGAATTACTCTTTGAGCTTGGCGCAAGTGACGATATTGTGGGCGTGACACATGAATGTCTGTATCCAGATGCTGCAAAGTACAAACCGCGTGTGATTAGTTCTGTTTTTGATCCTGAAACCATGTCATCTCAGCAAATTGATGAAAAAATAACCGAGCTTGCAAGGACTGGCCAGAATATTTTTCTGGTTCACGAAGAAAATATCAAAAACGCAAAACCGGATCTTATCATAGGACAGGGAACTTGTGCAGTTTGTTCTGCATATACTAATGAAGTAAATAGAGCGCTAGAGATTTTGGAAAAAAGGCCAGACATTGAAGTAATTGATCCGCATAACATAGACGATATTTTGTCCAGCGTTATTACAATATCAAAAAAAATTGGAAAACAAAAGCAGGGAGAAGAACTGGTAAAGTCACTGCAAAAAAGAATCGATTTAATCAAAAACCAGAACTATACAACAAAACCCAAGGTATTATGCATAGAGTGGGTAGAGCCGTTTTTCACATCTGGTCATTGGGTTCCTCAAATGATAGAGATTTCCGGTGGAACAAATCTAATCAGCAAAACAGGTGAGCACTCTAGAAGAATGACTATGGATGAGGTCGTATCAGCAGATCCGGACATCATAGTAATGATGCCGTGTGGATTTGACACAAAAAGGACAATTCTAGAATGCACAAAAACAATACAAAACAATCCAAAATGGCTCGGATTGCGCGCAGTCAAAAACAAAAATGTTTACGCAGTGGATGCAAATTCGTATTTCTCAAAGCCAAGCATCAGAACCATAACTGGAATCGAAATACTTGCAAAGATAATCCATCCAGAGATATTTTCAGATATCAATACACCGGAGCAGGCATATTCTAAAATCTAGTCGAATTCGTCATCATCAGAATCCAGAGTCTTTTTTGAAGGTCTGGTTGGAACAAAAAGCACCGTTGTCATGGAAAACGTATGTTTGATTGACTAATATCAAAAATGGAGTAAAAAAGTTAACATTTAGTTTGATTTTGACGCACAAAAATGTCTCGATATCAAGTTGGGTTTGTCCGATTGCGACATACAGGATCTGATATCAAGGTACCCCACAATACTAATCAAGAATGGCCTGAAACCACGGCTTCTGTGTCCTATCTCCCTGTGGTTCCTGTCTTCAATTCAGGCGATTCTATTTTTATTTAATTTTGCAACTATCTGTCAGGGATTTTTTGGTATTATACAGGACAAAGCCCAGTATTCCAATGGATAGAATCCTCAATGGTATCTCATATGTGGTCAAAAACGCAGTTGCTGTTCCACCTATTGTTCCAAATGTTGATACGATTGAAAACCCGACAGGGCCACAACTGCATGCCCCAGCAGACGCCCCTACCAAAGAACCTAAGAATCCGCCACCAACGCGTTTTACCTTTTGTATTGTTTTTAGCAAGTATACATTCATCGGTATGACCAATCCCGAAAGAGCAGACACAATAACAATCAATGCAAAATTCAATATTCTATCTGCAGGAATATAGAAGACGAAATATGGTGCAAAAAAGACAAACTCCGACAAGGACGACAATAGTATAAACATCACTCCAAACACTGCGCCAGCAAGTCCTACATATGCGCGATTTGAAAACACCAAACCTAGTGATCCTGTCATGTTAGCTAAATCTATTAAAATTGGTTAAAAGGGTTCTTGCTATTTTTTGCGAAACAGTTTGGCAATCTTTCTTGGGATTGCATCTAGTGGACATGTCTCACAGTACACATCGTTTTTTTCTTCCATGATACCAATAACACATCATACGATATAAGAAATTCTCAAAAAATCCTAAATAGTAAACGACGGAGACATTATTCGTGCTTGATAAAATAATCACTGGATTGTTTGTCGGAGTTTTGGGCACATTGTGGTTTTTCACAAGACGCTGCGAGATACCGCACCCATACAAGATAATCACGTATGATTACCTTGGAAAGCAGGTAAGCCTTGACGGTATCAGAATCATATTCAACACACATAGTGTGGCAGTCAGTTTTGCAAAACACTACAAGGAGCTGTTCCCGCAGTACGATTTTGTCTTGGAATCAGGCCTTCCTCATCTAAAACTAAAGTTTCTTACAGTCTAAAGATAGTGCATTCGCATGTGGTTTTGCAATAAAACCTCGTATGGCGTCACATAGCCGCAGTGCGTACACGCAAACATCGAATCTGGCTGTTTTGTTGGTTGTTTGGGCGTGCCGTGCAGGTATTTTATCAGAATTACATCATCGCTCGGCAGAACTCCATAGTTGGCAGTCTCTCCAATTGATGCAAAAAACTCCCTTATTGCCTTGACCACTCGCTCAATGTCCAGTTTGTCATCATCAAATCTTGATAATGTAAATTCGTGCAGCTTCATTGCTGGGATCGCCTCTAGCCAATCAGCCACAAATACAGCCATTTCGTGCTTGAGGTGTTCTGCATCTCTGCAGTCAATAGTGATCAATGACATTCATACGATCAGTGCTTATTTTAGATGTGCTTTTGTCGATTTGTTGATTTTAAGGATTACGATCAAGTCCTGTCAAAGCGCTAAATACAAAATTGTACAACATGAATAATCGATGGCAAAAAACATCATTGTGTGTTCTGCGCTGTTGAGCTTTTTTGTTTTTGTATCAACAATACTGCCAAGCTTTGCAGATGAGATCAAGGCAACAGACGAGATAAAAAAGAATCCAGCGATGATGAAGATGCTGCAAAAAATAGAATTATCAAAAAAGATCCTAGCCCAGATGCAAGAGCAAAAATCAATTGATAATACCAAATCACAGCATATTCAAGAATTAAGAAACAAGGCAAAGGCAAGCCTTGATGAGCAGGTGATCAGGATGAATAAAGATAACGAACAATACACGTCAGAAAACGCGTTTGCCAAATTTGTCTCAAAAAAGCCGTCAAACATTCAGCCAATATACCAGGAAATGTTCTCGTATCACAACAACAAAGTCAAGGACGCAAAGGCAGAGCGCGACAGAATTCTATCCAATGGTGGAAAAACCCAAGACGCATGGGATGCCTACCACAAGTTATCTGCAACAAACAGGATAAAGCTGATTCAGCTAAACAAGGACCTATCCATAAAATACTCTAATGCCGATATCACCATTCAGAACACCTTTGATGAAAAAGGTAAGCTCCCAAGAACTAGTGAATGATGTTTTCCGACATTCGATGATGCAGATAGAACCTAAAGAGAACCACAGACACTACCAAAATCGCTGATGCTACAATAAACGCCACAGTATAGCCTGCAGATATAGTCACAAATCCAGCAGTTAGCGCGCCTCCAAAGACTCCCATTCCTACCATGGAGCTGTTCACGCCAAGATAAGTTCCCTCAAAGCCCTTTGGAATGGATTTGAAGAGAAGAACAGAGTTTGCCGTTGTGAATATGGAAAAGCCCACAACCATCAGGCACATGGACAAAATAGCAAACGAGATCAATGTGTATCCAGAGAATATGCTAATCAGAAATGCTGCGACCAGTACGCCAAGAACTCTTGGTAGATATGCCGCTATTGTTGCCTTTTCTTCGCCAAGCCTTGCAATTATTTTTGGCGCGACGAAAAATATTGCGGCCATCGTACTTGTCTGTATTAGGTACAAAGTAAATACAGTTGCATCGGACAAATGCAGACTTTTCAGAAATGGAGTTAATGCTGTAAAGTAGATGTTGCTTCCAAAATAGAACATAAAGTTTGCCAAGAACAAAAATCCAATTTCATGAGATACTTTACCCTTTAGAATTGAAAAGATATGTCTATAGTCATGAATACTTGGAATTTTTGGAAACACCAAATGATGGTGCATCCTAAAGTGTCCAAACACATGCTGGATTCCATGGACAGAGTGCGCTATTGCATGTCTTTCAATATGAAAATGAGTTTTGCTTATCTGCGTGCTAATTACAAGAGATACAGCAACTGCTACTGCACATGCTGCAAAGTATTGCCTACTATCAAAGTACAGACTCCATACTGCACCAATCAGCATCGCTCCAAGGCTTCCAAACGTCGACAATAACGAGGTCCTTGCAAAAAGCTTGCTCCACTGGTTGTTCTGACTAGTTTCCATTACAAGCATTTGAGTTACTGGACTGCGTGCAGTCAAAAAGAATCCAGACAAAGGAGCAATTATGTAAATTGGACTTATCGATGTGGTAAAGTACAGCCACATACAGCAAAGCATTATTGCAAAAAACGAAACCATCAGTACTGCTTTTTGTGCATGATACTTGTCTAGAATTTTGCCCCAAAAAATAGAACCCAAAGCTGCTGCCCCATAATGAATTGCAATCATGATAGAGACCTCCTTTATTCCACCTCCAAGATGAATCACAAATAGCGGAATTCCTGTGTGAAGGCCTTCGGCGGCAATGTTGATTGGAGGAATAAACCAAATCCATTTCTTGTTTAGTGGAATCAAGCCCAAAATTAGGCCAAGACCGACACTAATCTATGATTGATTAAAAATTCTTGTACAGAATTGTTGAATTGTTTAGTTTGTTGCCATAGC
>RHCX01000169.1 GCA_010028495.1 Nitrososphaeria archaeon | reverse complement strand
AGACGATCTTGAATCGTGCAAAAAAAATCAAATTATTACTTACAGATGTGGATGGTGTACTGACTGACGGTGGTATGTATTACACAGAAAAGGGAGATATTATGAAAAAATTCTAGACGGCATAACAAAGAAAGAGAATATACTTCCCACAATATGTAAACAATTCAAAATAAGTAAAAACGAGATTGCATACATAGGTGATGATGTCAATGATGTCGAATTGTTAAAAAAAGTGGGATTTTCTGCAGTGCCAGATGATGCAATTTCACTCGCAAAAGAGAATTCAGATTATACATGTAAGAAAAGAGGTGGTGAGGGGGTACTTCGGGAAGTAGCTGAGATCATTTTGTCAGCAAAGGCTAAATCTTAAATGCATATTTTGGAAGGATAGTTCATGGTTTTCATAGTTGCTGAAATTGGAATAAATCATAATGGTGACATAAACATAGCTAAAAAACTCATAGACATGGCTAAAAGAACTGGCTGTGACGCAGTCAAGTTTCAGAAAAGAACTATTGAAAAAGTATATTCAAAAGAAATTCTTGATACTCCCCGCGAAAGCCCATGGGGAACCACTACAAGAGAGCAAAAACTAGGTTTGGAATTCAATAAAAAGGAATACGATATCATTAATGATTATTGCAAACAAAACAACATAGAATGGTTTGCATCTGCGTGGGATGTAGACAGTCAGATTTTCCTAAAACAATATAATTCAAAATACAACAAAATTTCATCTGCCATGCTTACAGATATTGATTTTTTGAAAGTAGTTGCTGAGGAAAAAAAGCATACCTTCATTTCTACAGGAATGAGTACAATGGATCAAGTACGCAAGGCAGTGGAAGTATTCAAACAATACAATTGCCCATTTGAGCTCATGCATTCTAACAGCACATACCCAATGAAATTAGAAGAGGCAAATCTTCGTTGCATAGAGACATTGAGAAAAGAATTCAACTGTGATGTCGGATATAGTGGGCATGAAGATAGTGCATACATAGTATGCGTCATAGCAGTAGCACTTGGTGCAACATCAATTGAGAGACACATTACACTTAGCAGATCAATGTATGGTTCTGATCAGGCTGCATCTTTGGAGGAACCCGGACTAGCAAGGATGGTAAGAGACGTAAGACATGTAAATGAAATCTTGGGTGACGGAGTCAAGCGAGTATGGGATTCAGAAATACCTGTCATGAAAAAACTTAGGAAAATCTTGTAAATCAGATCAGATTTATTCGATTTAAGCGAATTTCCTCAGACACAAGATCATCATCAAACAATATAACAAACTCGACGTATTTGGCAACCTCTGATGGATCAAGAAACGTTTCATAGTCTTGATCTTTTGAGAGTTTTCCCATTTTTGTTTTAATGGATCCTGGAGAAATAACATACGTCCTAACT
>RHCX01000168.1 GCA_010028495.1 Nitrososphaeria archaeon | reverse complement strand
TCCTTTGGTTAGTTTTATTGGAGATGCAAATGTGTTTGTTTTTACCGCTGCGGTGCCATCAAATGTAGCAACGTCAGAGCCAGCAACAAGTGCATCTGGATAAATATTACCGTTGTCACGATAGATTCCCATCCTACATGTGTTCGTAGTAGGATTTGCAGCTGTACTGACCTCTGTTTGAATTTGATCTATAGTCATAGCATCACTCACAATGAACGGATATGCTCTTAGTGTTGCTGCAGTGTTTACGATTGTACTAGAGGCCAGGGCGTTAATCGCAGTTCCATGCCACCTATTCAGAGTTGCTCCAGCAGGACGTGTGATCGTAGCAGTACCATCCAGTCTATTCCAATTTGTGCCATCGCTCTGGATTATAGCAACTTGATCAGCCATAGTCATGTTAAAGTTCTTAAAACCATCAATTGTTTCTGCCGCATTACCATCAACTATTACAATATTAGCACCTGGCGTTCCGATTGATTTGATATAGTAAATTTTACCAGTGTTTGAAGCTGCTGCAGGCAGTGTCAGGGTTCTTGTGGCAGCACTCGCATCCATCAAAATTATATCATCAGTACTGGTCGCAGTGTAAGATCCTGATTGTGAGGTGATAGCAACCTCAAGTCCATTTATTTGTGGATTTGTAAGTGTTGAAGAGCTTAGTGTGATTGCTTTAGATATTGTTTGGGCAGAACCGCCTGTTATTACAACGTTAGAACCAAGATTTGCAGTAACAGATCCAGTTGAGGCAGACATTGTAACATTATTTGCCGTTCCAGCAATGGATGTTACACCTGCATTTGTTATTGTTACAGCATTAGTTCCGTTTGTAATGGTAATTCCGGTTCCCTGGGTTAATGATTTGAATTCTGCCTTGTTTGAGGAGTTGGTTGCGAGTATTTTTGCTGTGGTTGCTGGAAGATTTACAATGTTAGCAAATCCGTGAGTTGCACAAACAAAAGTAGAGTTTGATGCCTGAAATTGTAAGACTTTGCCGTTGGTACACCCTCCTGCGACATCACCTAGATCAGAGATTTGTGAGCCAGCCTTGTTGATTGCGCGCCAGACTAGGCCTGCACCGTCAACATTGATAGCAAAAACAATTACTGATAACACCATTACGCCCAAAATTACGATTAGAATAGATGTTTTTTCCAATATGCACGCTATCCTGTAATTCTCACTAAAATCATAGGTGCAACTGAGTTGGCAAGAACAGTACCACCAGCTGGATAAACAGATGGCAATGCACCAAACGTAAATGCGACGGTCCAACCAGTACCTGCTCCGCTCGCCCCCATAGTACTTACATATCCTAAAACGGACGGAATTGCACCCACTGGAACACCTCTAACTGTTTGTTGAGCAGTAGCAGCAGTAGCACATGCCCATGCAAACCAGTACAGTCCTTTGGTTAGTTTTATT
>RHCX01000167.1 GCA_010028495.1 Nitrososphaeria archaeon | reverse complement strand
AAAAGACAATAGTAAAATCAGTAGAATCCTTAAGACAAATGAAACAAGCATGGATGGTGACATTAGTCTTGGTCAGCCAATTAATTCGTCTGGTCAAATTAATCAACAAACAAATACAGATAACTTAAACAGGGTTCTTGGTGGTGTTACTGCCGTCTTGCTTCCAAATGAGGAACTTGTTGCACACCAACCATCAAGACCAACAACGGCATTTACTGGATTTATTGAACATTTGAGACGTGATTCAGTTATGGGTTCTGCACCTTATGAATTTTTCGCAGACCCAAGTAATGTAAATGGAGGTGCTGTTAGATTGGTTGTAGCAAAGGCTTCAAGATACTTTTCACATAGACAGAATATTATCATTTCAAGATTTTTAAATCCTTATTTTCAGTTTTGGCTTGGGACTAAGATTGCAAGGGGAGACCTTCCGTCTGCAAGAAACTGGTGGAAAGTTGATTGGATGACAACACGTTCAGTTACGGTTGATGCTGGCAGGGAATCTGCAAATGAGCGTGCCGATTTAGAAATGGGTAGAGTAACTCCAGAGGATGACTTTGCAAGCAGGGGGCTTCAATTTGAAAAGTGCATGCGTAAGCGTGCAAAGAACTTCCTGTTTATTGAAAAGATTTCAAAGGAAACTGGTCTTGACAGACAAGACTTATTCAAGTTCTCTCCAGATGGTAAGAACGCACCACAGGAACAAAAAATTCTAATTGACCCAAAGACTGGAGAACCAGTTATTGACCCACAAACTGGACAACCAATTGTTCAAGGTGGAGTCGATTATACCGATGAGGGTGATGTTGTTGATAGAGTTGGTGAAAATGAAATAGAAACAAAGCCACCATCAATTGAAGAAGCGGTAGAGCCAATCAGTGACTTACAAAACTCGGTTGACTCCCTTCCAAAGCAAAACAATGGTTTATCAAAACCGTTTGAATAAAAATTTATGATAAGAAATGACTTAAGTTATGCGATTAATGCATGTAGACCAATGCTTATTGACCCAATCAAGGTCAAAGCATTTATTGATAACGCAAACTTAGTTTTATCTAATCCAGACTTTGTTTATCATTTATCGGCATTAACTGGCAATTTTGATAATAAAAACTTTAAATTAAAAAACAAAAAGAAAGCATCTCATTTAAGTAATCCATATCTTGATGATTCAGATGATGTTGATATTGAACGACTTATATGTTGCTCAAGAGAGCCTTATGTTGAAGATGGAATTGGTATTATTACCTGTAAAGGTGTGATTGGCAAGGGCTTGACTGGAGTTGAAGTAATGCTTGGTTGCTGTGATATTCAAAAAATCTCAGAAACACTTGATGCTTGGAAGGACAGGTCTGATGTTCAGGAGATTTTGTTTAAATTCGATTCTGGTGGTGGTTCAACCTGTGGCTTACAAGAAATGGCTAAAAAGATTAGAACATACGAAAAGCCAACTTATGCTTACTGCGAGGA
>RHCX01000166.1 GCA_010028495.1 Nitrososphaeria archaeon | reverse complement strand
CGCTGACAATGCCACAGAGTCGAACGAGGTGACGTTCTTCCTTGTTGAGATTTAGTCCCCCCAGAGTGTTTTATTGATGGACGTCAGTTTCAAAATCCTGCCAAACTCGACGAATTTTTAAGAAACGTTAGTAACGCTGATTATGAATGCTACCAAGAGAGCATTAAGCAGTTTTTACTTTCTTCGAAGGCGCGTAAGTTTAGCCAGGAGTATTTTGCTCAAGTTATCGTACAAACGATTTTGCAGAATGAGAAATAGCTCTCCTCTAAGCTCGTGGCCCAAACTTACGCTGAGGTGGTTGTGAGGGAGGTAGGGCTTCGATTTGCACACCAGCACATGCGGGGTGTTTGGCAAAATAGCCATAACTTTCAGCATCAAATCGCGTCGTCATCGCACTGGTAGCTTCGTTAGATATTTTAAAACAATATAATTACAAAAATATTTTAACTTTTGGAGAATAAGTAAATCGTATACCATTAGACGGTGAAGCCCCACAGATTTTGATCGCTCATAAATTTCTTAATCTCCTTTGACTTACTCAAAAAAGGCGCAGTAAGCGGATCTGCATGGGGAGTGTCTGTGCCTCCCCCGAGATGCAGAGCATCCAAATCTGCACCGTAGTGTTGATTGGCACCCCTTGCTCGAATGACTTCTCTATTTACATCTTTATTATAGATTTGAAACCGAGGAATTTTTTTTAGTGAGAAAAAATTCGATAAAACCAGGTCATCGTGTAAATAACATGCCTTGAGAGAGTGGGCAACTTTTAGATAGTCCCAAAAGTCTTGGCTGATAAATTTTCGATGAACGGCAATGTGGGCGTAGCCTTCAAGTACGTCTACTTTTACACTTTTGTTTTGATAGAAGGGCGTGAGATCTTGATTTAAAATGTAGCCACCCAAACCAAAAATACAGTTGGGATTTTTTTGAAAAGCGTTTGCAATTGATTCAATTGCACCTGGTATCATTAAAATATCGTCATCAGCGGTAATGACTAAGGCGTCGGCTGTTGAATCTAATTCTAAAAAAGTAGGAATAATTTTCGTTCCAGGGCCCACATCTTCTACTCGTTTAATTCTAATTTTAGGGTCGAGGCTATAAAGCCAGTCTGGAATAGTGTATGTCGTTCCATCTCGCTTAAAAACATATGGTATGTTTACATGAATTTCATCTGGCGGGCAACTTTGCCTTAAAATGGATTTTAAAATGGGCTTTATATACTGTATGCGTTTAGGCGAGGTTGTTAAGCCGACAATAATTTTTGCGGATATCGGTTTAGGTCTAACCGAACGTGGCATAATCCAGTAAAGTGTATTCCTGTAAGTTCGCACACGGTACCAGAATCTCCGCACCTTATCGAAATGCTTAGTTTTTTTTATTTTGAGATAAAAAATTTCACTTAAATTCATTATTTTTTAGGGTGCTTCTTTATTATTTAAGATGAATGAGAACTGCAATTTTTAAATCTAGT
>RHCX01000165.1 GCA_010028495.1 Nitrososphaeria archaeon | reverse complement strand
TAGTGAGACAAAAGAAGTTGCGTTAAATTTAAATTTTGAAACTAACAAAGGTCGACTTCCTTGGCCTGTTGAAAAAGGAACCATGTCTGACGCTCGGTATGCAAGTGAACAGAGAAAAGCAGTAACAAAAGCAAAGAAAGATTTGCTTAATGGGGTGCTTGCAAACTGGAGAGCACATCTAAAATCAGAAGACAACATGAAGAAGGGTAATGCCACAGTAACCGCTGAAACAAAAGCGGCTGCAATGGCGGTCGCAAGGGAAGCGACAGGCACTGCAATAGAAGGCGACATCACGAGTGGTAGTTTTGCGGGGATTAACCTTGGCGATCCAGTAATTGATGGTGGAACATGGACATTCCCATTAACAATTCCAGAGGGTATGAAACTCACAGGAATTGTAAAATCTTTTAAAGCATCAATGAGTTCTTTGCTTAAAGGTGGGGCGACAATACAAATTGTAGGTGCAAGAAGAGAGACCTCGAAGACTGAAAAATTGGGAATCACTGGGTCAAAACTTGTGATATACAATTTTGATTCAGCATCATCTGATTTAATAAAAGATAATCCAAGAAAGGCTCTTGCTGAAATTATTAGTGGTTCAACGGTTGAGAAACCAGAAGCGCCAGCACCACGTGGCAGACCTAAAGCACCAGTAGTTGCAGAAGTAATGGCAAAAGAAGTTTCTGACGACGTTGACATGCTAGCAGAAATTGAAGAGTTTGATGCAGAAAAAGAAGTAGATGAATTACTTAAAGATTTGGATAGTGATGTTCCAGGAGATGGAGAGAAAGCGCTTCAAATACTTAATGAATACAAGGCAGAAAAACTGAAAATTGTAGATAAAGCAATTGCAACGCTTGATATGGTTCTTACGCCCGATGAAGACGCAGAAACAAAAGTTGAAGGAGATGCAAAAACTGACGGAGAGATAGTTGCAGAAGAAGAAAAAGTAGCAGAAGAAGTAAAAGGACTTACGCCTGATGTGCGAAATGCGGTCAAGGTTACCGCAGACAATCCTTTCTTTAAAAACATTGTTACTCTAACAAGAGTAACACCATTTAATAATGGAATATATAAAGGCGTAAGAAAAATAGACACGCTAACAGGATTAGTAAATGAATGGGTTGCAAAGGGTGAAAAGGCTAGTGCAAGAGCACAGGAAGTTGTTGGACTAATGCAATCAGCAACCGCAGAAAATATTCTGCCGGTTATTTTGTTAAGCAATCACAAAACAGAAATGACCAGTGCATTCTTAAAAGTAATTGATGGGAATGTCGGGAATGCATTGGTAGAAATGCTAGACGCACAGAAGATAAGTCCTACTGCAACTGTCACCAAGCCTGTCACCAAGTTGAGAACGTTCGCGCAGCAGGCTGAACTCTTGAAGTTAGCAGACATAGACGTAGATACGGATTCAGAGATTAGCCAACTGATGGTTGAGCTGCAGGGGAGTATCCAGGCAGCGAAGGAC
>RHCX01000164.1 GCA_010028495.1 Nitrososphaeria archaeon | reverse complement strand
TCAATTCTGCGCAAAACCGCAAAAACCATTTCAAAATACAACATGATTCAAAATAACGAGCTTGTTTGTGTTGCAGTCTCTGGCGGAAAGGATTCTCTTGCATTATTACATGTATTATCAAAGATGGCAAAAAACCACAATTTCAGAATTCATGCGATAACAATTGATGAAGGCATACCAGGATATAGAGACGAAGCACTGGACATAGTCAAGGACTTTTGTGCAAAGCTTGGAGTAGAGCATACAGTATATCCATACAAGGAACTATTCGGATTAACACTGGATGAATCATTAAAGCAACACGAAGATGACAGATTGTCCTCATGCTCTATTTGCGGCACATTTAGAAGACGCGCAATGGATCATGCAGCAAAACAAATTGGTGCAAACGTGATTGCGACTGGCCACAACTTAGACGACACATTACAAACATTTGTCATAAACACGTTATCTGGGGATACCAACAAGATAGGCTGGATGGATCCGGATACATCAGAAAACTCGTTGCGAAAGATAAAGCCATTTTGCGAGATTTACGAGTCAGAAATTGTGTTTTATGCATTCACAAATAACTTGCCGTTCCAAACAGAGCCATGCCCACACATGAACGAAGGCATACGAACAGAGATTCGCGAATTTTTGAACAAATTAGAGAATAGTCATTCTGGAATAAAGAAAAACATGTACCGCTCTGTTCTCAAAGTATCTCAAGTAATGAAAGAATCCAACTATAAAGAAAGAGTCAAGTGTTCAAACTGCGGTTCAGAGTGCACAGGTAAGATTTGTTCTGTGTGTAAAATGATCGTGGATCTGCAAGACCAACCTTAATGCAAATATAACAATACATCGTAACCATATTTGGTAGTAGGTAGGATCGGGGCGCTAGCCGTGCCCTTTTCTGAAACCGGCTCTATGCAGAGGTCAGTAACTGCTGGATAAACTTCCAGTTGGATAATTCCCGCTTGGTGTACTGAAATGAAATCACGCCGAAGCGGGTGGATGCAGGCATGTGATCGTCCGAAGGGGTGATCTTAGTGTCGAATTGCCGAAATGGATGAGGTCCGGGAGGGAGCAATCCTAAGGCAAAGTATTCACGCTGCTTCGTCAACGTGGCGGATCTTGTCCATCTTGAGATGGGGTTACCCGTCTGGATCGGAACTAGCAGATCTACTACCACTTGAATTATTTAGTTACGTCAGGTCATAAAAATATGGATGGCTTGTTCTTGGGTCCAAAAAGAACCTATGAAGACTTCAAAAAACAGATACCTGTTTCAGTATTGCCATTGTTTGACTCTCTAAGGAAGCACTGTCTTTCTTTGGGAGCAAATGTAGTGGAAGATGTTCGTGCACATAGGATAGTTTTTGGAAAATCCCTTTCCTTTAGATGGTTTGCTGACTTGGAGCCAGCAGAGGACTCCATAATAATCAAGATTCAAAAGGACCGAAAGGAGCCATTCCAAACCATAACCATAAAGAGCGAACAAGGTTTGGATGCAAT
>RHCX01000163.1 GCA_010028495.1 Nitrososphaeria archaeon | reverse complement strand
GGGCATGATTGATAAAATCAAATCCCCGCTTTTCATTTTTAACACATCCATCGCCAAACATAAGCATTAAGCCGTAGTTGCGCATTGCGAGTTCATGGCCTTTTAGGGCTGCTTTTTCTATCCATGTAAAAGCTTTTGGTTTATCGACCTCGCCTGAATAACCCTGCAAATATGTCGTACCTATATTATATTCAGCAATAGGATCTCTAGACTTTGCTACTAACATGAGCCACTTAAGGCCTTCTTCGACGTTTCGGTATTGTGGTACTGTGCTGACTAAAGTCGCACCCAAGGCGCTTTGTGCATTAATATCACCTTTTTCGGCTTTTTTTCGTAAGTCATTAATGCTTTCTAACAGCTGTAAACTAGAGTCAGGAAGTTCTTCCGCTATTTTTCCGTCTACCTTTAAGTCGCATTGACGAATTAAATCTGCAATCGTTGAGAGTCCTGGTACTATTGCTGCAATAGTATTTAAGCGATGGTCTATTCCGACGCCAAAATAGCCTGTAGTTAAGTTAGGCCAAAACGCCCACACTCGATCGCTTTGTCTTCCATCTTCATCGCTGGGTATGTCTTCCCATTCATCCACATTTGTCGTTTTGACAATATTCTGATATTTTTCCCATTCCTTGGGAGTAGTTTTGCTAAACTCTCTTGGTATCGGCCCTGGAATAGAACCTGAGGTTATCGACCAGATATTAGTATCTGCGTTCCATTCTAAATAGAATCCTCCATTACGCTCACGCTTGCCGTTTTGATTTATACGTTGGTATTCGAAGCCACGTTTTTTTCGGGCCTCAGAGAGTATATTTTTGATAGAGTCGTCCATTTAGTTAGATAGTTTTTATGTAATTGGGTATTCGATTAATTCTGCAACTCTCTCCAACTTTGTTAAGCCTTAAATTACTATAATTCTACAATTAGAAGTTGTTGCCAAGGACTGGTGGACCGGTGGGCGGGTGGAATGGGGGCATCAAGAATAAGTGGATTAGTGGGCGGGTGACGGAAGATTTTATTAGGGATGAGAACTGAGACGAATACCAAAGTTATAACAATGAAGGATATCCAAATGTTTTTAGGATTGTTTCCCGTTAATGTTTTTTAGGTTTTTACGTATTTGATCTGTCTTGTGTTCGAATCCGGCTAACCACACCTCGCCATAAATTTCTTCGAGAGCTAGTACGGAATCGAGAAATTCATCCTTAGGAAATCCAACCAACGGTTCCCAGATAGCAACTTGTCTCGAGCTTATCATGTTAAACTCCGGTTTCTCGATGTGGCTATAAATCGTATCTCCATCCCACACATCAGGTGAGTTTGATAAATAATGCTGAAAGGCTAACCAGAGAAAGTCCGGATGCCCTTCCTTGTTTAATGGAATGGTGAATGAGGATGGGGGTAGGTCGTTTTGATCCATAAAATCCCTTTTCCAGAAGTGGGGGAGGGGTTGTCAAGGGATGGGGATGGGTAGGGACGCCACTCCGTTGGCGTCCGTGGAAA
>RHCX01000162.1 GCA_010028495.1 Nitrososphaeria archaeon | reverse complement strand
GCGCTATTGGATGCCATCGGACATTCTGTTCATCACATTCGCACGGAGCATGGCAAAGAGATTGACAAAGGCAAGGCCTCAGTGGTGGTTATCATCATGACCGACGGAATGGAGAATGCTTCTCGGCTTTATTCTTTCCCAGAAATATCAAGGATGATCGCGCAGCTGGAAGCGACAGACTTCTGGACGTTTACTTTTTTGGGCGCAGATTTGGACGCTTTTGAAATTGGGCGAATGTTGAATATTCGCGCGGCCAACACAAAGTCATTCTACAAGGCGGCAATGGTTGACACGCTCTGTGAAATGAGTGTGGCGATGGAATCGTATATGGAGGAAAAAAAATCTGGCAGGGTGAAGAAGGATTTTTTGAAATAGCAAAGAACTTGTAGCTAATTTGTCAGCACTAAACGGTCATCTATGAAAGCACATCTCATCAGGGCGAAGGATTGTGATTCGGAAATGTATTCCGGATTGATGGCCCTGTTGAGATCCTTTCCTGGCCCTATTCAATTCATTGAGTCGGAAGAGTTGATGCTGGATGAAGACGGAGGTATAGTTGTATACGAAAGTCAAGAGGATGAGTTCACAATGGTTGATCAATGCAAAATTTGTGGTGTTAATAGCGCTGAGTCACACCCAGTTGATGGAGATTTTTCAGATCAAACTTGTGATTCGTGTGGTCATTTCAAAATTTCAGGATCTGCAGCTGCCGTCAAGATTGACGGAGATCGTCCACTAATAAAAATACGAGGGCATATCCAGCGATATGGCACAACTGAAAAGCCAGCCGTGTTAGATGTGGAGACAATGAATTTGTTGGTAGCTGCAGTTTTTCCATCGGTTAGCGAAAGAGCAGAATTTTTGCTCCAAGAAGTGCACAGATGCACGACATACTTGGGTCAGAAAATTGATGTCTTAACTAAACGGATCGTGGCGTTGACATATTCGGTCGTGGATTCCGATGTTAGATTTCTTGCAGATTATTTAAATGGAGATGTTTACTTTAAAGTTCAACAGCCCGGCCAGAATTTACACCGTGCGTGGGTACAATTCAAATTAACCGAAAAAATTGAACAGAAGAAACCCGAAATCTGCCGTCTCATTGACGAGACATAACGATGGATTATTTTCCGCCACCCACTCCCTGGACTCTTATTCTCGCTGGACTATTTTTTCTTTGGTTAATGATTCGCGGAGCTTGGCGAGGCTTTCAACGCGGACCCCTTCGCCAATGTGCTGGCCCATTTTCACTCACGTCGGGTCTACTTCTAGGCTGGTTCTACGGACACGAATTCGGTTTTTGGATTCTCGAAGAAACTTCTTTCCCTTGGCTAATTCGCGGTTTTGTCGGTAGCCTTTTCCTAGGCTGTGTCTCTGGACTTTTTCTTTATGGTGTTATTTGGTGGCTAGGGAAAAAATCTCCCCAGAGTGAAGAGGCCGAGAGCCCTGTCTTGGGAGCCATGGTGGGCTGCTGGACAGGTATGCTTTATTTTTCGATCCT
>RHCX01000161.1 GCA_010028495.1 Nitrososphaeria archaeon | reverse complement strand
CCGCTGGATAGTTCTATTGCGGTAACTCCCATGAACTGCTGGCCGTCATGAATTATAGATGTGACAAACCATTCGTTCAAAAACGAGATATTGTCAAATTTCAGACAAGTATCGTATAGAGTCTGCATTTCAAAGAATCCTACTTTGTCAGATGCATAGGTAGCTCGTGGAAAGCTATAACCACCAAAGTATCTCTGTCCGATTCGTCCATCCTTGCGTCGCGACCAAGGCATTCCCCAATGTTCCAGCTGGTAGACTTCTCTTGGCATTTCTTTGCAGAGTCGTTCAGCAACATCTTGGTCTGCCAAAAAGTCGCTTCCTTTTACTGTATCATAAATATGAGATTCGATATTGTCTCCTTCTTCTTCAAATAACACTGCAGCTGTTCCTCCTTCTGCAGAAACGGAATGGGAGCGCATTACTTGGACTTTTGATATTACACCAATTTTCAGAGTCGAGCTTGTCTTTGCTGCCTCTATTGCTGCTCTAAGACCTGCAAGACCGGATCCGACAATAATTAGATCGTAGTCGATAAAATCAGTCATCTGATACTATGGACTTTTAAAAATCGGATAAATATGTATTTCAAAATAATCACGCTCAGAATCCTTATATTTATCGCTAGCGATATTTTCAGTCATGGTATCAGAATGGTTCCAGCGTGTTGGAAGCTCAATTCCGCGTGGATTCTCAAGATATTACATCTTGGAGTTGTTATCTACAAAACCACATACTGGCAAAGAGATAATCGATTCAGCAGAGCAACAAAGCGAAGGAATGTGGAAGCCATCACCTGGCTTGATCTATCCATTGCTTGGCAGACTATTAGATGAGGGATTAATCGAAGAGACCAAGGACGGTAAATATCAAATTACAAAGAAAGGCAAGGCAACATCCGAAGATCTAGAAAAGATGAACCAAGTTGTAAAAAATCAGCTCGATGTTCTGATGCGAGTCAAAAATGTAGGCAGGTTTGTCGCAATGGATCTGATTGAGAGAATTAACATGATGGGCACTTTGCTATCATCAAATCTTTCCAAGATGACTAAAGAAGAAGCTACAAAATACAGAAAATTCCTGCAAAATGAATTACAAAAGCTAGATGCTCAGGAATCAAAACAAGGAAAAGAGATCAAAATAGAGTGATTTAGGAGGCTTGACCCATGCTTCTTAGCAGGTCAGCTGTATATGTCGATACACATGCAATTGCGCCATTATTCCTGATGACTTTTTCAAAGCCATCGCGGCACTCGACTTTTTGCATAGCAACTTTGTTCTGTATTTGTTTTAGTGGTGGTGGAGGCGGTGTCTTTGTTGGTTGTGCTGCCTTTTCGGTAATGTCCTTACCACCTACTTTGATTGCATTGTATAATACATTGTAGCCGGTTTCTCTTTTTGCATCCATGGTCTGGATAATAATATCAGAGACATCTAGTGGTCTTTGAATCTTAAATGACATGTCTACGGCTGTCCTGTATGTGTCCAGTTTTGAGGACTTGACA
>RHCX01000160.1 GCA_010028495.1 Nitrososphaeria archaeon | reverse complement strand
ATGCTCGATGGTAAATAATCCACCTTCGACCTGTATAGCGGGATAATCATCAAGGGTTACATTGCGACGCACTGAGCTTGTGCGTGAACTCAGGGGACCATTCGTCTTATTTGAACCAGCAGACTTTCGTCCGGACTTTTTAGGTGTTTCGGAGGACATGGTCAGAGAGAAGCTAGTGTGGGTAAAACTACATAAACGCCAATAATGTCAGCAGGTACACAGGCCGTTACGGTTACTTGACCTGAGGCCTTAGAGGCTGCACGTACTCTTTGGTGATCGTTCTCGAGATCTTTAGCTCGTGATTGAGCAAATGTAGCCAGAATTGATTCTTTTGATTTCAAAAGTGCTAATACTTTTTGGACTTCGCGAGTTTTGGTTTCATTTCTTAAATTACCCACTGGGTCTTTATCTAAGAGTTTTAACGGAGAGTCATTTTTATCGGGGTCATCTAAAAGTGGTTGGTCGATTCTGCCACCAACAAAGGAATAGGCCACAGACTCCTCGGCCATCAGCGTTGTAATCTCCTTATTGCGATGCGTTAAACGAATCTGATGTCGAAGACGCATAATGAGAACAACCGTAGGTTCACTTACGTCTGCACTCTCACACGCGCTACAGCGACTAATGCGCGATTTAGAGCCTTCCTCCCCTTCTAGTCCCTCCTCAAGGAGATATTCTGCAATTAATGAAACGAGTGGGTGACTTCGACCTACTGGTATAACCTTGGCTGGCGCCCTACCACCAAAAGTGATTTTTATAGTGTCCTCTAAGCCAGCTTCATCACGAAGTCTCTCGCGTAGTGATTCGGGAAGATGAATTAAGTTAACTTGATAGACTGGGTCCACAGATTCGGACTGAATCACAGTCGCACTAGTGCCTAAACGACGACAAGCAGACTCGATGAAACGTTGAACTGCATTCGCATCACCCAGTAATTTTTTTTGTCGGTCAAATTCTTCAATAACTTCATGGGGTTTGATGGCACGTTGTGCAAAAATAGTGTTAAGTTTCTTGGCATGTTCGCGTGCATCAACCCACTTAGCATCTAGTGCCTTCAACTCAGCAGATTCACCAAAATTGAGTGTACCCTGTTTTGTATCACCTTTGATGAGTTCAGTTACTAGAACCTTTAGCATAGCATCTCCTTCTGTTGGCACTGTAACAGTTACACCTAGTTCTTTTTTAATACTTTCCGCCTTACGTTGAATGACCTTCATAACCAGTGCATCCACAGGATTATCCTCTCCGTGTAACATCAGTGAACGAACTTTCGCCTTGGGCTGTCCAAGACGATCTACGCGACCAATACGTTGCTCGTGACGAGTAGGATTCCAGGCTAGGTCATAATGAATGACTGCAGAAAATACTTCCTGCAGATTTACACCTTCCGAAAGACAGTCAGTGGCGACCAAAACACGTTTCGGAGAATTTACCATATCTTTAATAAGAGTGAGTCGGTCTTCAGGTGTTATTAGGCCAGAGGCAGATTCGACACATACACCATTACCAAGCTCATCTGTTAAATGCCTT
>RHCX01000017.1 GCA_010028495.1 Nitrososphaeria archaeon | reverse complement strand
TACGTCGTCCAAAGAATCAAAGAATTTTTTTGGATACAAATCAAATGGTTTGTTTTTTCTAGTTTTACCGGTTTGAAGATCATAAAATCCCCTAGTAGAGATTCGTGGAATTCGTTTATTTTGTTGCAAACTTTTCTTTGCGCTTTTTGATGTCTTCGTCTTCAACTCGAGCAAATATCGGAGTGATCTCTCCTAGATTGCTTCCAGATTTTAGCTCCAAGCCAGAAATAGAATCCCACGATTTTGCAGAGACATTTCCGCTCATTCCAAGCTGCTCCCAAATTTTTTGTGCTGACTTTGGCAAGAACGGATGCAATGCTATTGATATAGAATATACTGCGTTTGCCGCCAAAAACACACATGTGTTGGTTCCAGGTCCCTTTTTCCACGGCTCCTTGTGCTGGAAATACTGGTTAAAGTACGTAGAGAATTCCATTATTTTTTTGAGTGCTCGATCAAGATGATTCTGTTGGAGTAATTCTGATAATTCCAAAGAAAATGATTTGATTTTTGCTTCGGCTTCTTTGTCTTTGTCGTCGTATTGATCAGGTGTAGGAATCTCTCCAGAAAATGTCTTTTTTGTAAATCCCAATGCTCGGTTTACTAGATTGCCAAGATTTCCAATCAGTTCAGAGTTGATTCGTACTGCAAAGTCATCCCAATCAAAATTCAGATCATCCTGAGAATATGGATTGATTGAAACCAGATAATATCTGAGGTAGTCAGCTGGATAAAATCCCAAAAATTCCTTTAGTCCAATATACCAGTTCCTGCTCTTTGATATCTTCTTGGACTGTAATGTAAGATGGCCTCTAGTTGGTATGTAATCAGGCAGTTTGTATTCAGAATCAATTCCAAGGCGCATTGCAGGCAAAAACAAATAATGATGATACACGATATCTTTGCCAATAAAATGATAGATATCAGCAGAATTCCAAAATTCTTTGCCGTTTATTCCCTTGTCATCCAACAGCTTGATTGCGGATGAAATGTATGCCAAATGATTATCAAACCAGCCATAGAAAACCTTTGATTCATCACCCGGTATTGGAACGCCCCAAGTGATGTCCCGGGTTATGTCCCAGTCCACAAGTCCTGATGTAATCCAGTTCTGGACGTATTTTTTGACGTCTTTTTGGAGGTTCTTATTCTCTTCTAGCCATTTTAACAAAGGATCGCCAAAGTTTTTGAGCTTGAAAAAATCTTCTGCCTTGCAATGAGGACAAGTCCCTATTACATATCGGTCAGGCAGGAATTTTTTGTCGTTTTTGCAGTAAAACTGGATTATTTCGGATTCGTAAATGTGCCCGTTTTTCTTCAAAGTGTCATAGACATTTCTCACAAATGAGATATTCTCAGGCGAGCTAGTGCGATAAAACAAGTCAAATCCAATATCAAACGCCGTAAAATCCTCATAGTCTCGCTTGTTCCAATGTGCGACATATTCTTGTGTTGTTTTCTTTTCTTTTTCTGCAGCTATCAGAATCGGCGTGCCAAAATCATCAGATGCGCAAACATAGTATGCTTCAACTCCATTCATTTTCAGAAATCTAGTAGTGACATCTGCAGGAAGATATGTGGATGCAACATGACCAAGATGTATCTCGCCATTTGCATACGGT
The DNA here is from genome assembly GCA_010028495.1 of Nitrososphaeria archaeon. GTDB lineage: Archaea > Thermoproteota > Nitrososphaeria > Nitrososphaerales > Nitrosopumilaceae > Nitrosotenuis. The sequence continues at coordinate 25,661 of RHCX01000017.1, read as the reverse complement.
AATGCACTAGTGATGATTGCCTTGTTGTTCATTTGAATAAGCTTCGCTCGTATAACTTAAGAAGGTTTGTTACCAGTTTTCTCTGTACGCGATTTGTTTTTTGGTCAGGTGATCAATTTTGACACCAAATGCGCCAAGTGCATCAGATGCAACCTGCGTGTCTATTTCCAGAGGTACTGTGATAACTTTTTTGCCGATTTTTTTGCTATTCTTCAACAAATGCAAAATAGACTGGCGGATGTCCTTCAGCTGCAACCAGGTTTGCCAGTCTTCCCTTTCCGACCAAGTATACTTTTTTGCCATTATTCAACACGCATTCATCCAAGTTTGGTCGAACCTCGCGCACAGATCTGGAGTGATTTAGCAGAAAATCAGAGTCAATTTCAACATCAAAGTGTCCGACATTTCCCATTACTGCGCCGTCTTTCATTTTTAGAATATGCTCTTTGGTTATGATGTCACGCATTCCAGTACATGTGATGAAAATATCGCCAATTTTTGCAGCGTCGGCCATTGTCATTACCTCAAAGCCATCCATGTGAGCTTCCAGTGCTTTTACAGGATCAACCTCAGTCACAATAACCTTGCAGCCCATGCCATGAGTTCTTGCTGCAACTCCTCTTCCTACCCAACCATATCCAGCAACTACGACTCTTTTTGATGCAAATAATAGATTCATTGCGCGCAAAAACCCATCAATTGTTGACTGGCCGGTACCATATCGATTATCAAACATGTGTTTTGTATAAGCCTCATTTACTACAATAACTGGATAGCGCAGTTTTCCTTTCTTTTCAATTGCTTTTATTCTGTTTACTCCGGCTGTCGTCTCTTCTGTTGCACCAAGAATCTTCATTGTTTTGTATCTTTTATCAAAATGCAACTTGACATTCATGTCTGCGCCATCATCAGTGACAATGATTGGCTTGTGATCTAAAACTTGGTCAATACACCAGTCATATTCTTCATTTGTTTCATCATTCCATGCATATGTGTGGATTCCCTCGGATGCCAAAAATGCAGCAATGTCATCTTGTGTGGTAAGCGGGTTGCCAGCACATGCAGCAACATCTGCTCCTAATTCCTTTACACCCATCAAAAGAACGGACGTCTCTTTTGTGATATGAAGGCAGAATCCCAAAGTCAATCCCTTGAATGGTTGTGATTTCTTTAGTCGATTAATTGTATTATCCAAAATGGGCATGTGACTTCGAGCCCATTCGTAGGACATTTTGCCCTGCTCTGCCAAACTTTCGTCTTTTACTTTACTCAACTATACCACGACCATTTCATATACTAAAAAATCTTTGTCAGATCAATAAAGTAAATAACCACCAAAAATTGTTGCAGATCAATGGTCTGGCAAAAAGTAGCTGAAAAAGATTCCATTGCAAAAGGTGCAGGGATAGAGGTCAAAATTGAAGGAAAAAGAATCGCAATATTCAACCAAGACGGATATCATGGAATAGACGCATTATGTGTGCATCAGGACGGCTCTATTGCGCCAGGAAAGCTAAATGGATGCATTGTAGAGTGCCCGCTGCATTTTTGGCATTATGACCTAAAGACAGGAGAATTGCTAGATTATCTCAAGGGAGTAAAGCTTCAGACATACAAAGTAGAAGCAAGAAATGACGGCATTTACATGGACGTCTAGATACGATTTTTAATCAACAAAACAACCCCAAATTGTTGGATTCGATTTTAAAAGAAATTACCTCTCAGGATTACTCTAAAATTCAAAACGATATCGAAACATTTCTTGCAAAACATTTGCAACAATCCAAAGGATTTGTTTTTGGCTTGTCAGGTGGAATAGACTCTGCAGTAATAGCACATGTTTGTGCAAAATCATTCAAAGAAAAATCGCTGGCGTTAATAATGCCAGATAGTAAAATATCTCCAAAAGAAGAAACAGAGGACGCCTTATACACAGTAGACAAACTCGGTATTGACTATAAGCTAATTGACATAAACATGATTCACTCACAGTTTGGAGCGGTTTTGGAGCAAGACCAAAGAGCTCTTGGGAATCTTCGCGCCAGAATTCGCGCAAATTTATTGTATTATTATGCAAACATGAAGAACTATTTGGTTCTTGGATCTAGCGACAAATCAGAATATTTGATTGGCTATTTTACAAAATTTGGAGACGGCAGTTCCGATATCATGCCGATTGCGTCACTATACAAAACCCAAGTCAGACAGCTAGCAAAATATCTAGATGTCAAAGAATCCATAATATCAAAAAAGAGCAGCCCCCACTTGTGGAAAAATCATTTGGCTGAAGACGAACTTGGAATACCATACGAGCAAATAGATTGTATTTTGTACTGTATTGTTGATAAAAAAATGTCAGTATCAGAAACGCAAACGACTACCAACATTAGCGCAGATAAAATTCAAAAGATCAATCAACTACACATAAACAGTGAGCACAAAAGGTCCACACCCAGCAAACTGTGATAGAACATGAAAATCTACAATACACTAAACACATCAGAGCAAAACATCACTGCGAATGATATTGGAATTTACCTGTGTGGTGTTACAGTATATGACGAATCGCATATTGGCCATGCAAGAACAATAATCATCTTTGATGTATTGCGAAGATACCTAGAATCAAGAGGAAATCAAGTCAAATTTGTCCAAAATTTTACGGACGTCGATGATAAAATAATCAATAAAGCAAATGCCGAAGGACTTCACCCTCTAGAAATTAGCAGAAAATACATTGAACATTATTTTGAGGATTTCGATAAATTAAACATCAAGCGAGCGACTGTTCATCCAAAAGCAACAGAGCACATCTCAGATATCATAAACTTGATCAAAAAATTAATTGACTCTGGGTACGCATATCTGTCGCTGAACGGAGTGTATTATTCAGTATCAAAGTTTGCTGAATATGGCAAATTATCAAAAAGAAAGACTGAAGATCTCATATCTGGTGCAAGAATTGCAGTAGATGAGACCAAAAATGACGCGCTAGATTTTGCATTGTGGAAGTTCTCAGAAACAGAGCCCAACTGGCCCAGTCCGTGGGGCAAAGGCAGGCCTGGCTGGCACATTGAATGCTCTGCAATGAGCCTCAAGTATCTTGGAGAAGAGTTTGAGATTCATGGTGGTGGCAGAGATCTCATATTTCCGCATCATGAAAACGAGATTGCCCAGACAGAAGCCGTGACAAAAAAACCACTTGCAAAGTTATGGATGCATGTAGGCATGGTCACAATCAACGGAGAAAAAATGTCCAAATCACTTGGCAACATAAAGTCCGTAAGACATGTGCTGGAGAACTGGGGACCAAACGTAATCAGATTGTTCTGCTTGTCAGGGCATTATTCCAAGGCAATAGACTATGCAGAAGAGATGCTAAAAGAAAATCTCATCAAATGGAGACAGGCAGAAACAGCATATTATGAAATGATAATGTCGGATGGAGTAGGCCCAATAGACGAGATATCCAGTATAGTTTCAGAATGCAAAAATGAATTCGAGTCTGCATTAAATTCTGACTTTAACACATCACTTGCATTAAATGCATTTTTCAAGCTAGTCAAAGGCATAAACAGGATTGCAGCCTCAGAGTCAATGACACAATCGATTGCAAATACAGCGTTGCCAGAATTCGAGCACATGCTTGACATACTAGGACTGCAGGTGCAGAAGATAACAGAACAAGAACGACAAAACATCACAGACATGCTAAAACAAAGAGAAACACTACGTGCACAGAAACAGTACCAAGAAGCAGATAAAATCAGAGATATGATCTCTGCGCAGAACATTGTCTTGCTGGATCATAAAAACAAGACAATATGGATGAAAAAAGAAAAGATCCCAGCGGATTCCTAATGGGTCTTTTTGCTAGTTGATGCGCTAACTAGAGATATCACATCACGGTCGCGAAGCTGATAGTTCGTGGGCAATCTCAGATTATACCTGATGTCTTTTGCATAAAGCAGTCCTTTGGTGAGACTAGTGTGTATTTCTTTTGCCAAATCATTTACGGTTGCGCCGTCCTTTAGCAAGATCAAATCTGGCAGCACGTTGCCTTTTTTGTCGGCTAGTTTTTCTTCGTCTGCAACAGGATAGATGGCATTCATTTTGAGCAGCTTAAACACAGTAACATTAATCGCGAATTGAACTCCAGTTCGCATGTACTCACCCATTATCTCTTTGGTGATAAAGTCTAGTGCTTCCCTTTGTTTTGCTGATAATTCATCTGGTTTTAGGATGTCAAACTGCTCAGAGCCAGGAGAATATTTTATGAGTCCCTTTTGTTCTGCTCTTCGAAGTGTTAGCTCGCTATCAGCGCTTGCGGGAACCACGATTGTATCATTGTATCTTTCCTGCAATCTAGCAAAGTTCTTGTCAGCTCCTTCAACGTCGATTTTGTTTGCTACTATTAGTGTGGGTTTTGAAATCTTGCGCAACACTGTTGCAAATTTTTTGCTTTCTTTGAATCCAATATCATCGAACTCCTTTTCATCCACCCCTGCAGAATGCAGTGCTTCTTTGACGTGAGAGTTGTTCACTCCAATTCCACGATATAGATCAGCGATTGCAATGATTTTGTCTGTGCCAGAATGGATTGTTTTTGAGACTTTATCACGATTGCCTTCTAGTATTTTCAAATACCACATGATGAGCTCTTCTTCAATGTCTGCAAAGTCAGATATTGGATCACCTGCACCGGTTTCTGCGATTTTTCCTGATGAGTCTATTCCCCCAGAGACATCCACTACATGCAATAATGCATCAGATTGTGCAGCAACTGAGAGAAACTGGTTTCCAAGTCCTTTTCCCTGCCATGCATCCTTGATTAGTCCCGGTAAATCAATAAGCTCAATTGGAATGTATCTCCAGCCGTCAACGCATCGAGAGTTTTTTGGGTTATCAGTGACCTGAAATTCCGGATGGACACATAATGTAATTGCGTTTGCAGTTGCAGATTCTGGCTTTTTTGTCGTAAAAGGGTACGTAGAGATTTCAGCGGAAGATAGTGTGGCAGAGTTAAAGAATGTGGTTTTGCCAGTGTTTGTCTTGCCGATAATTCCTATTTTTATTGGCACGATAACATTGCCAGTTTATGCTATTTATCTCTGACTAGTGAGTGTGATCATTGTGAGGTCTTGCAGTTACTTTATCATGTGCGTTTTTTAGCTCAGCAATTGACCATGAGATTTCATCTAGTTCCTCTTTTGATAAATCTGAATCCCACTTGTCCAGTGTGATTTTTGCTATCTGACACGCATGATACAGTAGATTCCAATATGGATGATGTTCTGCAACAGTAAATGCAAGCTCCGATGCATCAGAAAGACCACTCTTTGCTTTATCAATGGAATTCATCTTTTCTCCAAAAATTCTAATTATTTGAGATGTTGGATCATGTTCTATTTTGAGCATCATATCACGATTTTTGTACGATTGTACAAGAGACTGCAATTCCTTGTAAAAAGAGTCAAAGTCTTCCATCAGAATAACCGTTGATGTTCTGCAAGCATGCACCTGTTGTACACTACTTTGATTCCCGCATTTCTTGCCATATCCTCTGCTTCTTCATTATGAATGCCCTCTTGAAGCCAGATCACCTTTGGTTTTTTCTTTATGGCTTCTTGAATTACAGGCAGCACTTGATCCGATGGTCGAAAAACATCTACAATGTCAATTGGCTCCGAAATATCAGACAAAGTAGAATGACATTTTCTATCTAAAATAACATCTGCGGTAGGATTCACGGGCAATATGTCATAACCTTGTGAAATCAGATATTTGGGAACATAATTGGCTGCCTTTTCCTCGTTTTTTGACATGCCAACAACGGCAACCTTATTCAAAGACAGTATTTGCCTAATTTCATCATCCGTATGAGAGTCTCTATCCATGCATAAAATCCACCAACGTTGATTATAATTTATTTGCAAAATTATTATAGGCATATAGAGAAACGACATCATGGAAGAAGAGCCAAAAGACGTTATTGTTTTGGGGGCAATCAGAAACGGTGCAAAAAAGTTTGACAAAATAAGATCAAAGACAGGATTAACTCCAGAAGAGCTAAACAAGATTTTAGAAATACTAGAACAAAGAGGATTCATCAAAGTAGAAAAGAAGAAGGGTTTTCTTGGAGGAGAAAAAATTGAACTTCACCTTACAGATAAAGGAAACAATGAAGTGCAGCAAAGAATCCACGAAATGGAGCAAAAATGGAACCAGATGGTCCAGATGTACAAGATGGGCGACAAGAAAAAGCTTGAAGAATTTATGGGAAATAACAAGTCAGATTTTGCAATGATGATGTTCTTTGGAATAATGAACATGATGATGTTTTCAACGATGTTTTCAATGATTGGGGCATCAATGAACAGCTATGTACCAGCAGATCAAATTCCGCCCGGAGCAGAAAATCAAATGTCTGATGCCGACTCTGGTACAGATGGAGATATGGGAGACGGTGGAGATGGATTTGGTGGCGGGCTTGATGGCGGAATAGGCGATATCGGATTTTAAAAATATTAAATCTCCCAGACCATAGACAAAATACTTGCTATACACATCAGATGAAAATCAGGGCCTAGTCAGAGTTTTACAATTACTCAAGTCTCACCACCCAGAATACCTCTCGGGTGAAGATCTAAGCGAAGTGTTAAAGATCAGTCGTGTCGCCATCTGGAAACATATCAAAAAAATCCAATCCTTAGGCTACAAAATAGAATCAAAACAAAATCTCGGGTATCGACTTACAGATACCACGTCTCTTTTGTTACCCTGGGAAGTCACTGAAGAGATGAAAACCAAACAGATTGGAAAAAAAATCTATTATTTTGATTCAATAGACTCAACCCAGAAATTTGCAGTAGGAATTGCAAAAAATCCAAGAGAGTTTGGCGCCACAGTAATTGCTGAATCCCAAACTACGGGCAAAGGCAGACTAGGCAGACAGTGGGTTTCGCCCAAAGGTGGAATATGGTTATCAGTCATTTTGGAGCCAAGTTTTGATATTTACAAGATAACTCTGATTCCATTTGTTGTTGCAATAGCATTATCAAATGCAATCAAAAAAACCCTGAACATCGATACTGAGCTAAAATGGCCAAACGATCTTACAAAGAACGGAAAAAAAATTGCTGGAATCATAATTGATGCATCAATAGAGTCAACAAAGATTGAGAGTGTCGTTGTCGGTGTCGGAATAAACTTTCAAGTAAATACAAAAGAAATCGAGAATAAAATTAAAGATAAAACAAGATTCTATGGAGTCGAGACACTACTAAAAAAAGAAAAAACAAAGCCTGCGGTTCTGGTAAAGTCATTTCTGGAGGAATTAGAAAACGAACTTGATGATCTTAAATCGAACAAAACCCAAGATATCATAAAACGTTGGACGAAAAACTCATCGACGGTAGGAATGAATGTCAAAGTCTACAATCCAGATTCTGTAATAACAGGCAAGGCCGTAGGATTAGATGTGGATGGCAGCCTTTTGGTTCGGAGCGGCGCAAGAACATTTCGAATTACTTCTGGTGATATTTCCTATCAAAAGTGATTAGGTAGATTTTTTACTAGTTTTTCTGGATTTTTTTGGTTTTGTTTCAGATTCTATTATAGAGATCTCTTCTTTGACAAGATTTTTGAGTTCTGCTTGAATTGAAAACAATGATGATACAATATGTTCCAGATGTTTTGCATATTCAGCATATGCTGCAATAAGATCGACTTGCTTGATATGCAATTTTTCCAGATATTCGTTTTGTCGGATGAGATTTGTTGAGTCAATCATATTTTCAATTGGTATGTTCGGTTCTCCAAGTTCGACGATTTCTTGCTGCAGTTTTTGAATTCTTATTTTTAATTCGTTCAGGTTATTACCAAGTCCAAGCATATCATCACGTGAAATATTTTCTTATTATGATTTTTGCAATATCTGCATTATTAATCGTTCAAAATTTGCCGATTTTCGCAGATAACATCAACACAGCGGCTCAAAGTATGTATGCAGAGGCTGGGACCTTTTTTGCAAAGGGCCAATACAAAGAAGCAATTACACTATACGACAAGATCCTCAAAAGTTATCCTGACCATCCAACAGTTCTAAAAATGAAGGCCATTGCAGAGAGCAATCTAGGATTACACCAAAAATCAATCATGACATTTTACAAAGTATACCAAAAAAACAGACAAGACTCCACGGCGGCAATAGGCATTGGTGTAGGACTAGGTAACTATGGTGAATATGCCGAGGCAAAAAAATACTTTGATCAAACAGTGCAGATATACCCAAACTACACCCTGGCAAAAAACTACAAAGAATACGCTGATAAAATAATCAAAAAATACCCATACAAGCCCACCGACAAACCAAAAAACTGGAAGGAGATTCCAGATCAAAAAATATTTGAATCCTACATAAGCAGTGTTGCAGCCAAGTCAGCAAAAGACAAAAGATACATCGAATATACAAACCCAAGCGTTGATGTGATCAAAAAATTTCTCAGAGATTATGAGAAATGGAATTTCGAGCAGCAAATAAAGACAGGCTCATCGGCATTTCCAAATCCCAAAGTATCACTAGATAACAACACCTATGTTTTCAATTACAAAATATATGTAAACAAACAGCCGCAAGGACTACCATTAGATCATGTTAGCACACTAAGTCAGTCAACAGGATACTGGGAAAGTCAGGTCTTTAATTCTACCAAGGGAAAAGCAATTGTCAAATTTTCGTATACAAATAGCAAATCAGATGCAAATATCTGGGTCACGTGGACGGTAAGAAAGCTTGGCGAAGGTGTCTTGGGTCACGCTACAATCGGCAAGGGAGTAGTTGAGGTTGCCCTTGGAGATTATCGTTGTGATGGTAGCTTTGAACTATACGATGTTGCAACTGTGGAAAAAATAATGAGGCATGAGTTAGGCCATGCAATCGGATTAGGACACTCAAATAATACAGAAAATGTGATGTATCCATCATTAAAACAAAAATATGCGTATTGCCTTCTCAGCTAATTTCTTGTCGTAGTTCTTCAATCAATGTTTTTGTTTTTGTTACCGACTTTGAGATCATCTCAAAATAGGCACGAGTATCGTCATTTACGAATTTTCCAAGCCTCATAGACAGAATTTCATTTGCGTTAGATATGATACAAATTGGATCTACTAGTTCTTTGACCAAGTCTTCTTTTCGTTTTTGATATAGTGCCTTTGTTGCATCACGTGCATGGTCAGATGAGTTAGATTGGATGAATTTTTTTCCAGTCATTGTACTTTTGCCTTTCTTGATTTTGGCATAGGTAGAATTTCTGCAGGTTTTGACTTGGTCCACAACAAGGTGCACAGGCTAAACATGTTGCTCACCATTTCTGCAGAGTTGGTGTGCATTACAGAATCATTTTCATCATTCAAGTCCATTGAGCTGGTTAATGCACCAGACATGATGAGTTGTCTGTTTTCCTCTACGATCATTCTGCTCTTTGATGGAAGTTTACCTAGACGAATTTCACTAGGATTCAATCTATCAATAAACGAAAGTTCTCTGTCGCCAGAAATCTCCGTCAAGATTCTGACTTCGGCACCATTTGCCTTGATTTCTTGAATTCTTTCTGGAATTGTAGTATGATACATTCTCATAAAGTCTTCAGGTGGACCAACAAGATATACTACGCCTGTTGCTTTTTGCAATAATTTGCTAATTCTGGAATAGATGTTTGATCGTCCTTGTACTATTACAAATGACGATATTTCTTGCATGTCGGTTTCTTTTACTATGACATCCATATCCTGAACAATTTTTTCTGAAAGATTTTTCATTGTGACTAATTCGTCTTGTTTTCTATCCAAAATTATGCTTAGTGCATCAGACGGTACAACTGCAGAACAGAGTGTCGGGTTAGAAAAAGTTGTATTAACAACACCCATGTTTCTCAGCCTATTCAGTGCGCGGTATGTCTTGCCCCTATCAATTTCCAGTTTGGCAGACAACGTACCAACAGATACAGGTCCTGTCTGTAATAGGCCCATGTAAACTCTAGAATCAAGTTCGTCCAAGCCAAAAAAGCCCAGATTTTTTACAATTTCTTCGCCATTCATTTCAATTCCCAAAACACCGATCCGCGTATTGAATAATAGATCTTGTCTGTTCGAAATAGACAGACAATAGCACATGTGTGAGCCATTTTGAGCCTTGAAAATTATATAATTACCATAGTCAAAGCATAGAAAGTGGAGATTTCAATAGAGCCATGGAAAAAGCTAGTCATACACGAGATAATCGAGTATAATTTTGAGGACTGGATGATGCAAATAGCATTTAGTAGTAAAACTGCAGGTGGAGGAATACCTGCCATCAACTGGGCGAATGGAATCGTGTTTCAGTCGTTTAATTTTCCAGATACCAATACAATAGTTGAAGAAAAGATCAAAGGCATTTTACACTGGTCATCAGTCATGTTTGCTGTCAAAGAAAAATATGAAAAACAGATCATAAAGGACAATGCAACAATAAATCTCATCGACGTTAGTGTCAACGAAATATTCAGAGAATTGGCAACTAAATTAAAAGAACAATCAAAACACAAATCCCAAAAACAGATTCTATAATCATAGAATGTGTCTTAGCTCAACCTACACACAAATAATCACTGAAATTGTGTAAAACCCATAATAAGCAAAAACGACCTATAGATACACTGATGGCTAAATGTCCTTCTTGTGCAAAGAACACTATGCAAGCAGACTCGATAACAGGTGAGATCTTTTGCAGGAATTGTGGTTATGTTACTGCTGAAAAACTTGAAGAAGCAGGTCCAGAGTGGAGATCATTTGCAAACGACGAATCTGATAAAAGCAGAGTTGGCGCGGCAACATCACTTACAATGCACGATATGGGACTATCAACGGTGATCGGCGCCGCAGATAAAGACGCTACAGGAAAACCATTATCGGCATCAATGAAAAATTCCATAGAACGCCTAAGAACGTGGGATAGTAGAACTCAGGCGCATACGTCTGCGGACAGAAATCTCAGACAGGCATTAAACGAATTAGGAAAAATGAAAGACAAAATGGGCTTGGCGGATGCAGTGATAGAAAAAGCTGCATACATCTACAGAAAAGCCATGGAAAAGAAGCTGGTAAGAGGCAGATCCATTCACGGATTAATTGCTGCGTGTTTGTACGCCGCATGTAGAAATACAGAAACCCCAAGGACATTAGATGACGTGGCAGAAAGCATCAACATTAGAAGAAAGGATGTGGCAAGATGTTATAGACTGATTTACAAGGAATTAGACTTGAAGATGCCAGTAGCAGATCCCACTAAGGGCATTGCGAGAATTGCAAGCATGGCAAATCTTTCAGAGAAAACCAAACGAAAAGCAATGGAGATACTCAACAAGGCCAAGATAATAGGAATGGTTGCAGGCAAGGACCCAATGGGGCTAGCAGCAGCTGCTCTGTATCTCGCATGCATATCCAATGGTGAGATCAGATCACAGAAGGATATTTCAGTTGCAGCTGGTGTGACCGAGGTCACCATTAGAAATCGCTGTGTAGGACTGAAGAGTCTTCTAGACTAACATTCAAAATTTAAAGCGGCTAGAACATACCAAAAATATGTCAGAAATATTATGGTCAGATTGGTTAGACTTTAGTTTGGCAGAAACAACAAAGATTCCAACAGAGCCAGGTGTATACATGATGCATGCATCCATGAAAATATTATTCATAGGAGGTTCAGATAACTTGAGTAAGGCAATCACCGATGCGCTAAACGATCCTTGTACAAAAGACGCTAAGCGATTCAAATATGCCAGTGTTAAAAATCATCAAGAAATTAAAACACAGTTGATAAAAGAATATCAAGAAAAACATCAAGGTAGCCTTCCAAAGTGCATGACGTAATACATGCAATGTTTGCATCACGCGAACATACACAAGATTACTAATCATTTGGCATTATCAAAATTAGGTCTGTCGGACCAATGCCATAATTCCCCTTGCCAGACAATGGCATCCCACGGTCCAACAGAACTAATTTAAAAATTATAACTGAGATTAACACGATTTCCACTACATTGTATGGTTTGATCTTTTACGCAAATACACAACAATTCCAAACAAGCCTACGATGGCTGGAACTACATAGTACATAATTGTCAAGTCATATTCTTGTGGAGGTTGTTTTTGGGTCTCGGATGGATTTTTAGCAGATTCTTTTGAATTTGAAGGAGTTTTCTCAACATTTGCAAATCCGCTAATTATGATGTGGTTTTGCGACGCGCCATCAATATCAAACGCCACGTGCCAGTTTCCTTGCTCATCTATGCTTTGAAGAGATTTCACAGGCTTGTCATCAACTAGCACGGTGAACTTTTCGTCATCAGATACTTTTGGGAATTCAAAATTCACATATGTAGGAAACTTTATGGAATTAATACCAGTTAAAGCCAACGAATCACCAGCATCGTTGAATCCTACTACAACAAATGATGCACTAGAATCGTATCTAAAATCAAACCTTTGGTCTCCTCTCATCGCATATAATGGAACGATTGTATCATCACCAAGCACAAAACAACTGTAGTAATGCACATCATTTGCAACAATGGGATCAGGGTACATTGTAAAATCAAGGCTCTGCCCGGGTTTGAGCTCAGTTATTTTTTCAAGGTTTTTTGCAACATCAATAAATGAATTATTTTCACCATGAACTGTGGCATAAATTTTTAGATCGTGTTCGGTATAATTACCAGTATTAATTATTCTGCCGGACAGATGACCATCAGCGTGTTTGATCAACGACCTGTCATAGATTATTTTAACGCCAGACTCTACAGACGAGTTTTGTTCAAATGTTACTTTTGTTTCCATTAAAACCGCATTATTTCCCACGCCTGGAATCTTTATTTTGAACGGAATATCCTTGTTTGGAAAAGCAATTGGTAGAGGTTGAATTGTTTCTACTTGTTTTCCATCATCAGTTATGATAAGATGTACAGTAGGTCTAACAGGATATGTTTCGGTATTTTTTACTGCGCCCACAACAGTATAGATGCCATCAGATCCGACATACTCTAAGAGTTCGTTTTTAGGAATAAACACTTCTGCGTCGATATTTTGCACCAAGCTAAATACAGCAACACATGCAATCAAGAATAGAATATTTTTCATATTAGAATTATCACGGATTGTATCTTAAACTAATCTGATATTTTCACTTGCGATACTGTTCAATTATTTTGAGTGCTTCAAATGGGAATGTAGCAAAGCCCAGATCTTTTTCTGCAGAGACAAGCAAAATATCTTTTCCGATTGGAAAGCTCATCACAATCACTTTATCTCTGTACGACATGGCAAATTTGACAGGCCCGAGTTCGGAATCAAATTCCTGTCGCATTCTAACACGTAATGCAAGTTCCATGTACAGCATTTCATCTTTTTTTGTGTCCTCTAAGGTTTTTTTCCCTGTAATCATTCCTCCTGCATCCAGGTGTCCTTTGTCGTTTATCAGTCCGACAAATCGAATGGATTTGTCAAGTTTTTTTATAGAATCGCACAGTACTTCCTTTTCCATTATCAATTCACCACAGTATCATATAGCATAAGGGACGAACTATTTATTGCGATCTCGTGTATTTAATCAGCATGTCACAAGACGTCAAGCAGCCGCTCGATTATTTCAAACACGCGTCATTGTTCTGGACCGATTTGTTGCACCTCATGTCAGGCAAGCCGATTGCACTAACATCTGTTGGTCCAATGAGAAACTGGGCAAATGATATGAAAAAAATCACAACTGAAATGATGGACGCTAATGAAGACATTACAGAATTCAATCAAAGACTGACTGACTATTACAAACAGCTAACTGAGACATGGATTGAATCACAAAAAAAGGTAAATGCCAAGATCCCAACAATACCGCAGGACGTTGAACACCTTGAGGCCTACAAAAGAGTCTGGATAGATATTTTTGAAAACGATTTTACACAGTTATTTGACTCGGAGGAATTTGGTCAAAACTATGGCAAGTTGGTATCAGCAGAATTAGAATTAACAAAACATTGGGAAAATATTACAAACGTAATCCTGAATTCTATGAAGTTACCCACAAGAAAAGAGATAGATGACGTCTACAAAGAATTACACGAGTTAAGAAAAAGAATTACAAAATTAGAAAAAAATGATGAGAAAAAAAATGCAAGATGAGCTTGTTGATCCAAAACTAGTTGAAGAGTTACTTAGCTTTTCGAGAAACGTTGCTGATGCTCCAAAGCTGGTTCCAGCACCAAACGAGATCACGTTAGAATCAACTCCATATGACGTAGTATACGAATATGACAAAATGAGATTGCTCCATTACAAGCCGTTAGTTGAAAAGCAAATCAAAACACCTCTGCTGATCAGTTATGCCATAATCAATAGATTCCATATTCTCGACATCCAACCAAGTAAAAGTTGGGTAAGAAAATTGCTTGAAAATGGAATTGATGTGTATATGATAGATTGGGGATCACCATCAAACATTGACAAGTATCTAGACTTTGATGATTATGTCAACATGTACATGGATGATTGTATAGATTATATCAGAAAAGAAGCTCAAGTGGAAAACATCTCTCTGCAAGGATATTGTACTGGTGGGACAATATCTACGATTTATGCTGCATTACATCCAGAAAAGGTGCGTAATTTGATAGTTACAGCACCAGTCATTGACGGTTGGAAGGACACGACCGTAGTAAGTAACGTAGGAAAACACATCGACGTTGACAATCTAGTTAACACCATAGGAAACATGCCGCCAGAGTTCATGTATTATTGCTTTTCAATTCTCAAGCCATTCGAGCAGGGATTAGAAAAATACTACAAATTCTTCAAAAACATACACGATAAAGAATTTGTAGATAGTTTTCTGCGTGTTGAAAAGTGGTTAAGTGACACTCCTCCAATTCCAGGCGAGTTATTTAGACAGTGGATAAGAGATATTTATCAAGAAAATCTTTTAGTGCAAAACAAAATGTATGTGGGTGGAAAGCAAGTCGACCTTACAAAAATATCCATGCCAATTTTTGTGCAGGTTGCAGTTGGTGATCACCTAGTATCTCCAGAATGCAGCATGCCAATATACTATGCAGTGTCTAGTGAAGACAAAGTCATGAGAGTATATCCGATAGGTCATGTCGGCATGATTGCAAGTAGCTTTTCACAAAAACAAATTTTGCCAGAGTTATGCCAGTGGATAAAAGAAAGATCCTAGGACTGTCGTTTCTTTTTTTCTAGTGGAACAACAACTACCTGAACCAAATCTCCCTCGTTAAGTCGTAATGCATCTCGCTCTGCCTCAGGTATGGAAATTCTACCGTTACTACCAATAGTGGTCTTGAATGCACCATATCCAACAAAGTTTTGCATCATATTTCCAAAATTGAAGAATTGCTCCATGATGTTTTTTTGTGCAGATGAAACATTGTTTGCAAAGTTAGCTTGTGCTTCCGAGGATTTTGTGGTTAGTTCTTTGAGTACTTGAAGTGGGTCGGATTTTTGGTTGTTTTCCATGTATGAGGAAAAATACTTCATGAATTCTGATTGCGCCTTCCCGCTTTTTTGCATCCAATCTTGGAACATTGCAAGATAATCTATTTGGTTACTATTACCAACCATTACCACAATTTGGCATCATAGTTATTTAAACATATTATTTCAAAAAATCCAGAACTAGTTTTGAAAAATCTTTTGGGTTTTCCACGTATGGGGTATGGCCACACCATTCCATTTGATAGAACCTACAATCGCGGATTTTTTGCACAAAGTATTCAGCATATTTTATCGGAATTACTGGATCTAGTTCTCCCCATATGACCAATGTCGGAATTTCCAATATGGCTAGTTTTGTAGAGATTTCAGGGGCATTCTTTAGTCCGAGTATGGTGGACATGAATGCATATTTTGCGTTAGGTAAGAGCATCCGGTATACAAACCCATCAACAGTATTCTGGTTTATTTCCTTGTTATTTCCAGCCATTGCAGAAAATGCATTTTTTGCAGATGTCGGATCCGGATAAAGAGCAGCCATGATGTATGCATCTAATGCTGGTGTCGATTGTTTCATAGCTCCTGCAGGAGATACGAGGACCAGCTTTTCCACATTTTCTTGATTCGCAGATGCATATTCAATAGCAATTTGCCCGCCCATTGATGAACCAACTACAATGACATTTTTTACATTAATTTCGTTTAGAAACATGGCAATAAATTTGGCAAAAAACTCTGTCGTATAATCAATGCTAGGTTTATCACTCAAACCAAATCCAATTAGATCCGGAACATAAACTGTAAAATATTTGCTAAAATATGGAATTACTTCCTCCCAACGTTCTGCTGATGCACCAAGCCCATGAATTAAGATTAGATTCTTCTTACCAGATCCTTCTTTCAGATAACGAATTTTACTGCCCTGAACAGTAACAAATTCCTCTTGCATGTAACTAACAATGTTTCTTCAGCGGTCTAGATAAGCATTAGTATGATCGTGTTTTGTTCATGTGTAAAAATAAGAAAGAGATTAGCCTAACGCTCTAGAGTGTTTGGCTGTATGTGGTCTTTCGCCTGGGAATTTACGTCTCATGTGAGCAGAAGGCCTTCCATACAAAAGCTCCAAGAACCACGCTTCATGCTCAATTTCTTCACGGAGGATATCTTTTGCAACATCGTATGTTGCTGGATCTTTTCCATGCGTCATTTGGCATATTTTGTTCCAATTCACGATTGCTCCTTGTTCGGCTTTGAGGCATTTTTCCATGATTGCCCTCAGATCAGTTTTGTTTGGAGGGAGCTGTAAAAACTCGCAGCCAGACATTTTAATGAATTCTGTTGCGTCGTTTGGAAGACTACCCCCCAGTTCGTAGATTCTTGACAGACAGGATTCAAAATGGCTGAGATCCTCAAGACGAGCATCTTCAATCACACCTTTGATCCCTTCGCCTTCAACTCCAGTGCAATGCATTCGAAGGTTTGTGAAGTAATAATACGCCGTGAATTCTACAGACGCATTATACACCAAGAGTCGAATCAGTTCGTCAATGTCCACGCCATTTTGTTTGAGAACATTTACTCCGACCACGTTTGGTTCGGTTTGTGTTACCATGTTTGAGCGGTGATTTTTAGAAATAAAAATCTGTTTGTCATGGTGTTACTTTTTTTGCTGGGCTTTGTATTCTGCTAGCGCTTTTTGTGCTTTATCCCATACGGCCTTGTTTGCAGCATCAATTTCTTTTTGCTTTGAATCAGAAGTTTCAGGTTTTTTCTTTGTATCTCCGCCGATTTTATCTAAAGCTTTTTGCTTTGATAATTCCGCCAATTGGCGTGCCTCCTCTATGGATTTTGGTTTATCAGAACTAGGACTGACTAATTTTTGATTTGTTGTTGGAGCAGTTACGTTCTTTGGTTTTTGTAATTCTGCCTGTTTTTCTGCAACTAACTTTTGGCGAGCAGCTATCGCGTCTTTGATTGCCTTTTCATTTGCTTGTTTAGCTTCCTCTCTTGCTGCCTTTGCCTTGTCACTATCGGTTTTTCCTAGTTTTTTTAGTAGTTCTTCTTTTGCTTGTTCTGTTCGTCTTTGTAATTCATCTTGTTGCGCCTTTTTTTCCGCTTCTGGATCACTATAGATTTTGTTTGATGAACTGAGTTGTCCAGGTTTGGTAGAAAATCCAGCTGGTGCTACAGATGTTGCGGTTGCAGATAATGTAACTTCGTTTGATCTAGGACTGGCACCAGCTGCAAATAATGCGCTGACTGCATATGTGTACGACTTTCCAGTCACCACATTGTTTACAAGATAACCAGTTACAGGTCCAGTGTTATCGTTGATTATTCTATATGACTCGCCGGTTTTTTCTTCAACCTTGAATCCATTGATGGATTGTTTGTAGGTCTGTGATGGCGCAGTCCATGAGAGATAGACTTGTGTTGGAGAAACTGCTGTTGCAGTCAAAACCGGAGACGTTGTTTCTCTAGGAGTTGCAGATGCTTCTCCAGATGGACTACTTGTGCCAACTGAATTGATTGCAGAAATCCTGTAATAATACTGAGTCGCGGTTGTCAGTCCAGTATGTGAGTATGTTGTAACAGTATTACCGGTGTTTGGCACCAATACATCATATGAGCCAGTTCCTTTTTTGCTCTCGATTTTGTACCCAGTTATGTCAGAACCGCCGGTGTTTGAGGGTGCGGTCCATGAGAGATTAATTTGTGTTCCAGATGTAGAAACGGCGCTAAGACCTGTAGGAGCGCCGGGTGCAGTTTTGGTGTTCGTATTTTGTATAGACGATGCAGATGGAGCTGCAGATGCTTCTGGGGAAGGATTGCTAGAACCTACAGAATTAATTGCCGAGACACGGTACACGTAGACTTGACCTGAAGTAAGACCAGTGTGAGAATAAGTTGTTGCAGTATTGCCTGTGTTTGCAACAAGTATCGAATATGTACCAGATGTTCCAATTTTATATTCTAATTTGTAACCAGTGATTATAGAACCTCCGTTGTTAGACGGTGCTGCCCAGGAGAGATTGATTTGTGTTCCAGATGTAGGAGTTGCTGTAAGGCCCAGTGGAGGAGCTGGAGAAGAAGACAAGAGTTGTGTAAGAAGCAGAACCCTTTTTGACATCAATTTTGTAGCCAGTTATTGCATATCCACCATTGCTTGATGGTGCGGTCCATGAGAGAACTATTTGTGTTGGAGATGTCGCCGTAGCACTTAGTCCGAGCGGGGCTCCAGGCACACTGGTTGCAGATGCAGGTTTTAGTGTGACAGCTATTTCAGATGATGGTTTTTCGCTAGCACCAAACGAAGTTACTGTGTATATCCTATAGACATAGACTTGGCCAGATGTCACTCCCGTGTGAGAATAAGTTGTTGCAGTATTGGTAGTAGTTACAAGTGTTGTATACTGACCAGAACCAATTCGGTATTCTATTTTGTAACCAGTGATAGCATATCCACCATTGCTTGATGGCGCTGTCCATGAGAGATTAATTTGTGTTGGAGATATCGGTGTCGCTGTCAAACCAGTCGGAGTTCCAGGAAATGTTCCTGCAGATGATGAAGAAGGAGTAATGGTAATTTCAGACGAAGGCGTACCCGTTCCAACAGAATTAATTGCAGAGATTTTGTATGAATATGCAACATCAGTAGTAAGTCCAGTGTGAGAATAAGTTGTTGCAGTATTTGTAGTGGTTACAAGTGTTGTATAACTGCCACCACTTGATTTGTATTCTATCTTGTAGCCAGTTATAGTGTAGCCAGAGGGAGCACTCCAAAACAGATTGATCTGTGTTGGAGAAACTGCGGACGCCGATACACCAGTTGGTGCGGTTGGAGCACTAGTATCTGCAAACACACTACTTGTCACAAAGGATAGAGTCAGTAAAAGAGTAATTCCGAGAATAATTTTTTTGTTATTCAATAACATGTATGAAAATACAGATGTTTTTAGGCATTACTACTAAAAATTGATCCTAGATCAAGAACTAACACTAAAGGTAGTAACAACCTGCTTTGCCAGCTTTTCAATATCCACTGTCGGTTCTGCAGATATTAGCAATACAAAACGGCTGATTGGAAACGGAAAACTGATCAGGACTAACCTATCACGTCTTGCAGCCAAATAATTAATTGGTCCCAGTGTTTTATCAAACTCTTTTCTAAGAGAAACTCGTGATGCAAATTCCATAAAATCATCTAATTTGTTTTCGTTATTCTCAAGTGGTGAAAGGCCTTCTTTGAATCCGCCAAAATCCATAATTATATCCATAATAAAAGATTTCATAGTCGTGTAAATCGTAAAAATCAAGAGGCCTAGTTTCCACTAGGGTTTGATTTTAATTAAAAAATCATCGCGCATAGTCTCTATGTAATGTGGCTAACCAGTGCGTTGGTCTATTAGTAATGGCAGGCTCACCACTCGCCGAAGCTTGTGATCTATACCTCCATCCTATCAAAGTAGTCTTCTACTACCGACCTCCATCGTAAGAAAGGTTATTTTGTTTCAGGAAGGGTTTCGCGCTTAGATGCTTTCAGCGCTTAGCCCAGATGGCTTAGCTGCCCGGCCTGCCTTGTCAGACAACCGGTAAACCAGTGGCCACGCTGCTCTGTTCCTCTCGTACTCGGAGCAACTTCCCCTCAAATAACCACACTTCCATCAGGCAGAGACCGACCTGTCTCACGACGGTCTAAACCCAGCTCATGTTCCCTTTTAATAGGCGAGCAGCCTCACCCTTGGCCCCTGCTGCAGGACCAGGATAGGAAAAGCCGACATCGAGGTACCAAACCGCGGGGTCGATAGGAGCTCTCGCCCGCGACGAGCCTGTTATCCCTGGGGTAATTTTTCTGTCACCTCCGGGCCCCAATAGTGGGCACACGAAGGATCGCTAAGCCCGACTTTCGTCTCTGGATCCCGTGCGTTTGGAGATCCAGTCAATCCAGCTTTTGGCTTTGCCCTCTTCAACGGATTTCTGACCCGTTTGAGCTGAACTTTGGGCCCCTTTGATATCTTTTCAAAGGGGTGCCGCCCCAGCCGAACTGCCCACCTGCACGTGTCTCAGGTCTTCACCTGATAAGCGATACTGCAAACAAGGTCTGGTGTTACAACGACGCTTCTTAACATCCCGGAGGATGTTAAGCATGGCTACCAGATACACTATGCAATGTCAACTATACCGCAAGCACAAGCTGCAGTAAAACTCCACGGGGTCTTCTCTCCCCGATGGAAGATGATGGACTGTTCGTCCACCTTATGTAGCTTCACCGGGTTGTAGGCGGGGACAGTGGGGCTCTCGTTGTTCCATTCATGCACGTCGGAACTTACCCGACAAGGCATTTGGCTACCTTAAGAGAGTCAGAGTTACTCCCGGCGTTAACTGGCCCTTAGCTCGGTTGAACCCAAGTTTTAGGTACCAGCACCGGCCAGGATTCAGCGACTATACACATCCTTTCGGACTAGCAGTCACCTGTGTTTTTATTAAACAGTCGGAACCCCCTTGTCATTGCAACCTGCTATCCCAATTTCTCATTAGGATTGCAGGCATCCCTTATACCGAAGGTACAGGACTAATTTGTCGAGTTCCCTCGCCTACGGTATACCCGATACTTCTTGGACTACTCATCCAGTGCACCTGTGTCGGTTCTCGGTACGGACACGACAGATTGCTCTCTACATGATTTTTCACGGTCCCCAAGACTCAGACAAACTCAGCTAACGCCAAGCCATTCCCAACTCGAATTAGTTCTCGTCATTACGACACTCCCCAATTCTAGAAAAGTTAGATACAACGACGGTTGTACTTGTCTTATCTTAAAGCGATCAAATAGATGATAACGCTACTGTCGGGTACTGGAATATTAACCAGTTTCCCTTTCGGATGATTCTGTTGAGATCATTCTTAGGACCGACTAACTCCAGGCTGATGACGCATTGCCTGGAAACCCTTGCACTTGCGAAGGTAAGGATTCTCACCTTACTATGCTGTTACTGCTACCAAGATCTGCAATAGCAATCGGTCCACAGGACCTTACGACCCTGCTTCGACCCAATCACTACGCCAACCTACCATGACTTGCCTTCAGGCAAGTATCCAAAGTATCGGTACTATGCTTTAGCCCCGTCCATTTTCGAGGCCACCACGCTCGGCAGGTAAGTTGTTACACACTTTTTAAAGGATAGCTGCTTCTGAGCTTACCTCCCTGCTGTCTTGGCGTAATGACGCTCTTCCGCTTGACACTTAGCATAAATTTAGGGACCTTAACTTTGGTCTGGGTTAAACCCCTCTCGGTTGCGAACCTTACGTCACGCAAACCCGTCTCCCTGCTTCTACGACGCACATCCATTCGGAGTTTGAATAGGTAGTGAGGAATTTCTTCCCCGGTCTACCTTATCAGTGCTCTACAAGAAGTGCCATCTCCACAAAGGACACCCTACGGGATGCTTCGGTTGGAACTAGCGAGCGCCGAGCTAGATTGGTTTTTGACCCCTATCCCCAAGTCAGACAAACAATTTGCACGTTAGAACTGCTTCAGCCCTCCAGCGGGCTTTCGCCCACCTTCAGCTTGCTCAGGGATAGATCGCTCGGCTTCTAGCCTTGCCGTTATGACTCTACGCACTTTCACACGCTTTCCCTCACAATGTTGCGGAAATTCGGTTTCCCTTCGCCTCCACCCTGTTAAGGTTTAGGCTCGCCATAACGGTAAGCTCCTTGGCCCGTGTTTCTAGACGGAACGGATGACACTGATGACTAGAAACCCAGACCTTCAGCCCTATTGCTAGGACCTCCAATCTGGAAAAATCACCTTCCATGCCACCCACGTCTGTAACCAGTAGGTTTCATGCACTTTTCACCCCCCTTCCGGGGTACTTTTCAGCTTTCCCTCACGGTACTAGTTCACTATCGGTCTTGAGTAATGTTTAGCCTTAGATGCTACTTTCACCTAATTTCCTTGCCCACTGCCAAGGACAAGTACTCTGGTCATGATAAGATCCAATACTGTTTCGCCTACGGGGGTATCACCCTCTATGCCATAATGTTCCAAAAAACTTCGGCTGCATTCTTGGATCGTAATATCATAACCGAACACCACATCTCTGTTATGTTACCACAACAGATTCAGTTTGGGCTCTCTCCGTTTCGCTCGCCGCTACTTGGGAGATCTCAATTGATTTCTCTTCCACATGGTACTAAGATGCTTCAATTCCCACGGTTCGATCACCGCTCTTGCGAACGGTGTGTATGTAAATACAGGATTCCTATTCGGAGATCCCGGGATCATAGGACGCTTGCGCCTACCCCGGGCTTATCGCAGCTTGCCACGTCCTTCTTCTCTTCTCAAGCCTAGCAATCCTCCTACTGGCGTCTATGCACTGGTATGATTAGCCACAATATTACACGACTATGCACGATGATCATTGTGTGGTACTGGTGTACCCCACTACATCCTTCATACACCACTTTCGTGATGCATTGCATCGATGGTTTGTACGTGAAGATTAGTGCATCCATCACATTTTGTCTAAGGAGGTGATCCGACCGCAGGTTCCCCTACGGTCACCTTGTTACGACTTTTCCCTCGTTACTGACCTCAAGCTCGATAATGCCAAGTAGACACTACCTCACTAAAGGCCAATTTCGATGAAACGACGGGCGGTGTGTGCAAGGAGCAGGGACGTATTCACCGCGTGGTAGTGACACGCGGTTACTAGGGATTCCATATTCGTGAGGGCGAGTTACAGCCCTCAGTCATAACTGAGATATTGTTTAATGATTGCCTCCTCCTTTCGGATTCGGAACACATTGTCAATACCATTGCAGCCCGCGTGTGGCCCTAGGGTTTCGGGGCATACTGACCTGCCGTGGCCCCTTCCTTCCTCCACATTAACTGTGGCGGTCCGTCTAATTCGCTCCACTACTCCAGAGAGTAATGGTAGCAACTAGACGCAGGGGTCTCGCTCGTTACCTGACTTAACAGGACATCTCACGGCACGAGCTGGCGACGGCCATGCACCACCTCTCAGCGTGTCTGGTAAAGTCTTCAGCTTGACCTTCATTCTGCTGTCTCCCCAGGTAAGATTTCTGGCGTTGACTCCAATTGAACCGCAGGCTTCACCCCTTGTGGTGCTCCCCCGCCAATTCCTTTAAGTTTCATACTTGCGTACGTACTTCCCAGGCGGCAGACTTAACGGCTTCCCTGCGGCACTGCATTGGCCACAAGCCAATGCATCACCGAGTCTGCATCGTTTACAGCTGGGACTACCCGGGTATCTAATCCGGTTTGCTCCCCCAGCTTTCATCCCTCACCGTCGAACGTGTTCTGGTACACCGCCTTCGCCACAGGTGGTCATCAATAGATCAAAGGATTTTACCCCTTCCTACTGAGTACCGTGTACCTCTCCCACTCCCTAGCTGCACAGTATTTTCGGCGGCCTATACGTTGAGCGCATAGATTTAACCGAAAACTTATGCAACCGGCTACGGATGCTTTAGGCCCAATAAACCTCCTGACCACTCGAGGTGCTGGTTTTACCGCGGCGGCTGACACCAGAACTTGCCCACCCCTTATTCACCAGTGATTCTAAAACTGACAAAAGATTCCCTTAGCGGGAAACACTCGGATTAACCTTGTCGTGCTTTCGCACATTGCAAAGGTTTCTCGCCTGCTGCGCCCCATAGGGCCTGGGTCCGTGTCTCAGTACCCATCTCCGGGCCCCTCCTCTCAGAGCCCGTACCTGTTATAGCCTTGGTGGGCCATTACCTCACCAACAAGCTGATAGGCCGCAGTCCCATCCTACAGCGATAAATCATTTCAATCACAAGCCATTCCAGGCACTGTGATCTATTGGGTATTATTCTCAGTTTCCCGAGGTTATCCCCATCCATAGGTTAGGTTAACTACGTGTTACTGAGCAGTCCGCCTTGTATTGCTACAACGACTCGCATGGCTTAGTACCAATCCGATAGCAGTCAGGTCCCGCAGGATCAACGGGATTCTTGGTTTACATTAATTACATTTGGAATTGGACGGAATGCACTAATCTTCACATACTCAGATTAGATCAGTTGATCAAATCCTCATTTTGTATGCGTAACTGGAGGCTCGTAAATCACAAAATGGCATAATGCCACACTTCATCACAAGCGCCGCCAAAGCGTTACGTATGCAAAAAGGAGACAAATCGGATATCATATAAACCATGCAGAAATTTTTGCAAAAAATCTGTAGTTTTTCGATCAAAAATATATTGCTCAATATAAGGCAAGAAGCGGTTTGAGTTCAACTGAGAAAATCTATCGAAAGAAAACTCCAAAGTCGGCATCGTTGTTTGCACTATCAAAAAAACTTCATGTGAATGGTGTGAGTCACAATATTCGATTTTTTTCACCGTATCCATTTATCACAAAGTCTGCCAGTGGAAAACACCTAGTTGATGTTGACTCAAACAGATATGTCGATTTTTGGATGGGTCACTGGAGTCTCATTTTAGGACACAGAGCAAAACAAGTTTTTGCCAAAGTACAAGAGCAATTGCAAAATGGGTGGATGTATGGAACAGTAAACAAAAACACGATAGAACTCTCAGAAAAGATTGCAAAGGTGGTCCCAGTTGCAGAGAAAATTCGATACGTATCCACAGGAACTGAAGCTACCATGTATGCTGTTCGATTAGCTCGAGCGATAACAAAGAAAAAGACCATTGTCAAAATAGATGGAGGATGGCATGGATATACGACGGATCTTCTAAAGACCGTCAACTGGCCATATAATCAAACAGAGAGTAGTGGATTAACAGATGAAAAACACATCATATCAATTCCGTATAATGATTTAGAAAAATCAACAAAAATTCTACAATCCATAAAAAACGATCTTGCTGGAATCATCATAGAGCCAATTCTCGGAGGAGCGGGATGCATACCTGCAACCAAAGATTACCTAAGGGGAGTGCAAGAATTTGCCAAGAAGAAAAATGCACTGTATATTTTGGATGAAATTGTCACTGGGTTCAGATTTAGAAACGGTTGTCTATACAGCACGATGAACCTAGACCCAGACATTGTAACATTAGGCAAAATTGTCGGAGGAGGATTTCCAATAGGAGTCATCT
>RHCX01000159.1 GCA_010028495.1 Nitrososphaeria archaeon | reverse complement strand
ATGTCTGGTGCTTGGAGATTACACTCTTGACATAGTCCGAGTCTGACAAACCAAAGACAAGCTCACCGTCTTGCAGTTTTCTTGTGATGATATTTTGTTCGGTCAGATCTTTAAGATAAACTGATATTGTTCCTTGGGATTTGTTTGTCTTTTTTGTTATTTCCCTGAATGTCAACTCTGCGTCCAACAACGATGTTATGATTTTTTTAATGGTTGGATTTCTCAGGTTTTTGATTAGTTGTGCTTCTTGCTCTTCTATTCCGCATGGATAAATTCGTGCGACTCGCGGACTACGTTGAACCAGAATTTTTCCAGACTCTTCTATTTTGGATAAGTGATGACTGAGAACTCCGTTTTTGAGCCCTGTCTCTCTCATTATGTCAGAAAAGCTCATTCCTGGATTTTTGCTTACCAGTTCCAAAATTGTTTGTACACGGGTTTCCATTCTAATCTCTCCTGAATACGCCTATTGAGAATATGCCTAACATTCCTATAAGAAGCATGTGACTAATTTGTTCCATGGAAACGTTGCCCAGATAAAATGTGTAAGGCCAAGTGACATCAATTATGATAATTGTCTCTGATGCCACAAACAATGAAAACGCCACTGTTGTGATTGCCAGCTTTCTTGTCTTGATCTTGGCATATGCATATGCGGCAGAAACTGTCAGAAATGTTGCAAGTGCTATTCCGGCAATGTGCAGAAAAATATGAGCAATGTGCAATCCGTGGAAAATGTTTGGCACTATTATTGGCAAAAACAATATTCCGATTACGGCAAGTATGCTGACTGTGAACATATTTCCCTTGCGTTCAATGAAAGTAGTAAGTGACAACAAGGATTCTCTCTAATTTTGAAATTTAAAGAGACTGGTAGAAGTATCAAAAAATTGAAAGTGATTTCCCTTATGGGAATGTATACGAGCTAGGCGCTCCGCTGTTGGTACTGTTTCTTGGGGTATAGTCAGCTATTACACCAAATCCTGGAATTGTTCTTAGTGCGTCGGTGATCTCTTCTAGGACATTCCAGATGTCAAAGGTGTTATCCCGTATGGAACCAATTGCTTTTCTAATGTTTGTCGGATGCGTATTTTCGGTTACTCCTGCTGCAGAGCCAGGCCAGTAATCCCCAGTCATATTGCCTTGGCCAAAGCTGCTTAGTGTTAATGACTGCGCAGTCTTGTTGTATTGCACACCGCCGCTAATGCAAGCTGCCTTGTTGGCTGTCAATCCCTCACACCACGAGGCTTTTTTGACATTGGTGCCGTCTGTCCAAATGTTGATTGGTATTGGGCCTATGCCTGTATCATTAAAGTAATTCAGCTCACCGTAGATGTGGTATAGTGTTTTTCCTTGTTCTGTGTATAGTTGCCTTGTAGCTTGTCTGTATTGCCCTGCAGCACCGCCTTCATTGACGCTGATTGGAGACAAGTTCATTTTCAATCTTTTATCGGTCCAACCACTAGCTGGCAAACAGTTGAACGGTTCCTGTGATCCTCCAGTGCATCCAGTCATTACTGGAACTCCGCAG
>RHCX01000158.1 GCA_010028495.1 Nitrososphaeria archaeon | reverse complement strand
TATGTAGTGCTATCTTTGCAGTATCCATGGGTGTTCTGAGTCTTAACGGATTTTCAGGTCTACCATTGGCAACTGCATCGCAACAAACAACATCTGGCTTTATGCCAATGCTAGGACATGTAGAATACACAGTCAAAAACTCTGAAGGATTAGTAACTGCATATTACCAAGGTGACAATAAAATTGTCGACGGTGGTGATAGATGTGCAGCTGCCAAACTCTTCAACAGTGACGCATCGAGTGCAAGCAACTTCCAATGTGCAATAACAGGTGGTAGTGCTTGGACTGGTCCAGGATTCGCTTACATTGGAATTGGCAATGGAACATCAGCTATTGTTGATACATCTGATAGTATCGGAGCACCAGCATTAAATACAGTTGGTGAAATGGCGAGAGTGCAAGGTACGGTAACGGCTACTACAAACACACAAGGAGTTGTAGTCACAATAACCAACAGTGGACATCCATTTGCATTCAAAAGTGGAGTTGCTAATCAGAACGCAACTGGAGCAACATCAACAACAAACGTAATCAAACAAGCAGGGCTGTTTAATTCAACAGGTTCAGGCAACACTGGAAGCGCAACATCGCACACTACAGCATTTGGCGCAAATAGCAGAATGTTTGCAGCACAAGATCTCAGTCCACAGGTAACTGTGTCAAACGGTGATACTCTAACCGTCACATGGACTGTAACAATAGGTTCAAGCAGTTAGGTTCAACCCTGACGCTTTCTTTTATTTTTAATTAAGTATCATATCAGATATTCAATGTTTTGAGAAATCATATTAGAAACAAGGGGAGTTAGAGAATGAATGTCAAAATACATAACGGACCGCGATGGCCAACTTCTAGTATCCACAGCAAGGAAAATTGTAGCTGAATATGTGACTAGAGGTAAAAGAATCACGTTTGGCAAGGATATAGAGTCAAAATTGTCATTCGATGCCGGGATATTTGTCACACTAAGTACAAAAAATGACTTGAGAGGCTGCATTGGATTCCCCTTACCAAGAAAAATATCAGATGCATTACCAGAAGTAGCTATTGCAGCAGCAACCGAGGACCCGAGATTTTCTCCTGTTGATAGTTCCGAGCTTGATTCTATTACGTTTGAAGTGACAATTCTTACTCCCCCAAAGGAGATCACAGTAGACGACAATTCCGCGCTTCCAAAAAAGATCAAGGTTGGCCGAGACGGCCTCATCATAAAACAAGGACACAATTCTGGATTGCTACTCCCCCAGGTTCCAGTAGAATGTGGCTGGAATGAGCAAGAGTTTCTCGCCCATACATGTCAAAAGGCTGGATTGCCATCAGATTGTTGGATGCAAAAACAAACCAAAATTTATTCATTTGAAGGAATAATCTTCAAAGAGGAAAAACCAAATGGGAAGATAATACGAGAAGAGCTATAATACGCCAGAAGCAGTGTCCAGAGTCAAGTCTTGGCCCGATTGTAGTTTTTCATATTCTTGCTCTGTAGCAACCACCAAAGGAATGTTTGCCAGTGCACATCCAGATGCTACAGTGAGATCA
>RHCX01000157.1 GCA_010028495.1 Nitrososphaeria archaeon | reverse complement strand
CAAACCATAGCCTGACCATAGTGGAGTCATTCCCATCTTCTCTGCGCGTTTTTTTATTAAAATCATTTGTTCTGATTGCGGTTGGAATTAGTTTTGATGTTGTACCAATTCTCTTA
Organism: Nitrososphaeria archaeon; assembly: GCA_010028495.1. Taxonomy (GTDB): domain Archaea; phylum Thermoproteota; class Nitrososphaeria; order Nitrososphaerales; family Nitrosopumilaceae; genus Nitrosotenuis. The sequence continues at coordinate 1,444 of RHCX01000157.1, read as the reverse complement.
TTATTTTGTGCATTACAAAAAACAACATACCGTGATGAGAGGCCAATTTTGGTATTCATGACATATCTCTCATCAGATTTTTTCTAAGCTATACATTAGTCATAAAAAAATAATAAAAAGAGAATTGTGTTTTAGAAGTATTTTGCCCAGTTTCTAGCAAAGAGTTTGTCTGCAGTGTCTTGTGATACACAAATTGCAGATTCGTTGCTTATTTTGTACATTAGTACTTTTTCTGCGTTGCATTCTACTTCATTTGGTGCAATACCTTGACTTTGCTGCTGACGTGGAGAGTCCACATGTTCTTTGATTTTTTCTAGATGAAAGTCAACTTCTGATGTACCATCGTCTGTCGTCATGGTCAAATGAACTACAGGATATCCAGTTTCTTCCGGTGTGTATTGTGCCATGTACATTCCTGGCATGTCTTGGTCTTCAACAAATTCCAGTGCAGTCATTTTGCCATTTACTGTGACATAGGATTCAAATGTTGATTCTAATCCACTAATGCCTTCGCTGTCATGTTCGTCATCGTGTACCTCGGTATCATGGTCTTCAGAGTCGTGATCAGTGTCGTCAATTCCATACATTTCCATGATTTTATCATGGTCTTGGCTCATTTGCTCATGATCTTTTCTTATTTGCTCATGACTGGCCAACATTGTAGTAAACTGCTCGGAAGTCATTTGGTCCTTCATCGATTCATGTTCTTGCATGATTTTTTCGTGTTTTTCCATGAGTGACATGTGATCATGCATCATTTTTTCTACATCTGCCTTGTCCATGTTGCCTTTCATGGCCTCATCGTGTTCTTGCATGATTTGCTCATGTTCTTTTAGAACCTGTTCGTGTTCTTCTTGCATGTGATCCATGGTTGCGGTTTCATTTTCATCATGTGTCATTTCATCATCGTGTGTTGCCGCTTCGTCGTGCTGATGTTCTGTGGCATTTGTAATCATTATTGTGATTGTATTGTCTTGGCCAACTAATGGGGGCTCGTTTTGCCATCCAACCTCAATTTCATAGTTGCCCACTACCTGAGACTTGTGGGCCGATGCACCACTTGCCAGTCCAAGCGCAAGTACAAATGCGACAAAAATAGCTAGTTTCTTCATTATTCAGATTTGTTTTGAAACCATAGATTAACAGATTGGTAGAACAATCAAAGAAGATTTTCAGTCTAGCTGATAATCCAAGAGACTTTTACCACAGACTCTGGAATTTTTTTCTCACCAGAATAATTGGTAATGTGGCCAGGCCCATTATCAGCGATGCAATAAAGCCAAACTCCGGTACAACCGCGGTTCCAACTATAGTAAGCGACGAAGCACCATCCGGCAAGTCCATTTGCAATGTATACGAATCAGACGTAGACGATACAACACGATAATCAATTGACCTTTGTGGAGATGCTGTAACTAGGACAACAAACTCATCACCTACCGCA
>RHCX01000156.1 GCA_010028495.1 Nitrososphaeria archaeon | reverse complement strand
TTATCGCGTAGTTTTTTTACCTTAGGATCACCTTCACTTAATTCGGCTAATCCTTGAAAATCTGGATCAAGAAGTCCAAGCAGTTTAAAATACGCATCGTTATCACCAGAATACGGAGTAGCTGAAAGTAGAATTAAGTGACGTTCTTTTTGGTCAGCCAAATCCTGCAACAACTTTTGTCGAAGTTGTCTGTCGGAACCAGAAACACAGGAGTGGACCTCATCGACAATAATACATTCTGGAGCCTTACTGAGAAAATAGTCTCTGTTCTTATCGCTCTTAATGTAATCCAAGCTGATAATTACAAAAGGATAGTACTTAAATAAATCTTCACCAGGAGGTAGATTACGTTCGATTTGTGCAGCGCGGTTAGCAGTAATGCATTCAGCACGGATATTAAACTTCTTGAGCAATTCGCCGTGCCACTGCTCAATAAGGTGAGGAGGACAAAGCACAGCTAGTCGATTAATCTCACCACGGTCCATGAGCTCTCTGACAATCATTCCGGCTTCAATCGTTTTACCCACACCAACGTCATCAGCTATGAGTAGTCTAACTACATCCTGTTTCATAGCCATCAGCAATGGCACCAATTGATAAACCTTAGGCTCGACAGCAATATTGCCGAATGAGCGAAATGGACCGGCGCCAGAACGAAGTTTTAATTGCAGTGCATCACGCAGTAAACGTGCACCATCATGGGTACCTGGAAATTCAGGATTGGGCGGATTAAAACTTGCGGGCCCTACTTTCCTAAATGGCTGCTCTAAGGCTGGACACAGGACTACCTGATCTGACTCTGCACCACCAAGCGGACGTAGCACTAAACGCACCTCAGTGGATTTAGGTTGGACAACCCAATCACGTCCTCGTGCCGTGATAATAGTTCCTGGACTTGAAATTTCTGACATAGCTATCGTTTAATTTTGAAGCAGTGTTCGTTTGAGTTAAATACGTCGAGCCATTCGGCAGGATTCTCAGTGAATCTAATAACTGTAAAGCCTTTGCTCTCAAGATATGTCACAACATCTGAGGAAACTGCACCAATTAAAACTGCAAACCTAAGTTCTGAATACAAAGCATCTACTTTTCGGTCGTAGCCTGTGAGCTTAACTTCGCGGTCATCAGGATGACGGAGCCCTAGTTCTGTAAGTTTCGACATCCACAATCCTAATACTCCAGTAGACTCAGTAGAATCAGAAGGTTTAGATAATTTCACATTGCCTGCTGCACAGGCTAACAGGAGTTCGACGACTTTTTTATCCTGTCTGTTAATATATTCATGTTCCGTCTGATTATAATAACTTAGAAGACAACGATAACAGCCACGCTCACAACTTTTCTCAAGATTCTCAAGGTCAGCAAAGGAAGTAGCGCCTTCAGGAATCTTGTAATGCATTAATTGAAGGGCCTTAAGAGCAACCTTAGCGAATTCGTCTGGCTCATTGGCAAGACGAGTCAGGACACCGGCGCCTCCTTCAGCTGACTCATAAAGTAGAACAGAGTTTCGCTTATCGGAGTCAGGTAGTGGCTCTGCTGCTAATTCGGATGCCTCAATCTG
>RHCX01000155.1 GCA_010028495.1 Nitrososphaeria archaeon | reverse complement strand
GGACCTTTTGGTGCAACCATGATGACATCAACATTGTCTGGAGCTTTAATCCAGTTCCACTGGATAGCTGCTGCATGTGAGAATGATAATGCCTTTCCTGCGGAAAGATTAGGTCCGATTTCATCTTTGTATACTTGGGATTGAATCATGTCTGGCAATAAGATATGTACGATATCGCCTTGTTTAGTGGCATCTGCAACAGACATCACGGTATGTCCGTCAGACTTTGCCTTGTTCCAAGTTTGGCTGCCTTCCTTTAGTCCAACTATAACTTTGAGTCCAGAATCTCTAAGATTGTTTGCTTGCGCATCGCCTTGGATACCATAACCAATTACTGCAATTGTCTGATTTTTGATAGGATCTAGGCTGATATCAGTATCCTTCCAAGTCTTTGCCATGATATAATTCCAAAATATACACAATAAAAACCATCAAGAATCAAATCGAGATTATCTTGTTGCAGGTTTTGCATTTTACTTTGACTGCATCTTTATCAGGTAGTCGTTCGAATCGTTTAGAGCCACATGAAGGACAAATTGGACATGCTCTAATGCCAGTCATGTCTTTGATTTGGAATAGAGCTTAATTTTCTATTTGATTTTGCCACTGCCAAGCAGTCTGATGCTTGTTGATTCCGGCTTTAGTATGACGCAAATGTCGCCCTTGTTGTATATACTGCGGGTTTTTCCAAAGTCAGCTTCAACGGAGATATAGATGCAAATTTTGCAGGCTTTATCTGCAGTCCAATGTTAACTAGGCACATCTGGTTTGGTGCAATATCTCCCTTGTAAAACGGGCTTTTTGCAAAGTCCAATTCCATTTCTGTTGTTACTTGTTCTGAACCGGGAGCACAAAGCAGGTCTCCTCTTCCAACTTGATCAGGACTCACGCCTTTAACCGCAAGACCAACCCTACCAGGAGATACTGCTTCTTCTACAGGATCATCGTGCATTTGTATTGATTTTATTAAAACATCAATTCCTGCAGGCATCAGCTTTAGAGTATCATATTGTTTGATCTTTCCCTGTTCTACTTTGCCAAGAATTACAGTCCCCACGCCCTTGACATCAAAGCAGTGATCAATTACGACTCGTGCGTTTCCGTCTTTGGATATTTGCTCCAGCTTGTCGGATTCCTCTTTGATTTTGTCCTGAGATATTTTTTGATATCCGGTAAGAACTGTGTTTTTTATCATTGTGTTTAGAAGATTTTCATCAACATCATATGTGTAAGAGAGCAATCCTGTCTTTTTTTGCAGCATGTCTAATGCCACGATTTGCTCACCGACAAACTTGTCCAATTTATTTACATGAAATATGACGTGCTCTGCCAGGTTGATAGTCTGAAGAAGAGGTTGGATTTTGTCTGGAAATCCGCTTGGTGTTGTGTATGTTCGAATAACTCCAGATTCTTTTTTATCATACATTGTCATGTCGGTCGCAGTTCCTTTTTTGCCAAGATTTGCTGCAACCGTTTGATCCCCAAGTACGACAAAATTAACAGAGTTTGCCATCATACCAACGTCAAATCACTTCAATATATTCAGATGTCACGGATACGATTTCAAGACTTTGGCATAGCTGGCAAATCT
>RHCX01000154.1 GCA_010028495.1 Nitrososphaeria archaeon | reverse complement strand
GAAGAAGTAAGATTCTCCTTGGTCATCCTGTTGTACCCAGCCAGAGTGAGTGATGCCTTCATATGTTAAAGCAAGACGTGAGATTGCCTCTGGGTTATAGCGAGCAGTGCGATATACGCGACGGTAGAAATCTTCAGTAGCGCGGAAAAAGCGGGCAAGGTTGCGGCTTGTAAATGCAAGTTGCGTACGCATTGCTGGGTTATCAACATATGCAAGAGTGCGCTCTGTTGCTGTCTCAAGAGCCATCTCGACAAGACGCTTTTGTGCATACTCCCAAGCATCTACTGCTTCTTCAGGAGTTTTACCTTGCATAATTAAATCTTCAGCACGCTTAGTAAAGCCTGATTCATCCATTTCTTTAAGGACTCTGGTGGCTTCGTACTGCACAACATTCTGACGAGTAAAGCGACCGTTGGCTTCAGCCATATAGTTGTAGGTCTTGTCTACAATAGATGCACCTAGGTTATCTACTCCAGATACTGGAAGCAATACGCGACCTGAAATCCACTGTGGAGCTAACTCTGGGTTGCCAATGCCTGGAATATCTTCAAGACGTAGAAACTCTGAGGTTACCTTTGTAGTTCCATCTTCTGTCGTAAAGCGTACTTTGTTTAATAAATCCTCATTAAGGGTCTTACCATCACGCTTGACAAAATAATTTTTAGCACGAGCAACAATCTTAGATGCCCACTCCTCATCAGGGATAACACCATTTAACTCGAAGCGTCCACGCTGAGTATTGGTCAATCCTTTGATGGCATTGAGCACAGCGTCAATAGCCTTATTATCGCCCGCTTGTTCTAGATTAGCGATAGCAATACGATCTAGTGGACTATTAGCCAAGCGACCAATCTGCATCATCCAGGAAACTCGGTTGGCATCAGATACCACTGGGTCAAATTGACCGTAGTTCTTTACACCTCTAGATTGAGCATAACGTTTGCCATCAATAACTAATTCTGCAACGTCACCATATTCTGCCACATCACGTTTTGTTGCTACGATATAGTCAGCATTCTGAGCATATGATGTGCCACCTTGCGTAACATCATCTAGGGTATTTTCGACATTGCCGTATTTCATTAACTTATCGAAGTACTGGTAGTCTTCTTTTGCTATTAGGCTTCCAATTCTGGAATCTCCAAAAGCAGATGCCATAACAACACGAGCTGCCTCTACTGGATCCTTGCCTTCAGCGATAGCCATAGCAAGTTCTTTACGGTAACGCTCAGTCTCTGAGCGACGAACTACTTTGTTAATAAATCCTAGTTTAGACTGAGACCAATCTAACTTTTTACCCTCAAGTTCTTCAAAAGCAGTTTTGCGCTCCTTAAGAGTCATAGTCAATGCAGACTTTGTTGTTTCATCTGCAGAGTTCACTATCTGTGTTTCTAAGTCTTTAATTTCTTTGGCTGCTCTAATCTCATCTTGAGATAGTTTAGCCATACCCTCACGGATTTGATTGAACTTAGTTGTAAGAAGACGACTCTTAGTTAAACCAAATGGTGATTCTCCAATGGCTAAATGTACGATAGCATCCTCAGTTGCGTTACGAGCAACAGTACGTGGACCTGCTAAGGTACCAAATACC
>RHCX01000153.1 GCA_010028495.1 Nitrososphaeria archaeon | reverse complement strand
CATTTTTTCCTCAAATCCAAAATCCACACCCATTATCACCAATTTTGTTTTGGATTCTCTTAGTTTATTGGATATGTGTTCGCAGGATCTGAGAAGTACGTCAACGCCTTTTACCGAGCTAAATCTGCCGACAAACAAAATGTATCGTTCAGAAATGGAATATTTTTCCTTAAAATTTATCGAATCTGAATATAATTCTTCCAAACTAATTCCATTTCTAACTATTGTAATTTTGGATTCATCTGTAAATTTCAAAAAAATATCTTTTTCATATTGATTTGCAACAGAAATTTTTGTTGCTTGTTTTATTACAAACTTTATCATTTTATCTTGGAGTTTGTATGATAATTTTCTTGTTATGTATCCTTGCAGATCTGGATGAGTCGTCAGGCCTCCCTGGTCCGATATAACTAATGGTATTTTGAATTTCTTTGAAATCAATGCAGATATGAATGACTGAAAGCTCCTAACTCCAACTGTATGAATTATGTCTGGTTTGTTCTTTTTCAGCTGAAAATACATGCCGGGGTTTACAAAAAATAACTTGAATGAAAACCAAGCATGTGTGCGATTTATTCTAAATCCTTGATGTGTCTCAAGCCGTGGCAGATCTTTGTTAAAAGTACTAGCGTTGTTTGCAAAATCTAGATCTGTCGTATAAATTGTGACGTCGTGTCCAATCTTTGCTGACTCTCTGGCTATGTCTACGCAGAGAAACAAAATTCCGCCAAACTGTGTAGCAGGTAATGATGCTGGACAAACTAGTGCAATTTTCATATCTATTGTCTACTCGAAATCTAATCCAAAGCTGATCATAGAAAAAGATTCTTTCTGTGTTATCAGTTCTTTCATCTTCGTGCGTATAAAAGTCCCATAGTGCGTGTCGCCTCGGCTTTTGTCGTTTTAAAGGAAAGCTTTACCAATCTGCTTATCATGTCATCTAGCGATTTTTGTTTGACATCCGCTAAATGATATTCCATGCAAATTTTCCTAATTTTGGCATAGTGAGAATCTGGTAAAGCCTCCATGATGTGGTATTCTTCTCCCTCACAATCCATTTTCATAAAATTGCATTGTTCGATGGAATTCAAATCAAAAATGCTTTGCAGTGAAATTGATTCGACTTGTATTTTTTTTGAACTTGCATGATGCATGCTGTGGCCTGATTGATCCTCACTTAGGTAAATTGTAATGGTTTTGTTTTCTGTAGATACTGCCTTGTTGACAGCAATTATGTTTATAATTTTGTTCAGCTCAACATTTGCCGTCAAAACATCAAAGTTTTCTTTAATTGGTTCAAAACAAAATATCTTTCCCGACTTGCAAAATTGTGATGCATATAGAGCAAACAGTCCTATATGTGCTCCTATGTCTATGATCGTGTCCTTATCTTTAATCTCAAAGCCTTGTTTTTTGTATTCTTCTACTAACCAGACATTAACAAATGCCATGAGATCTGTTGAATCTGTCCTTAGCTTCACTTTGATTCCATTACGCATTTCTAGTACTGTATAATCAGATTTTATTTTACGGAAATAAAGATCAATGAATGTTCTCCAGTTTTTGATAGTCTGAATTGCTTTAAGCAATATGA
>RHCX01000152.1 GCA_010028495.1 Nitrososphaeria archaeon | reverse complement strand
AAATCTTGTAGTCAGTATTGGCATAATAATGGTCACAGGCGGCGGAAGCTGGGATATTTCCAATCATATCCTAAACAAGCCAGAGACGTTTTTTGCACCACCTCATGCGATTTTGTATTCCGGCGTAGGCCTGGCTCTGCTTGGATTTGTGCTACTTTTTGTCGCGTGGAAAAAATCTGGGAAACTAGCACAATTCCGCAACGGCATCAAAATTACTACAATAGGAATTGTGTCATTGTTGTCTGCCGGACCAATTGATTTTACATGGCATTCCAAATTTGGACTGGACGGCCTGCTCAGCCCACCTCACTTGGTGCTCATTGCAGGTATGGGCCTGACTAGTATCGGGGCTTTGATGAACACAAAATCACTATATTTTGAAAGACCAAACAAAATAGCAATCATTCTGTCAATGATCCCAGTCTGGCTTTCGATAACCGGACTGTTCTATTCTTTCTCACTGCCTTTCTCAAAGACTGATTACTTTGATTTTAATCCAAATCCTGTCTTTGCGGCAGGCTTTGCTAGTGTGGCGTATCCATTTTTGGTATCTACAATTCTGGTCAGTTCGGCATTGTTTGCAAAAAACAGATTTGGTGTAGCATCAATTGTTGGCGCCATATACTTGGTAATAATGACAATGAGTGCAGTAATTCCGAACCATACTTTGATTCCGACAATTCCGTTTTACTCACTCAATATCGTGCCAATATTGCTTGGCGACTATGTCTTGTCCAGATCAAACACTAGCAAAGGCATGATGATTGCAGGTGCAGTCTTTGGCAGTGCATTTTATTTTCTGTATTATCCATTGATTACCTATACTTACAACGAGATAACTCTGGACAAGCTGATGTGGCCAAGCCTTACTTCGATAATCTACTTTGAAATGGTGCCCATAGTTGCGCCGCTTCTGATAATATCTGGGAGTATAGTTGGCGCAATTGCTGTCAAATTTGCGCAAAAAATTTCTTACTCTAAGCTCAACAACAGATAATCAATTATTTTCTTCTCTGATAATTCTTTCATTTTCTTCATGGACTTGAAGACCAGGTTTTCAATTCTATCGGAATATGTACTGACCAGTTTTTCTCTAAGGGCTTTTCTATTATGAATGTAAAAATCTGCAAACGGCTCGTACACAATTTTTCCAATCGATTCTTCTTTTTTGAGGCTAAATCCTGCATTTTTTATTGTGTCCTTGATGTGCGATTCCGTATATTTTTTTGAAAGCCACGTTATGTTTAGTATTCCAAGCTTTAGCTTAGCATGATTGTTTGTAACCGGAATTGCCAAGACTAGCTTGCCGTTATCTGTAAGAATTCTTTTTGCTTCTTGGAAAAATCTTTCCAGTGGCGCAAAATGTTGTGCAGATTCCAGAGCAATTATTCTGTCAAATGATTTATCAGAAAATGGGATCATAGTAGATGAAGAGTTTATCTGCGATATCACATGGTTGCTTCCATTTTTGAGCTCGGAATAGTTCAAGTCCATGCAAAATATGTCCAAGTCTGGTCGCTTCTTCTTCCAAATCGTAGCTGGAATACAGAATCCGCTTCCAACATCTAGAATTTTTTTTGCAGAATCAAACTCGCCAAACTCT
>RHCX01000151.1 GCA_010028495.1 Nitrososphaeria archaeon | reverse complement strand
TTAGGATCTATGTCAAATGCAGTAATTCGATCAGGCTTTACCCCTAATGAAATGAGAGCATCCACAAAAGCACCCCTGCCACCGCAAGGCTCTATAAACTTTGCATCCTTGCCATAAATTTTAACAACTTCTGATGCAAAATCTAGTGCAACCTCAGGTAATGTATAAAATTGTTCAGTTGAATTTTTTCTGCTATTACCTTTCATGGTTATGAAATTGAAAATGTTTTCCCGTTAGTAGTGCCTAGAAGTTTTTTTCTGGAGACTTTTGCAGGATCTTTTTTTTCAACTATTTTTATTAATTCATTTCTATGAATAACTAAATACCTAAAAATACCATTTTTAAACTTTGAGGTATTTGTAAATACATAAAAGTCATTTTTCCCGTAACCCTTTTCGAAACACAATTCTAATGCTGACTCATAATCCTCTTCTTGGATTAGTTTTTTGTATTTTGATGCACTAGAATTGTTTGCGAATACCGAAGAAGGACCACAATGCACTTCATCATAACGAGATTCAGGAAAAACTATGTGATCATGGTAAGACTTAACCTCATATCCATTTCCACTTTCTTCTTCAACCAAGTCCGATCCACTACCCTCAGTTCCTCCAGTGAGTCCAGCATAATGTGCCGCCACATCTTGAAAGATAAGGTAACTTCCTCTACCATTCTTGAGTATTGAATCTAATTTAATTTTGTTTTTGGCAGAATCTATAGCCTCTAAAACAAATTTGATTTCAGTTTCGTACAAGACACCTGTTTTACGTAAGTTTGTTTTCATTGTGTTTATTTAGACCCAAAATTAAAAAAAAACAATCCAAAGTAATTAGGGGCTTACACCCAGATAATGTCATAAAATCTTAATTAGAATACAATCTTCGCACTTTGGGATATCAATAAGTACGAGAACAATTGGAGCCTCATCGAATTCAGACTCCGCGACTAAAACTAAATAAAGGGGTCAGACTACCTTAATGGTGCCTGACCCCATTAAAGGGGTCAGACTACTCTAATAGTGTCTGACCCCTTTTTGGTGTCGTATCTTCTTCGCTCCTCCCCCACCCACTTGTCCCCTTGCGAGCTAAACTCGCACCCATCTTGCCAACTTGTCCAATAATCGTATCATTCGGGTTAAGATGAATACAAACATGCGAGGTAGCGTTGCCGGACGGTCTTTGTTCTTTGCTGCACTAGCCACGCTCTTCTCTGGCTGCGAATCATGGTCTAAATTCTTCGGTTCAGATTCTAAACCGCCTTTACGCGCTATCGATCGACGGGTTGATCTGAATCGATTCATGGGCGACTGGTACGTCATCGCACACATCCCCACCTTCATCGAAGACGACGCCTTTAATGGTGTCGAAAGTTACAAGCTCGACCCCGATGGCACAATTGCGACCACCTACGTGTTTAACCAGGGCGATTTCACCGGGCCCCTCAAGACTTACCACCCACGTGGCTTCGTCTATAATTACGAGACTAATGCCGAGTGGCGTATGCAATTCATCTGGCCCTTTAAGGCCACCTACCTCATCGCTTATCTCGACGATACCTATGAGACGACGATTATCGGTGTGCCTGACCGAAGTTATGTCTGGATCATGGCTCGTTCCAAAA
>RHCX01000016.1 GCA_010028495.1 Nitrososphaeria archaeon | reverse complement strand
TTGCCTGAATCAAGCAGTCTTCTGCCTGGTGTGCCTTCTCCCTGATAAGAGACAAGAGCGATTCCGTTTTTCTTGTTCAGAGCCAATTCCTGCAAATAAAATACCGCATTTCCTCCTACTAGCATTCCGGCAGGTGATATCACGACACATGGTTCTGACAACTCACGCTTTCTCTCTGAATGAGTTCTGACCCAAATTGTATTTTCTATGGCATCAACAAATACCTCGTAATCTCTCAAATATTCTGGGTATCTCAATAAAACCTCGTTTACTGATAGTGCCATTCCGTCCATGATTATTTTGTGTTTAAATTTGGCATTTTTGAGAATACATGCAATTTCTTGTGATCGTTCTACTGAAAATGCTGGAACAAACAAAGTTCCTTTTTGATCTAGTATTTCGTTTGCGAACTCGATGAATTTCTCCTCAGACTCTTTTCTTGGCATCTGTGTGGTTTGTGAATAGGTGCTCTCTGTGATCAGCATGTCTATTTCCCCGATATCCAAATCTGCCTCACGCAGCATTCTGGAACCGTTTACATTGATGTCTCCGGTGTAGAACATCTTTTTACCTTCAGATTCTATTAATACGGTTCCGCCGCCTACGACATGACCTGAATCTCTAAGCTCAAAAGATGATCTACCTTGGGTGATTTTTTCCTTGAATCCTATTCTTTTTGCATGAGAATACATCTTGTTTACTTCTGGAACACCGAACGGGTGAGCCTCTTTTTCTAGTCGTAACATATCTTCGATTAAGAGTCTGCTCAGATCAAACGTGGGCGGCGTTGCGTAAACAGGGCATGTACCACTGACATACATCAACGGCACATAACCCGAATGATCCAAATGGGCATGAGTTACAATAATGGAATCTACTTCTTTTGGCATTACGTGCATTGGAGCTTGTAGATTTTTACCTAAGTTCACTCCATAATCCAAAAGATAATTGGTGTCTTCACAGTTGACCAAAAAACCGGATCTGCCGACCTCAAGGCCTGCACCTAAAACTTTTACTTTCAAGAGATTTGGGATGGTTTTCGGTCTATGTTAAAAGGTTGTCACAAGATCGCCCGATCGTTGCGCCAATAATGTAATCTCCACAAGCTTTAATTAGTCAAACCTAAGATCCCCTTTCATGGGTAGAACTTTTGACCAATGGTGGAGTTCAATTCCTGCAGACCTACGCAACAAAGTTCGCGCAGGCGATGAAGGAAACAAACCACTGTTAAACCAACTTAATTGGGTTTGGGTAAAAAATCTGATGGACAAAAGAGCTGACTTGAATCCTTCTGCAGCTGAATTGCTGGATTGGGTAACAAGCGGCCAAATCGACGCAATGCGAAAGTAAAAACCATCTGTATACCTTTTTTATATTTTGTAAACTTGTTGTGGATCTGATCTCGATCATTTTCTATCGATCAAAAACTATAACGCTGTTGAATAATCCAATCATGGTTTAAATAGTTACTAAGAAATGATCAGATTAAGTGAAATAAATGCCAATAGCAATACTTCCAGACGTTGACGAACAAAGATGTATTGGCTGCGCACTATGCGTAGAAATCTGTACATCTCTTGGCCCAGACGTACTCCGTGTAAAGCCTGTAGAAGGCTGGAAGAGAGGTAAAGCATTTGTCTTTTATCCAGAAAGATGCATCTCCGACGGAGCATGCATTGGAGTTTGTCCAACAAAATCCATCTTTTGGATGAGACCAATGAACTACACAGCTGGTCAACCAGTTCCTCTTCACAAGAACGGTGTATTCATTAAAGGCTGGGCAGAAGACGCAGGTCTTTAGACCGCGAATCTTTTCTTTTTACTTTTTTATTTGTCTAGTCTTGGCTGATTTTGATAATTTTTGTGATTTTAGAAATTCTGTTTTTTCCAAATGAATTGTGCTGAATTTGTTGTTTTGGAAAAATGTCTTCCAGGTTTTTGCAAATTCAGTAAATTCTTCTGGGTTTGCATTTGTTTTTGATGATACATAATGTGCTGCTGGATACAAGTCGGAAATCTCCAGCGGTATCAATCCGAGATATGGGTTGTATTGGCAGAACTGGACCTTGTCGACATTGTACTTTTTTCTGATTCTGGCGTAATCTCCAGAAAGGTAGAACGGTTTGTCTTCCGCATCGCGTAATATTACTAGCTCTTTTTTATCAGTCTTGAAATTCCGGACCGTTTTGTGATATGATATGATTTCAGGTCTGAACTGGTCATCTGGGGTGTATAGAAACAAGGCTTTGTCCTTGAATTTTGGCGTTGTTTTTGCCAAAAACTCGGAATTTGCCGTAAACACATCTAGGGTTTCGTACAGTTTTGGATGTGCCTTTATCTTTTTGACTATGTATTCCCAGAGACGTCCTTCATGTATTGCCTCCTTGGTTCTGTCCACTTCGGCCTTTATTGCGTAAAGATTGTGTAGGGCAATTTGCGGGATTCGCTCATCATGAGGTAATTCTGAGAGTGACTTTGGTGTATATTTTGTACATACTTCGCAACTGCATGCAAAATACTGCATCTCAGTAAGGTGGTTAGTCCTGTCATCGGAGATGTATCTGTCATGTTTTGCATAAAGCATGTAGGATGCAGAATCAAATGTATCGTAACCAAGTGCAATTGCGATTGGTATCGTCAATGGATGGCCTGCACCAAACAGATGAATCGGTATGGAATTTGGAACTAGTTTTTTTGCCTCTAAAATAATTTTTGCAAGCAGTCCATATTCGTATGATTCCATTACTTCTACTGGACTGCCAAAGGCAAGCATTTGATATCCTTGTTTCAAAAGTGTACTCGTTGATTTTCTCACAAGATCAAGATGTTCTGCACCCTGGATTGGACCAACCCAAATCTGACCATTGTCTTTTTTGTTGTCCAGAGTTTTTTTTGTTACTTGTAATGTGTGATCCACATAATCTTTGGCCTTTTTCTTTGGCAGTCCATATCCTGTAGGCTTATCTAATGGTATTGCAATATCCGTCATTATTTTTTGTTCAAACTCGGCCATGTTTTCTGGAGTAACATCAACTTGGCCATATTCTAAAACCTGATATCCGCCGGAATCTGTCATGACACTGCCGTCGAATTTTATTATATCATGTATACCGCGCTTTGCAGCCTCTTCTCCCCAACGCTTCATTGTAATGTATGCATTTGTAATGACCAGATCAAAGCCCATTTGCTTTAATTTTGCAGTTGGGACACTCTGCTTTACTGGATGAACAACTGGCACAAAGGCGGGAGTTTCCACTTTTCCGTGATTGGTCTGCAATATTCCTATTCTTGCAGCTAGATCCGTTTTGAGAATCTCAAATATGGTCATTTCTTGTTTGGGAAAAACTTGGCAAGATCGCCTTTACTTGCGACTATGTCTAGCCAGTCTACCTTGTCTCCTTTGAATTTATTCTTTAGAATCAGCATTATCTTGTTGACTATTTGATTTGGTGTCAGATTTGTCGTGTTTATCTGAGTGGTCTTTTTCATACCGAATCTAGTAATGGAATCATATTCTGTTATACCTAGAATTTCACTGCCGATGTTTTCAATTGTTTTTTTCTGAGAGTATTTTCTTTTTTTGTATACTGGAAGTAGCTTGTATGGATTTTTTCGCAATATTATGACATGGCTGACCTGTTTTTTATCCAAAACATATGGCGCCAAATGTCCAACAACTATGCCATTCTTCTGAATTGTCTTTTTGACTATTTTTGTTAGCTTTGTCACGTCGACGTCTAGTGCGGAGTCGCGCTTTTTGAAAATCTTGTTTTGAATGGCAATTTGGTTAAGATCAGTAATTTGCATATTGGTTTTTTCCGATAATTTTTCTGCAATTGTATGCTTACCGACGCCTGGATTACCGGTTATTACTAACATGCATGGGCTAGACTGAGTCCACATTAAACAATTTCTGCAATCCTAATAAGAAGTGGCGATTTTTTCCTCTTTGATGTTTATTGGACTGCTTGGCAAGGCAAATGTAGGCAAATCTACATTTTTCTCCGCTGCTACAGAAACAGCGGTTGCCATTGGGAACTATCCGTTCACCACAATAGAGCCTAATGTGGGGGTAACATATGTCAAGACAAAATGTGCATGCAAGCATTTTGGAATAACTCATCAAAACCCATCATGTCTTGACGGAATCCGCTTGGTACCGGTGAAGATTATTGATGTTGCAGGACTGGTTCCTGGCGCACATGAGGGCAAGGGTCTTGGAAATAGATTTTTGGACGATGCCAGACAAGCAGATGTTCTGATTCATGTTGTAGATATTGCCGGAACTACCGACATTCAGGGACAGCCAGTTCCTCCCGGAACCCATAATCCAATGGAAGATATAGAATTTGTCGAAAACGAATTCAATCAATGGTTCAAACAAATTCTGATGAGAGAGTGGCAAAAACTACTCAAAGAAATTCTGCAAAAAACCGCAACACTAGTTGAGGGAATCACGCGAAGATTTTCTGGTCTTGGAATAAAAGACTTTGAGGTATCTGATATGATAAAAGAAACTGGGCTTGTAACAAAAAAACCTACAGACTGGACAGAAGATGACATTTTGATGTTTGTGACAAAGCTACGTAAAAAGACAAAACCTGTCTTGATTGCAGCCAACAAAGCTGATCTCTGCAAAGATCTATCCATAATTGAAAAAATAAAAAAAGAAAATCATGTGGTGACATGTAGTGCAGAATCAGAACTGTTGCTGAGAAAAGCATCAAAAGCAAATCTGATCAAATACCTTCCCGGAGATTCTGTTTTTACAATATCAAATGAATCTGTAAATCCACAGCAAAAACAAGCGCTAGATCTTGTCAAAAATGTTCTATCAAAAATTCAAACCACTGGAGTTCAGGCAGCAATCAATTATGCAGTGTTTGACGTGTTAAAATTCATCACAGTTTATCCTGTTGAAGACGAAACCAAGCTATCAAACAAAGATGGTGTCGTGTTGCCTGACGCTAGACTGCTTCCTGTCGGATCTACTGCAAAGGAATTGGCAGCAACGATACATGCAGATTTGGCAAAAGGATTCTTACATGCAATAGATGCAAAAACAAAACAACGAATCAGTGGTGATCATGTGCTAAAAGATGGCGATGTGATCAAAATTATATCCAGCATGAGTCGTGGATAGCAATGCTTTGTCTGGGAATAGAAAGCACGGCACACACATTTTCCTGCGCCATAGTGGAAAAACAAGGCAACAAGGGAAAAATCCGTTCAGATGTAAGAAAAATCTACAGGCCACCGGACGGTCAAGGGATACATCCTCGTGAGGCGTCAAGACATCACATAGAGTGCAGCGCTGATGTATTGTCAGAATGCGTCAAAAAAGCAGGCATCTCCATAAAAGACATTGACATCATTTCGTATTCTGCAGGGCCTGGCCTTGGACCATGTCTGAGAGTCTCTGGGGTTGTAGCAAGAACTGTATCATCATATTACAAGATACCGATCTATCCAGTGAACCATGCGATAGGTCACATTGAATTGGGCAAAATGCTTACTGGTGCAAAGGATCCTTTGGTATTGTTGGTATCTGGCGGCCACACAATGCTTGCTGCACTGAAAAACAAAAAGTGGAGAATATTTGGAGAAACATTGGATATTACACTTGGACAGTTATTGGATCAGTTTGGACGCTCGCTTGGATTTGCCTCTCCATGCGGTAAAAAAATTGAGGAGCTGTCAAGAGACTCTACAAAATATGTGGAATTACCATATGTAGTGAAGGGAAACGATGTTTCATTTTCTGGACTAATGTCTGCAGCAAAAAGAATTTCTAAAAACAAACAAGATGCATGTTATTCATTACAAGAGACTGCGTTTGCTATGATTGGAGAAGCTGCAGAAAGAGCACTGTCATTTACAGAGAAAAAAGAACTGCTAATAGTTGGCGGAGTTGCTGCAAACAAAAGACTATCTCAGATTTTCAAACAAATCTGTGCAAGACAAAAAGCCAAGTTTTTCGTAGCTCCTCTGGAATATTCTGGAGATTGTGGTTCACAAATTGCGTGGACTGGACTTTTGGAAGCTACTGCAAAAAACGGTGCAAATCTTAAGGATACGTTTGTCCGACAGTCTTGGAGATTAGATACTGTGCAGATTGATTATTGAGATTTTGCCTGATCTATTGCCTTTTTGATATCTTTTTCCCAGCTACCTGTACTGAAAACTCCAAATTTGTAGCTGTTTTCTCCGTCTTTGGTCTTTGTAGTTATGCATACTTTTTTTATGAAAAGACCCTCTTTCCAAACTCTTGAAACATCGCCCAACTGAACATCAAGTATTGTCTCCTCTATTCGCTTTGTAAAATCTGCAATCCTTCCACGTGTCTTATCGAAAGCGATTCTTTTGTTGGTAAGTGTGAGAATTCCTGGACCTAGGCTGTCTTCGCTACAGTCCTCTTGTTTTAGTCGTTTTTCTGACTCTTCCATGGCTAGATTTTATCAGAATTTGGTTTGGTTATAATGTTAACTTGACAATTCAAAGCAAGTTCATAATAATGTCAAAATGTCATTCTATGCTATTGTACTTGAAAATCATAATCGTGTTGATTCTATCTTGCGTCCTGTTTAATGCAATATCGATTCAAGCAGAAACCACAAAATTGCAACCAGATACATCAATGAAATATCTAAAGATAAAATCGCTATTTTTGATAAAAGCAAAAGAAAATGACTATTCCATGGAAAATGGCAAAAAGGTATGGAATAACGTTATCTTTGAGCTAAACCAGAAAAATTCTAAAATCTATTCTGAAGTGCAACCATCAAAAAAATCACAAGAAAAAACAATAGTGATCTATCCTATTTTTACGGCGGCTGCATATTCTGATGGAGGATTTTATGATTATTATCATGGAAAATGTGACAAATCATGTCTTACTGTAGATATCAAGAAAGATTATCCAAACAGATTCGAATCGAGTGGCAATGCAGTACAGGTGTTGAAATTATTGCATTATAATTTTATTTCAGACATGGATGTTGACAAAAATCCATCAATACTTGACAAATACGATAAGGTTATCGTCCTTCACAATGAATATGTAACAAAAAAAGAATTCAAAGCAATTACGAACCACAAAAATGTGATCTACCTATACCCGAATGCACTGTATGCCGAAATCTCTGTGAACTATAACACAAATCAGATAACACTACTAAAAGGGCATGGATATCCTGACTCTAAAATAGCAAATGGGTTCTTATGGAAAAATGACAATAGCCGCTTTGAATCTGATACCAAATGTGCAAAGATGGACTTTGGTAAAATTCAGAATGGTTGGATGCTCAATTGTTATCCGGAAACGGCAATCCATGCAAGTAAATCGCTTCTAAAAACCATACGTGATATCTAATATTGTGTCATACTAAAAATTAAAGAAAAATAGACTTTTCTTCTACTTTGACTGGAGTTTTCTTTTCAGCCTTTTTCTTCATCATTTTATCTTCTTTGACTTTCTCCATACTCTTGTCATCTACCTGGATTCCGTCTAAAAGAACGGCCTTTCGTACGTTTCTTGCATCATCCCATGCTTCTATTATGATCGAAGATTTTGGTACTGGTTTTGCAATGTCAAAAGTAAACTCGATCACATTAGTGAAAGAATCTATCGTTGTTGCGTTGTATTTGACGTTGGAAAATACCTTGTCAAAGTCTAGGATGTCTAACTTTTGTGCGCCAGCAAAGTCTTGCATGAATGCAATTCTTGCCTTTTGGGTTTGATCTCGCTCTCCCTTGTAGTCTGCTAGTGCAAATGATGCATAGCGAAGAAACTTGGCGCCGCTGTTCTCATATACGATCAGCTTTACTGTGTTTTGCTGTCCCACAATTAGATTTTGGGAAGGAATTGTTTGTGTAAATCCTGTTATGTCAAATGCCTGACCGTTAATTGTAAGGCCTTTCTCAACTATTACTTTACCATCATCAAGAGTTCCTAATGTTGGTGCTTCACAATCCCCATCACATTTGGCGTTCTCAGCAAACGATTCATGCGCAAGTATCGGCGCAATCAAAATTGCCGCAAGAAGAATAGCAAATACTGGTTTGTTCATTGAATGATTTAGCTAACTATTATGCTATTAAACCTAGTTCCAAATCTAGTCAAAATTCTGAGCCTGATTACAGCTTCAACTGTTTTGTTATTTCAGATAAAATTGGCTTGTTGGCAGCTGCAATAAATGACAGTCTTGTCTCGTATGACAAATCAGAATCTAGTGGATTTAGCTTTTGGTCTAACAGTATACCTCCAGCTTCCTTTGCCAGTATGTAGCCTGCAGCCATGTCTGTGACTCTGATTTTTTCTCGTAGATCAATATAGACATCAATCAGTCCTCTTGCAAATAACGCCACTTCTAGTGCGTTTGCCCCCAGATGTCTTGAATGATTGGAATTTTCAAAAATCGGCTGAATTCTTTTTACTAGCTTTGGAGTGGCGCCTGAAATATTAATCCCGACTATTTTGTAGACTGGCTTTTGTTTATGGACAGTTATTTTTTTGCTGTTTAGATAGGCGCCTTTTCCTTTTGTAGCCCAATACATGTCACCATTGGATAGATCTGTCACAACGCCGTCTGTAATGGAGCTAAGCTTGTTTTTTGGTGCGAATGCCAAAGAGCAACAAAAGAAAGGAATTCCTCTAACTGCGTTTGCCGATCCGTCAATTGCGTCCATAATTACAAAGCCTTTTGGGTTTTTTGATAATTCCACCCTACCACATTCCTCACCAAGAACAATACAGTCGAATTTTACTTTTTTCAGATAATCTAGAACAGTTTTTTCTGCAACAATGTCTATCTTGCGGGAAATATCTCCGCCTTTGCCTATGCCGTGATCTTCTGCGGCTGCTTTTGTTCCAGCCAGATCCTTGACGTTTTCATAAACTAGTCTTGATGCTTCTTTTAGTATCTGAATTGTCTGCATACATATTTTGAAATTTTTTCGTAATTTAAGTCAAGAAATCTTGAAAGGCTAAATAACTAGATGAAAAGCTAATCCACTGTGAGCAGCAAAGACCAGTCTGTAATCTCAAAAGAGGCACTAATGTCTACAAAATCTGGCAAGCAGATAATCAAGCAGGGACTGTTCAAATCCAAGGGCTTTAAGCTGTTCAATCAGTATAAAGAAGAGGCAGAAGCCGAATTCCCAAAATTTGCGCAAAGATTTGCAGACGATCTGCTCCGTGAAATTAAAAATGACAACTCACCATCTTCCACACAAAAGGCATTTGCGGACGAAGTCGGAACAACAGAAATCATTCTACAAGACTCGGAAATTCCTGCAATAAAATCAAAACTGGAAAATCCTGATGTTCTAAAAGACCGAGTCCTGAGAATACTGAACTCTAATTTTGTCAAGATGACACTTCCGGTTTTTTGTGCATTATATGATGCAGCGTCTGAATATACAAACACAAAATCGGCTCAGATGCGTCAGGATTTGGTTGATGGTCATATTATCGCAATTGATCTTTCAGAACCAATGGACAGAATTGTCGACAAAGATGAGGACTTGGAGTATTTGGATGACTACAAGCTAATGAATCCGTACATTTTGAAGCTTGCACGAGACAAAATTGCAAAAGGCGGAGAGGAAGTTTTGCAAGAATTTGAAGAAGGATTCAAGGATGCTCGTCTTGGACAATACATTGACACCAAGCTAAAGTCTACTCCTACTAAAATCACCGAAGAACAGATGAATTTGTGCTACAAAAAATACCGCGCAGTGATGGGAACCGCCGGCAGAAACATGGCACTATCAAAAAACCCACTTGGCGAGATATTCTATCTCGGAATGGCGCGCGCTGCAGAAGGTGTTGGATGTGGAAATGAAATCGAGGATTCTATAAAAAACAAGTTTGTCAAGGTTCCTTCTTGGCCGTTATACTATTCGCTTTTAACAAATGATGTCAAAAAGGGATTCGAGTATACAATGAAGAAAAGCGAATTGTATCTGTCGGATGCCAGACTTGCATTGGAATTGTTACCAAAGGACTTTTCACACACGGAATTTTTGGAATTTTTATTTTTGACCGTGGAACATTACAACCAATATTGGTACAATCAGCTAGACAAGGTTAACTTGTGGTCAGAGTTTTCCGCAAAGATTCCAAAGTGATTATACTATGATGTGGTCTGAAAAACATAGGCCAAAACAAATCATTGACATGGTTGGCAATGAGGAGTCTAGAAAATCACTCGTTGACTGGATCGTAAAATGGAAAAAAGGTGTAAAGCCGATATTGCTGGTTGGCCCACCTGGAATCGGCAAGACCACAATTGCGCATTTGGCAGCAAAGGAATTTGGATATGATCTGGTTGGCATGAACGCAAGTGATGTTCGAAACAAATCAAACATCGAGGAATTACTGTCACCGTTACTTGGCAATACCAGTCTGCTTGGCAAACCACTGATATTCATTGATGAAGTGGATGGAATTCATGGCCGCGCAGACTTTGGAGGAGTAGAGGCACTGTTAAAAATTCTCAAAGAACCGACAATTCCAATAATTCTTGCCGCAAACTCTGATGATTCTGATAAAATGAAAAATATCAAAAAAACAACCAAAGTGATTTATCTAAAACCATTACCGCCAAGACTTTTGGGATTGTATCTAAACAAAGTCCTAAAAGATGAGGGAGCAAAACTTTCTCCCGGAACTATAATCAAAATTATTGTAGAATGCAAAGGTGATATTCGCTCGCTTTTGAACATGGCACAGGCACAACTTGGTGGATTTGATGTATTGTCTGACAAGTCGTTTGAAGCGCTTGATATTGAGGCGGGAGTGAACGCATTTTTCAAGGCAAAAACAAAACAAGAAGCACAAAGCGTACTGTATTCGCTAAGAATTGATCCTAGGGAAAAAATTAATGCATTTTACTCTAGTATAGTTACTAGCAATGTATCCAATAATGATTTGATAAAACTGCTTGATGTTGTGTCTGAAGCTGACGTCTTGTACGGCAAAATAATGAAAACCCAAGAATGGAGACTGTTGCGATATTTGGATAATATCTTGCTCAAACTATATTCTGAAAACCTGCCAGTTCAATATTCGCAGTATAATCTGTCATGGCCGTTGTTAAACAAAATACGTTGGGATGGTAAAGTGATCAAATCCCTTGCGGCAAATCTTGCACGACGATTTCATGTTTCACAGAGCACAGTTGCGATATTTTATCTGCCATACATTTTGTTCTGTATAAAAAACAAAAAGCTGGAACTAGAAGTTAATCCTGAATATTCGGAAGTTATTCAAAAGGAAATGGATCTGATAAAATGAGCTGGCGCAAAATACCAATGAAATTTTCTGGCACATGTATAGTATGTAATCAGAAAATCGAAGTAAATGAGATTGGTCTTTGGTCAAAAGGACTTGGAGTCAAACACGAAAAATGTGCAAACCAAGAAGTAAAGGAACTCAAGTGCATTGTATGTGGCAGTCCTGCAGGATGTACAAAATGTGAGTTTGCTGATGATTGTGATAGAAATGTTGTATCTGAGCTGTGCATATGCAAAAAATGCGGCGAATCAAAAGACTCGTTTTTGGATTATCAGAATGCAGTCAAAAAGAACTATACCCTACTAAATCTTAAAATCTGAGCCTAGATACTAAAACGCGTTGGCCGATACTGAGGTTGAACCAAATAATGAAGATGACTCATATCAAGTTCCTACGTATAATCCAGAACACATACTCAGTCCTGAATTCCAAGGGACATCAAACTATGAGGTCGGCGTGGCAGACTTGTTAAAAGAAAAAACAGAAGCGCTGGACAAACTAAAGCAAGACCCCAAAACTCCTTCTTGGCGAATTAAACAGGCAGAAGATGGTCTAAAAAAACTGGAGAGGCTATACGAAAATTACAACATTGGGATGAATGTATTTCGAACTGCCAAAGGAGGCAGAGACAATGCCAAAACATAATTCCAAAAATGCGATCGGAAAATTCCTGTAAATTATTGATCTAAAATTAATATAGAGTTTGGATTGTTGGTTATTGCAGGGGTCTGGCATGCATACTGATAAAATTGAAAAATTCTTAGAAAAACAAAAAACAGCGATTGCAAGTGGTGGCCAAGACAAAATCAAGGCGCAGCACGAAAAGGGAAAACTTACTGCCAGAGAGAGAATTCACCTGCTTTTGGATGAGGGCAGCTTTACAGAAATCGACGCATTAGCTACTCATCATTATTATGAATATGATATGCAGAAAAAGAAATTCTTTACAGACGGTGTTGTAACTGGATATGGCACAATCAACGGAAGACAGGTCTTTGTCTTTGCTTATGATTTCACGGTTCTGGGCGGAACTCTATCACAAATGGGTGCAAAGAAAATCACAAAACTAATGGATCATGCTGTTCGCACTGGGTGTCCAATAATTGGAATTGCAGACTCTGGCGGAGCAAGAATTCAGGAAGGAATACTGAGCCTTGATGGATTTGCAGATATCTTTTATCATAACGAGCTAGCATCTGGCGTTGTACCACAAATAACCGCAAGCATTGGACCATCAGCTGGTGGCGCAGTTTATTCTCCCGCAATGACTGACTTTGTAATCATGGTTGAAAAAGCAGGAACAATGTATGTTACAGGTCCTGAAGTAGTCAAAACAGTCCTTGGGGAAGAAGTATCGTTTGAGGATCTGGGAGGTGCAATGACACACGGAACCAAGTCTGGTGTTGCTCACTTTGTTGCTCAAAATGAATACGATTGCTTTGATAAAATCAAAACCCTGCTCTCATACATACCATCTAACAATACTGAAGAAGCACCACATGTTGTAAATGACGATGATCCAAATCGTGTTGATCACAATCTCATAAACAAGATACCAGAAAACTCGTTGCAACCGTACGACATGAAAGAAATTCTATTGTCTGTAGTGGATAACCATCAATTATTCGAAGTGCATGAACTCTTTGCACAAAACGTCATAGTCGGATTTGCAAGAATGAATGGAAGAACAGTGGGAATAGTCGCAAACCAGCCGATGTATTTGGCGGGTGCGCTTGACATCGATTCATCAAATAAAGCATCACGCTTCATTCGATACTGCGATGCATTCAACATACCAATCATCACTTTTGTCGATACGCCTGGATACATGCCTGGAACACATCAAGAGCACAATGGTATCATCAGACATGGCAGTAAGCTCTTGTACGCATATTGCGAGGCAACTGTTCCAAAAATTACATTGGTAATTGGTAAGGCATATGGTGGTGCATACATTGCAATGGGAAGCAAGAACCTTCGAACCGATATCAATTATGCATGGCCAACAGCACAAATCGCAGTACTTGGCTCAGAAGCTGCAGTAAAAATCATGAACAAAAAAGAACTAGATGCAGCAAAGAACCCAGACGAACTCAAAAAACAACTAACCGCTGAATTTAACGATAAATTTGCAAATCCATATGTTGCCGCATCAAACGGTTCTGTAGATTCTGTCATAAAAAAGTTCTAATCTCAAACAGAGGTGAAATTGCACTACGTGTAATTCGTACATGCAAGGCACTAGGAATCAAAACAGTTGCAGTATATTCTGATGAAGATTACAATTCACTGCACGTCAAAAAGGCAGACGAAGCATACTATATCGGTAAAGCCGCACCAAAGGAAAGTTATCTGAACCAAGAAAAAATCTTGGATGCTATTCTCAAATCAGGTGCAGATGCTGTACATCCAGGATATGGATTCTTGTCTGAAAACTCTGACTTTGCACAATTATGCGAAGACAACAAGATCAACTTCATTGGACCATCAGCTGCGTCAATGGATCTATGTGGGGACAAAATGCGATGCAAGGCAGCAATGTTCAAGGCCAAAGTCCCAACCGTTCCTGGAAGCCCAGACTTGGTAAAAGACGTTCAAGAGGCGCTAGATATTGCAAATGAAATCGGTTATCCAGTTTTGTTAAAGTCAGTTTATGGTGGAGGAGGAAGAGGAATCAGACTGGTCAATAGTGACAAAGAACTCAAAGAAGCATATGAGACAGTAACTGGCGAATCCATTGCAGCATTTGGCAAGTCTGCAATTCTAGTTGAAAAGTTTCTGGAAAAAATTCGACACATCGAATATCAACTAGCAAGAGACAAACATGGCAATGCAGTGCACATCTTTGAAAGAGAATGCTCTATTCAAAGACGTAACCAAAAATTAATCGAGCAAACTCCGTCTCCAGTAGTTGATCAAAAAACCAGAGATAGGATTGGTGAACTTGTAGTAAAAGCAGCTGAGGCTGTTGATTATACAAATCTGGGAACTGCCGAGTTCTTGCGTGCAGATAATGGTGATTTCTATTTCATCGAAATTAACGCAAGATTGCAAGTAGAACACCCAATTACAGAGCTTGTCTCTGGATTGGACTTGGTAAAACTACAGCTAGACATTGCAAATGGCGAGCCAATTCCGTTCAAACAAAAGGATTTGCATATGAATGGCTATGCAATCGAATGCAGAATTAACGCAGAGGATACATTTTTGGACTTTGCACCATCCACAGGACCAGTGCCTGATGTAACAATTCCTTCTGGTCCAGGTGTTAGATGTGATACATATCTGTATCCTGGCTGTACTGTTTCGCCATACTATGACTCTTTGATGGCAAAACTCATCACATGGGGACAAACATTTGATGAATCAAGACTACGAATGCTGAACGCGCTAAACGACTTTTACATTCAAGGCGTAGAGACATCAATTCCTCTATACAAGACAATTCTAAAGACAGAGGAATACAAGAAAGGCAATCTTTCAACTGACTTTCTCAAAAGATATGGTATTATCGATAAACTAACTGAAGACATCAAAGCCGACCAAAAACAAAAACAAGACGCAGCAATTGCAGGTGCAATAATGCATTCTGAGTTCTTTAGAAGTAAGGTAAAATCATCAAACACACCAAGCCACCGTTGGAAGAGCCACATGGATAGAAGATAAAATGGAATACAAAATAGCTGAAATCGAAGCTGCCTTTAATGGACAAATTTTACAAAAGACAGGCGATTTTGATTACACAATCAAAATTAATGACAAACAGCATACACTAAAAATTCTGAAAATGGATACACGAGGAATTGAATTTGTTCTTGACTCTCAAGTTCATACGGTAAAGTATCTTGAAACTGGAACTGCGCAAATGAAGCTAGTGGCAGATGGTACACCATTCACAGTAAACATGCATCATACACTAAACGAAATAGTCTACAAAAACTCTGGTGGTGGAGGATCAGGAGATGCACAAGTAGCCTTACACAGCCAAATTCCTGGCAAAGTAGTATCAGTTAACGTAAACGAAGGAGATAGCGTCAAAAAAGGTGACGTAGTGTGTGTCTTGGAATCAATGAAAATGCAAGTTTCCGTCAAGTCTCACAAAGACGGCACGGTAAAGAAGATCAAAGTAAAGCCAGCTGCATCTGTTGCGAAAAATGATGTTCTGGCAGAAATAGAATAAAAAGAAAAAGTTACTTTCCTTTCTTTAGGAAATCGATTATTTCCTGGTAGTTTGGCTCCACTAGAGGATTGTCAGATACCCACTTGTATCCAACAATTCCGTTTTCGTCTACGACAAATATTGATCGCTTGGCGGCATCATATCCCTTTACATGCAACAAGTCAGGCATCAAAATGTCATAGTCTCGAATTGTTTTTGATTTGTAGTCGCCAAGTATTGGATAATTAAAGTGGAATTTTTCTGCAAACGCCTTGTTTGCAAACGGACCATCATTTGATACTCCAATTACCTGAGCTCCCAATGCAGAGATCTCATCCCATCTGTCACGAAATGTGCACATTTCTGTAGTGCATACGGGGGAACTTGCGGCAACAAAAAATGACAAGACAACTTTTTTACCTTTGAACTCGGAGAGATTTCTCATTTTCAGATCGGTATCTACGAGCTCAAATTCTGGAGCTTTTTCGCCGATATTTACCATATGTGAAAAATTTGAAATGCAATATATCAATGATGTTGACATCAATTTCTGATCGCAAAATTTTGTTCAATTTTTTGCATAGCTTTTTATATAAACAACCGGGTGTCAAGCTGATTTGGTTGGGGAATATGCGGCTAGCTATAGTCATGTTCTTCTGATGTTTGGCTTTGCCATCATGGCTGTAGGTCCTGCACTTTTGATATCACGTATGATCTCTCCTAGAAAACTAAGCAATCCTGTCAAGTTCCTTCCTATGGAAGCAGGCCAAGTACCAAAGGGAGAAGGAAGAACTCATTTCATGATGCAGTATTATGCGTACGTTTTGATGTTTGTTGTATTTGACGTTATGGCAATATTCTTGTATGCTTGGGGCAGCTCACTTTTACAGCTACCAAAGACTGCCACATTGCCGATCATTGCATTTTTGGGAATAATGTTTGCAGCAATGGCATTTGCACTATACCAGTCAAAGAGGCGTAACATATGGTAAGTCTTAATATCGCTATGAACAAAAAATTGGATAAGGGATTGAATTGCTAAAGGATTTACTAACACCACAAAACGCAAATGTATTTGTCGGCAAACTAGGTGACGTCCTAGTAAAAGCAGTTGATCAACCACTAGGATATGCCATTAACTGGAGTAGGTTATGGTCTTTGTGGCCTGTACATATTGAAACTGCTTGTTGTAGTGTAGAATTTGGTGCAGCATCTGGACCAAGATATGACGTGGAAAGATTTGGAATCATTGAAGCATTTGGCTCACTAAGGCAATGTGATCTTGTTGTAGTTCAGGGGACAATCACAAGAAAGATGGCACCAAGACTCAGGCTAGTTTATGATCAGATGCCAGAACCAAAATATGTAATCGCTATGGGTGCATGTGCAATCACTGGCGGATTATACTTTGATTCGTACAATGTTTTGCCAGGAATAGATGGAATATTGCCAGTTGATGTCTATGTGCCCGGCTGTCCACCAAGACCTGAAACACTAATCCAAGGTTGTATGTTGCTACAAGAAAAAATCAAGAGGCTAAAGGCTAGGTAATAATCAATGAGTGAACCAGAAACAAATCCAGTAGAACAACCAGCTTCGCCCGCAACACCATCATCTACTCCACCAGCGGCAAAACCTGCAACCACGCCTCCACCAGCGGCAAAACCAGTACCAGTAAAGGAAATTCCACCATTTGAAAAATCAATTGCAGACAAAGTGGAGGCCGAGTTTAGTGGCAAAGTTAAAGTCGAATTTGTTAAAGAAAACAGAATTAGAATAAAGACATCAAAAGAAGATGTAGTCCAAGTAGCCAAATTCCTTCGTGACGAAATGCATTATGATCATGCAGAGTCTGTGAGCGGTGTTGACTATCCAGCAGAGAAAGAAATCGAGGTAGTGTATCATTTGGGGTCTTATACTGATCCGCAACTTGCAAACCAAGTATTGGCCTTGGCAACAAGAGCTCCAAGAGAAGAAAACCCAAATCCTGGATTTGATAGTACAAGACTGCCTAGTCTTCGAGATGTGTTTTATAGCGTAGAATTTCACGAAAGAGAGTGTTTTGAAATGTTGGGCGTCTTTTTTGAAGGTCATCCAGACAATCGAAGACTGCTTCTCCCAGAAGACTGGGCAGATTTACCACCACTTCGCAAGGACTTTAGGAACAAGGGACGATAAAGATGAGCTCCACTTCGCTACCACCAGGATTGCAAATTGAAAAAGTAGATGAGCGAATAATGACGCTCAATGTAGGACCGCAACACCCAGGTTCTGGCCACATGAGAATCATTGTCAAAATAGATGGTGATTACATCGTATCAGCAGATCCTGATCCTGGCTATGTCCACAGAGGAGAAGAAAAAATGGCAGAATATCGTAACTATATTCTCAACATTCCTCACTTGGAAAGACCTGTAATTCATGATTCTTGCAATGTCTTGTATCCGTACTGCCTTGGAGCAGAAGAATTACTTGGACTAGAAGTGCCAGAACGTGCAAAATATCTTCGAGTAATTGCATCAGAGCTGAATAGATGTGTCTACATACAATACTGGCTTGCAATTTATGGAATCTTTTTGGGTCACTCTACAATGTTCATGTGGCCAGCAGGAGATAGGGAATTGCTTATAGATATGCTAGAAAAAATGACTGGCGCTCGCGTCACTCATTCATATTTTGTTCCAGGTGGAATCAGAAACGACGTTCCTGCAAACTTTGAAGACATGTTGCTCAAACGCGTTAACTATTTTGAAAAACGTATCAAAGAATATGCCGCAGTGTTTGCTGGCAAGCTATCTAGAGAGGATGCTATACGATTAGGTACAACTGGTTCTACACTTCGCGCAAGCGGTGTCAACTTTGATCTCAGAGTGAAAGAACCGTACGATGCATATGGAGAACTAGATGTCAACGTACCAGTACTCAAAGAAGGTGATTCATATGCGCGATCCAAGATCCCTTGGCTTGACATGTTGGAATCATGTAACATTATCCGACAAGCAGTACAAAAAATGCCAAAGTCTGGTTCTGTACGGGTAAAGCTAAAGCCAAATCCAAAGGGCGGAAATGACGAAGTCTACAAACGAGTTGAATCCGGCCGTGGCTCACTTGGTTGCTATATTGTGTCTAGAAACACTCCAGAACCATACCGACTAAAGCTGAGCGTTGGTTCGTTCAGAAACCTGATTTGTTTGCCATATTTGCTCAAGGGAGAAAAACTAGGAAACATGCCAGCAGTGTACTGGAGCTTGAACTATTGGCCAGTGGAGGCTGACAGATAAAATGTCTACAATAGCACCAAAGTTCCGATTCAGCTATTTTCTAAAATCCCTAACTGACAATGCATTTTGGGCAGTAATTCTACTAACTCTGACCGGCATTCCGTTTGTTATGACGCTACTATTCTACTTGGAATTACCAGTTATCGATGACAAGTTAATGACTCCATATCTGGCACTGACAACAATCGCAGATCCTGCAAGACAAATACCACTCATCAAGTCTCTTTTGCACACTGACTTCTTTAGAATCGCGGCATTTCCTGGATTTGGATTTGCGGCATTGCTTGCTGCAGGAACTATCTTTGTTGAGAGAAAAATGCTCGCAAAACTACAGCTTCGTGTAGGTCCGTTTTACTGTGGAAAAATTGAGGGCCTTTTACAATTAATGAGTGACGGAATCAAACTATTATCAAAGGAAATTATCATTCCCGCAAAAGCAGACAAGCCTATCTTTTGGGCAGCTCCTGTTCTCTTTGTTGCTACTGCAGCTGCATTTGTATCATTAATTCCTGCAGCCCGTGGTGGATGGGTAGTGGCAGATGCCGATGTGGGACTTCTTGCAGTATTTGCAATAATTGGCTTTTTCCCAGTTATCACGGTTCTTTCCGCATGGTCTGCTAACAGCAAATTCCCATTCATTGGTGGAATTCGAGCATTGCACCAAATGGTCTCATTTGAAATTCCGCTAATTCTATCGGTTCTTGGTGTAGTGATTCTCACAGGCACGCTCAATCTGACGCAAATCGTCGAATCCCAGTATCACTACTGGTGGATCTTGTTCATGCCTATTGGCGCAATTGTGTTCTTTATCGCAATGCTTGCAGAACTAGAAAGAATCCCATTTGATCTGCCAGAGGCAGAAAGTGAAATCGTTGCAGGATGGTTGACGGAATTTTCCGGTATGATGTACGGATTGGTACAGCTTGGAAGCTATCTGAAACTGTATGCATTTGCAGCACTCTTTACAATATTGTTCTTGGGTGGATGGAGCGGACCAAATGTTTGGCCGCCATTCCCAGAAGAAATAATCCAAAAAGGAATAGTCATGGGACCAATCACTGCTCACTTCCCAGGTTTGCCATTACTAGATCAACAAATGCTCAATGATGTATTGTGGTTTACACTCAAAGTAGCGGGGGTTATCTTTTTCATCTTGTTGCCAAGAGGTGTATTCCCGAGAATCAGAATTGATTTGTTATTGCACATTGGTTGGTACAAATTGATTGGTATGGCCTTTGTTAACATCTTTATAGCACTCGCCTTGGTGTACGCTGGGGTATTAGGTCCAGGAGGAATTTTGTAAAATGGGAACAGCAACTGGAATTATCAAGGCATTAAACTCTGGAATCAAACATTTGGCAGTAAAAAGATTCACACTACGATACCCAGAACAAAAACTAAAGCTAGTAGGTGATGGTTATCAATTTGATCCAAGCACAGGTGTTGGTATAGCAGGATACAAGGGACGACATATGTTATTCCATGATCACTGTACGGGATGCCAACTATGTTCAATTGCATGCGAAGGCGTAGCAGAGGCAATTGCAATGGTCAAAGTCCAAGAAGATTGGAAACAAAACAAAAAGGCAATCATGCCACAAATCGACTATGGAAAATGTGTTTTCTGTGGCTTGTGCGTTGATGCGTGCCCGTTTTACGCACTATACATGACAAACGACTATGAATTATCGTCATTTACCAAGGAAGGCCTGATTTACACGCCTGCACAACTACAGGTAAAGCCAAACATTGCACAAGACGTAGAACTCAAATTCGACAACCCAAGAGGCGCAACACATGGCTGATGCAGTTTTTTTGGGACTGGCAATAATTACAATCGGCTCTGCAATTGCAGCACTTGAAGTTCGCTCGTTGATCTACGGTTCAATAGCACTGATGGGAACCCTAGGTGGGATAGCTGGATTCTTTTTACTACTTGATTCACCATTTGTAGCAATGTTCCAGATTGCAGTGTATATTGGCTCTATTGCAGTATTGATTCTGTTCACTGTAATGCTAGTACGAAGAGAGCTTATCTTTATCAAAATTGAAGACAAACGAAGACGTTATGCCGGAATCGGCCTGATGCTTGCACTAATGCTAGGACTAGGTGCAATCATTCTCAGCTCTGGCATAAAGACAATAACCACTGATGAGCCACCAGTAGACTTTAGAAAAATTGGAGAGGACTTTTTGACATATTATTGGCCAGCACTAGTACTAATGGGATTCATCTTGGCGTCATCTGTAATTGGTGCGCTGACTTTGGCAAGAAGGGAGGATTTAACAAATGACCAACACAATGCTTGATTTTCTAATCGTATCAATTGCATTGCTTGCAATTGGAATCTATGGAATCTCTGTGAAAAGAAACGCAATTCGCATGCTTTTTGCAGTAGAAATGATAGTTAATGCGGCAAACCTCAACTTGGTCGCATTTGCTAGATTCTTGCCTAACAGCCAGGGTCAGACATTTGCATTATTCTCTATTGCAATTGCTGCCGCCGAAGTAGCAGTTGGTCTTGCACTAATCATAGTGGCATATCGCATGTACAAAAATGTCGATATTGCTGAATTTAGGAGCTTGAAGGGTTAATGGAATACGCCTTACTTCAGGCAGTCTTCCTGCCCTTGTTACTGTCTCCAATAGCCTACATTTTAGGCAGAAGGATGGGTCCAACCGTTACAACTTGGTTTACGTTTGGGGTTTTGCTATACTGCACATTTTTGGTAATTGATGTCTCACTTTCTGGCAGCTATTCTGAACATTACACTTGGACCAAGCTATTTGGTGAATTTGGATTCAAGCTTGACGGTCTTGCAATTCCGTTTGCAGTAATCATCTATGTACTCAGCACTGTTTTGGCATTGTACTCCAAACCATACATGATACACAAATTCCATGAACTATACGAAGAACACGTACATCATTCTTCTTCTAGCTCGGGACAAACAACAATAACTGAATCTGGCGGAATGTCTGACTATGTCAACAAACAGTCGGGCTTGTACTTTGCACTGTATCTGGTGTTTGCAATGGGAATGCTTGGAACCGTTCTCGCAACTAACCTGATTGAATTTTATGTCTTCTTTGAGGTCATGTTGATCCCCGGTTTCTTCTTGGTTGCATTCTGGGGTGATGGTCCACGACGAAGAATTTCTCTAATGTTTTTGTTCTGGACACACGTTGGTGCAGTTGTATTATTGTTAGGATTTTTGACAATTGGTCTTGCAGTTGGCAGCTTTGACTTTACGGCAATCTCGGAGGCAAAAATCCCGCAAAACGTTTTGATGCTTGCCGCAATTGCTATTGTACTAGGCCTTGCAGTAAAGATGGCTGCATTTATCTTCCATATTTGGTTGCCATATGTTCACGGTGCAGCACCGACACCAATCAGTGCCTTGTTGTCACCTGCAATGATCGGAATTGGAGCTTATGGTGTCTTTAGATTAATTGTAGAATTCCTTCCAGGAACATACGAGCAGATGGCAATCTGGCTGCAGATATGGGGCCTTGCAACCATGATTTATGGTGGTGCAATGGCACTAATGCAGGATGACGTCAAGCGACTCTTGGCATATTCCAGTGTAAGTCAGATGGGCTACATTCTCTTTGGAATTGGTTCGTTTTCTGTTCTAGGGTTAGCTGGTGGCGAGTTCATGTATGTGACCCACGGCTTGGGCAAAGCTCTCCTTTTCATGACTGCAGGAATTTTGATTGTACAATGTGGCACCAGAAGCATGACAAAACTTGGTGGTCTTGCAGGAAAGATGCCGATCACTGCAGTCTGTGGTGTAATTGGTGCTTTGACAATAGCAGGTGTTCCACCAACAAGTGGATTCATGGGAGAATGGACTTTGTTTGCCGGTGCACTAGACACTGCAATAAAACAACACTCTACAATTAGACTAGTCACATTTGGATTGGGTCTTGTTGCAACAGTAATTACAATGTCTTACATGCTTTGGATGCTAAAGCGAGTGTTCTTTGGAAAACTGCCAGAACATCTTTCTCATGTTAAGGAAGCAAGCTGGTACATGACTGCGCCAATGATGGTCTTGGCAGGATTTACAGTTATAGTCGGATTATATCCTGACATCTTCTTCAAGGATATTTTACCATACATGAAAGGAGTGCTTGGTGCATAATGGATGCAAACTTTTTAGGATTTTTGCCAAGCTTTGCACCAACTAGTGCATGGTTAGTTTGGATTCTGCCTTTTGTTGGAGCGTTAATCATTCCAGCAGTAGGCAAGGTATCGCATCGCGGAACAGGATGGACGGCAATTGCATTTGCTCTGATGAGTGCAATCTCAGCTGCAACATTGCTTCCTGGCGCACTGGAATCACACGAAGTTCATGACCAAGTAAACTGGATCACTTCAATTGGAATCAAGGCAGGAGTGCTAGCTGATCCACTGGCTGTTATCATGGCAAACGTAGTGGGATGGATTGCGTTTTTGATTGTAGTGTATGGCACCGGCTACATGAAAGGCGACAAGGACATTCCGAGATTTTGGTTCTGGATGATGTTCTTTATTGGATCTATGCAGATCATTGTATTATCTGATAATTTGCTAATGATGTTCTTTGGATGGGAAGGCGTAGGACTTGCATCATATGCACTAATTTCATTCTGGTACCGAGACAAAGACAAGGATCATGTTGGAGTCAAGGGAAGAACAGTGCTTGGATTACAAGACTATTATTCTCCAACACACTCTGGCATGAAGGCATTCATCATGACCAAAGTCGGCGACATTATGATGTTAGCTGGCATGTTTATGATATTTTCATTTGCGGGAACATTTGGATTCCGGGAATTACTCCATGACACTACTTGGGCTACACAAATGCAAGCACAAGGCTTGCTCGTGCCGGCAGCTGTTTTGTTATTTGGTGGTGCTATTGGCAAATCTGCACAATTCCCACTAAACGAATGGTTACTGGAAGCAATGACTGGACCAACAGCAGTCTCTGCATTGATTCACGCAGCAACAATGGTAAAGGCCGGTGTGTTCTTGGTCGCAAGAATCGGACCGCTCTTCTTTGCACTAGCTGCAATGGGCTTTTCGATGGACCAGTTCTTTGAAGTAATAGCCTGGGTTGGAGGAATCACTGCATTATTACTAGCAACGCAAGGAATGGTAAACTCGGAAATAAAAAAGGTCCTTGCATATTCTACTGGTTCACAAATCGGCTACATGATGATGGCAATGGGTGTTGCTGGATTATCACACCAGTACGTTGATGGTTACACTGCTGGATTCTTCCACTTGATATCTCACGCAATGTTCAAGGCGTCGCTCTTCATGGCAGCTGGCTCACTATTGCATGTAGTTGGCTCTAGATTCATGACAGACATGGGCGGACTACGAAAGCACATGAAAAAGACATATGCATTCATGTGGGCTGCAGGCCTTGGTCTGATGGGAGCTCCGTTTATTACAACTGGATTTTGGAGCAAGGATGCAATCTTTGGCGCAGTCTATGAATCTGGCAATACTTGGGCAATGCCGTTATTTGGAATAGCAGTACTTACAGCAGTTATCACTACTTTCTATACAACAAGAATGATTGGAATGGTTTTCTTTGGAGACAAGTCAAAACACATTGAACACATGGAAAAGGAAGGCCATCATATTCATGAGGCAAGCCTCTCAATGTGGGTTCCATACGGAATCTTGGCAGTACTTACAATCGGAATTGGTATCATAGGACTGACTGCAGAACATGGCATCCATGAATTATTCTCAGAATATCTGGGCGGAACATTCCATATAGAAACAGAACATGGTCCTGTACAAGACAATGGTCTGCCGTCATTCCTAGAAGGAATCAACCCGGTAGCACTAATTGCATCATTGTCAGCATTTGCAATTGGTATCTCATTGGGTTATGTCTTCTATATTGGAAGGTTTGTGGATCCAGTCAAGTTTGTAAATTCAAATATTTTCTTTTACGCAATTCACAAGACTTTGCTAAACAGATGGTACCTCAACGCAATGGTGTACTGGTGCTTTGTAGTGGCACCGCTGTGGCTTGCAAGAGGAATCTGGAGATACTTTGAGAGATACGCAATCGACTTGGGCCTCAACGTTGGATTTGAAAAGTCCGTCGGCTGGAGTGCCAAAGTTGTACAAAAGGCCCAGACAGGTGTTACACAGTCTTATCTTTACGTATTTGGAGCGGGAATACTAGCCATAGTATTATTCCTGTTTTTGTAGGGTGAAAACATGATAGAGATAACATCAACTCCAGTTGTTCTGATTGCAATTCTTGGTACCATCGGCATGATCTTACCAGTGATGAGCGTATTTAGAAAAGAAAAAGGCTCCAACTCGTTATATGCTGCAATCGCATTTGGCGCATTGATTGCGTCAATTGGATATGTTGGATATGAAATAATATCGAATCATCTTCCACCGGCAGCTGTATTTTCTAAAGATGTATTGGCAAATGACTCCTTTAGCGGATTATTTGCAATTGCAATGCTGATTGTCGCAATAATCACAACCGCGGGTTCGTTTAATTTCATGCGTGGACAGGCTCATCCACCGGTGTACTATTCGCTGATTCTGTTATCCACAATAGGAATGGTCCTTGTCGCGTATTCGACAGACCTTGTAATGTTATTTGTTGCATGGGAACTCATGTCAATTCCGACATATGTCTTGGCCGGTTTTATGAAAAAGAATCCAAGCTCAAATGAGGCGGCACTCAAATACTTCCTCTTTGGTGCACTATCTTCTGCAATCATAATTTACGGAATTTCAATTGTCTATGGTCTAACTGGCTCAACAAACATTGGAGATGTAATGACAGGCCTTGGTCATATAGATCCGTCAATGATGCCGCTTGCTATTCTGGCAGTTGGCCTGTTCATTGCAGGATTTGGATTCAAGATGGGCCTTGTCCCATTCCACATGTGGCTTCCAGACACATACGAGGGAGCACCTCCGACCATTACTGCACTATTGGCAGCTGGAACCAAAAAGGCTGGATTTGCAGCTGCTCTACGAGTTATCATAATGGGCACAATAGCATTACAGCTAGACTGGACATTTGCGCTAGGTGTAATTGCAGTAATGACAATGACTGTGGGAAACATTGCAGCCATTATGCAAAAGAACATTTCCAGAATGCTTGCATATTCTAGTATCGGGCATGCTGGCTACATCTTGATTGGCCTTGCAGTTGCTCCGTTTACGGCACTTGGAATCCAAGGCTCACTATTCCACGTTCTGAATCATTCTGTTATGAAGGGTGCTGCATTCATTGCTATAGCTGGCATTGTTACCACACTAGGTGTTACAAACATCGACAAGCTGAAGGGCTTGGGAAGAAAGATGCCAATTACTTCACTAGGACTGGTAATCTCATTATTGGCACTGGCAGGAGTTCCGCCAACTGCTGGATTTTGGAGTAAACTGTTATTGTTTGGCGCTGCACTAGAGCCTGGATTGCCATCATGGGCAGGCTGGCTTGCGATAGCAGGTGTTCTCAATTCTGCATTATCTCTGGCATACTATGGTTGGATAATTAGAAAAATGTACTTTGAAGGAGAGACGGAAAAGAGAATCAAAGAGCCAAAGTCAATCATCGGCGTAATGATATTCTCAATAATATTCCTAGTTGCAATTGGTGTCTATCCGGACCCAATAATAGAGTTCACAAAGAATGCAGTGCCGGTACTTGGAAACGCACTAACTATTAGCAAATAATCCTAAAGTTTCAGAGTAGTCAGTCTTAGTAAATATTCCAGATGGGATTTTGCGTCATTGTCTGGAATTATTCTAAGACTTGAGGCTGCCTTTTCTGCATAGTCTTTTAGCATTTTTTCCATGTGGTTGAAAATGTCACGCGGATCCATGCTTCTTTTTACTAGTAAATTGAAGAGTTTGTCCTCATTTTTCCAATCAATAAGATCATCTCGAATTTGATATGCAATACCTACATTTCTGCCGTATTCTGATAATGCAACGATTTGGTCTTCTGTTCCGCCTCCGATAATAGCACCAAGTCTTGATGATGCCTCAAACGCAGTCGCCGTTTTGTATTCCATTACCTTGACGTAATCATCAAATGTCAAATCCTGGCTTGTTTCCAGTCTTGTCTCTAGGACCTCGCCTTCACTCATCAGCATCGCAGTGTTTGCCAAATCTTTTGTGATTCTTGGATTGTTCAATCTGGATGAAATGTTTAGAATCAATCCTAGGACAAAATCGCCAGTCAGAATACTGGTGTTGTATCCGTATTTGATGTGGAATGGATCTTTGTGTCTTCGCGATGTCTCGTTGTCGATGATATCATCATGTATTACTGATTCTGTGTGCAAAAATTCTACCGCGCAACCTGCTGTCAATGCTCGTTCGTCGATTTTACCAACAGACTCTGCAGCCAAAAGCAAAATCAGTGGTCTGATTCTTTTGCCGCCCTCAATAGCGTACATCAGGGGCTGCATGAATTCGGATTTGGAATAGAGCGATAATTCAGATTCTAATGCCTTGTCTATTTTTTGGATATACTCTTTGTATGTATCTAGTAATGGATTGATTTTCAGATTTTTTCGATCCAAAAAGCTGCACTCGACCGATCTCTTCACCTACAGTATTAATAGTTGTAGGTGCTCCCGCCGGGATTTGGACCCGGGATCTCCGCCTTGAAAGGGCGACATGCTTGACCGGACTACACCACAGGAGCCCGCTTGCATCGCCGTATCTAGAACTTAAAATCGTTTGTACATGAAAGATTTTTTTATTGGCATCGATTGGTCATATTATGAATTCTCTTACAAAAAAAATTGATCAGCTAATCGAACAGAAAAGCTTGCTAAAGCATCCATTTTACCAAATGTGGTCGGATGGAAAACTCTCCAAGGAAATGCTTGCAGGCTATTCAAAAGAATATTTTCAAATGGTAAAGGCAGTTCCAACATTTGTTGGCGAGATTGCCAAATTTACTCCGCAAAACATGCTTGATGAAATCAAGGCAAACCAGCAAGAAGAAGCGGACCACATCAAACCTTGGACTCACTTTGCGGTTTCTCTAGGCGTGGACAATGTAGAATCCTATACGGCGCCACAAATGACTATACACGCTGTATCTGAATTGTCAGGCTTGATGACCTCGCTTGAATCTGGCGCTGTAGCAATGTACGCGTTTGAAAAAGAGATTCCAAAAATCAGCCACACAAAACTAGACGGCCTAGCGAAATTCTACAATATCACTGAAGATTCTGCTACAGAATACTTTAGACTGCATGAAGAAGCAGATGTCAGACACGCGGCAACATGGGAAAAAATCTTGGACAGAATCCCAGAAGACAGACATGCAGAATTTTTGGCAGTTGCAGAAAAATCACTAGATGCGCAAAACCATCTTTTGGACAGCTGCTACCAAAACTATTGTACATCTCTATAACTTTTATACACAGCACAAACCTGTTTTGTCAGGGCCCATAACTCAGCTTGGTAGAGTAACCGGCTCATAACCGGTGAGCCAAGGGATCGAAGCCCTTTGGGCCCACTTAATCTGTTTTAGCGCGTCATGTGATTTTTTGACACTTTTTCCCATTCTGACAACCCTCAATCTTAGATTGCGTTTGTTTTGGCATTCATTTTTTCAAGAAGCGTTTGCAGTATTGCTATCTCTTCTTGTGTCAGGCTTCCAAGTCTCTCCGGCGCGATTTCTTTCTGTTTTCCTATGTTGTTTTTTTCCAAGTCAAGAAACTCCTCACTTCTGCCAAATGCGTCTCGCATCTCACTGACCAGCAGATCTGGAAGTATTCCCTTGTTGGTAGTGTACTTGGCCTCCATGCTTCCCTTATGTCCCATGAAGAACACTCGAAAGTCATGAGCTATCTTTCCACGAGATTCTGCGATGAGCAGTTGCGTGTCAAAGAAAGCTCTGAGTACATACGGCCTCCATGTGAATCTTGGACGCATTGCATTTTGGATATCCTTGCGGATCGTTATTGTTTCCACGAATTTTCTGCCTTCGTTTTCTCCCCTGAACCTGACGTATCTGCTAAAGGGTGCGATTACTGGAGAGTCAGGAAGTAGCGTTTCACCTGAAACCAGTCTCTCGTTTAGGTAGGCCAGCAGTCTTGTTGCCCCAAATTCTGTCAGGAAGGTGAAGTATTCGTTGCGTGTCTTTGAGAGAGTTTTTCTCACAACTATTCTTGGTGGTTTGCTGGCAAAAGAGGCCAAATCTTTTACGACAAGATCCGGCAGATCCTTTATCATCAGGCCATCTATTGCGTTGTGGTTTCCAAGCACTTCAGGTCTTAGGCCTGACTTGCCAACCAGCGACATTATCGCACCCGCTCTGAGGTTTGCTCTGCTGAACAACTCTGAGAGTTCCTGCCCATCTGGCA
>RHCX01000150.1 GCA_010028495.1 Nitrososphaeria archaeon | reverse complement strand
CAAACAAAGCTAGATGATGAACATTTAGCAGCTGAATATGCCAAGATGGGCGTTCGTGTCATAGGATTACGATACTTTAACGTATTTGGTGAAAGACAATCCCAACAGTATGCGGGAGTAATCAAAAAGTTTGTCAAACGCGTACGCAATAATGAACCACCAATAATCTATGGTGACGGAAGTCAAACGAGAGATTTTGTCTACGTAAGAGATGTGATAAGAGCAAACATTCTTGCCATGAAAAGTAAAGTTGAACATAGCTTTTTCAATGTAGGTACAAACACGAGTATTTCTGTTTTAGAGCTTGCAAATCTAATAGTTTCAGCCTTTGGATCAAACCTAAAACCAATCCACGCAGCACCGTTGCCAGGAGATGTACAGATAACTCAAGCTGACATATCCCATGCAAAAAAAATGCTTGGTTGGGAGCCAAAAACAGAGATCAGACAGTGGCTATGTGACACAATAGCTGCTAAAACTAACCTAGACTCCATAACAAATTAACAAAACAAATTTTATGCGAAACATAATCGTTACTGATTAATGCGATTACTAATAGCCGGTGCAAGCTCCAAGTTATTTCATTTAAACGAGTTTGCCAGTATGCTAAAGAATTTTGGAGTGGAGACCAAGGTAGTTTTTGATGTAGAAATCTATGACGGTTTTCCAAGTAGGAAAATCCAGAATTGGTTTCAGACAAAAACCAAGTTCAATGATCTAATAAAAAAATTCAAGCCAGATGCCATCTTCATTGACAGAAACAGACATTTTGGCGTGGCTGCTACAAAGACAGGTCTTCCGCTTATCACGCATATCAGAGGAGATCATTGGAAAGAAATGGAAATGGCCAGGCAAACACTATACAAGTCAATTCCAAAAAGATTTGTTCTTAGAAAATGGGAAGAGATGGCAGAGCAGTGTTTTGAGAAATCTAACTTAATGTTGCCAATATGCCAGCATTTGGAAAACATTGTGAAAAAAAGATATCCGACAAAAAATGTTGCTACGCTGTACCAAGGGATAACACCATCTCGTTGGTATCATGCAGATGGGACGAGTCTAAAACATCCTTGTGTAGGCCTGCTTCAAGGAGCAGTTATTTTTGAAAAGGCAAAGGAAATGTTGACGTTAGAACAAGTTCTCAAGTCTCTCCCACATGTTACATTTTACTGGGTTGGGGACGGTCCTTATCGTGACTATGTACTTGAGAGATTAAAAAAATACGATAATTTCAAGTGGCTTGGTGCTCTTTCTTATCCAGATAAGGTCAGAGAATACCTTAGTGAAATAGACATCTATGCGCTAGTAAGTGGGATTGACATGTCTCCACTTACTCTACTTGAGGCTCAATTAATGGAAAAACCAGTAGTGGCAACAAGAGTTGGCGGCATTCCAGAGTTAATGAAGGATTCAGAGACAGGATTTTTGGTTGAAAAGGGTGATTCCCAAGAACTAATTGATAAAATCAATATTCTTCTTGGAGATGCCAACAAATCAAAAGAAATTGGAAAAGCGGGAAAAAAGTTTGTCACAGAGAATTTTAGCTGGGACGTGATTAGCAAGAGATTTCTTGGGTTGATCAAAGATCATATTGGTTTGTAGGATATTATTTTCTTCCAGTTACACTTATGCCGCTTTCAATTTCTTTGAACGTAACTACTT
>RHCX01000149.1 GCA_010028495.1 Nitrososphaeria archaeon | reverse complement strand
GACATATTCTAATTCATCGAAGAGTTGTTTGTTCATGTTGGCTATCGATGTTGTATGTGATTTTGGCATGATAAGGAGATACCCCTCAACTATTTGCCCGACTGTCGGAAAAACAACAAAGTTTTCAGTTTCAAATAATTTCCTATTTGGTATTTTTCCCTCTGTTATTCTCTTGAATTCTGGAGTATTGCCAAACGTTTCATGGCGAGAATCACAAAAAACGCAACCATTTAGGTATGAGTCAATAATTTCTCCCCCAGCAGACAATGCCGGTGCTGATCGATCGATCTCTATAGATCCTGATGGTTTACAAAGATCAGATCTGGATCAACTATAGTTGACCCAGACCGTGCTCTATACAATTCTGAGCTTTTTGAGCACACCTACTAGGCCTCCTAAAACTCCAATGTATGGAGTTGCGACTAGAGCGGTTTTTGTACTGCTACAAGCTTCTAGACCAGGGCCACTTTCCGGACATGGAATAGATGTACCTACTTTTATCAGTGGTTCAACTATGGAATATTCCACTATTGTACCTAAAAGAAAGGTAACGAGTGCTATGACTGCCACTATCATCTTTGTCATTAACCCAAAATCAACCTCCTTTTGTCTCCAAGACCTTTTCTTTTGTGACAAATACAATTTTCGAGGATTTTTGGATTTTCTTCAATCATGAATCCATCCTTTAGTTCAATCTGAGTTAACGATGCATATTCAGGACCAAATGTTCCCAAAAGTGCAAGTAGTTTGTTGATTCCCATACTTGCGGCCATTGTTGTCATAGAAACGACACTCGGTTGTGTTTCAATTGGTGCATAGTATCCCTCTCTCACAAGTCTTTGTTTTTCTTTCTTTGTGAGAGATTCTTGTAAGATGGTTTTTGCATTTAGAGTTCCAGTACACCAGAGACACGCACTATTTGTCGTAACTGATTGAATTTTTATTATTGCTTGGAATATTCTCTTTGTTTTATCAAGATCAATTCTACAGCCAACATCAATTAATGGAATGTAGTATTGTAATGCAACATCGTTAAGGACTGCTCTACTAGTAAGATTATCTGTGCATGAAAAAATTAGATCCGAGTCAGTAAGTGTTGATATTAGATCAGTTTTTGTAATATTGTTACGAAATACATTAACTTTGCATTTTGAGAAAGTCGTTATGTGTTCTTTTAACACATCCACTTTTGGCCTACCACAGTCACTATCTTTTGCTCCATATACTCTAGGAATGTTTGTTTTTGATATGACATCATGATCAAAGATTTGTAATTCTTTCACACCCATTCTAGCTAATTGTACTGCCAGAGCCGATCCTGTTCCGCCAACACCGACTATTGAAATTGTCATATTCTGTAATTTTGAATTGTTTTCCTTTCCTATTGCATTGTATTGTCGATCAAATTTTTTGTCTAGTTTTTTTGGTTTTACTTTATCATATTCAAAGAAGAGTTGGCCAGATATTGTGTAATTTGAGATCGGTTGTTCTTTTCTGTCCTTATACATTACACCATAGATTTCGCCTTTACTGAATACCAAACTTCCTAGTGGTCGATCTAATATCTGAGAGATATTAGCGAACATTTCCTTGTTTGTTTTCTTATCTATATTGCTAAACCACGCAGGAGTAAACTGGGGGTGTGTGTGTACAAAGATCAGGCATGAATCTAATTTTTCAGCCTCAATTATGGCTTGATT
>RHCX01000148.1 GCA_010028495.1 Nitrososphaeria archaeon | reverse complement strand
GTCAAAAGACCTGGCGCAGATCCTATCCGAAAATACAGATTAACACCAACTGACACCAGAAAGGCATTTTCTGATGCAGGCTGGAAGAGCATAGCTGCATTTCAGACAAGAAATCCTCCTCATGTAGCGCATGAAATGCTGCAAAAAGAGTCGTTTCTTTCATGCGATGGCGTATTTGTCAATCCTTTGATTGGCAAGAAAAAATCTGGTGATTTCATAGATGAGGTCATTTTAGAATCATACATTGCAATGATTGAGAGTTATTATCCAAAAAACAGATGCACACTGGCAACACTGCACACAGAAATGCGTTATGCAGGACCCAAAGAAGCAATCCATCATGCCATAATGAGACAAAACTATGGCTGCACTAATATCATAATAGGTCGCGATCATGCAGGAGTTGGAAAGTACTATTCACCGTTTGCTGCACAGGAGATATTTTCTGACTATCCTGACTTGGACATCAAACCTCTGTTCTTCCCGGCATTTTATTACTGCAAAAAATGTCTTGCATTTACAAACGAAAGAGCATGTCCACACTCACCAGACTTTCATGAGCAAATCAGTGGAACCAAGCTTCGACAAATCATTGATGAGGGCCAGTCTCCATCTGAATTCATAATGAGACCAGAAGTGGTCAAGGTTATCCAGTCTTTCAAAAAGCCGTTTGTGGAATGATATCAAAACTAGCTGTTGCGCTTTTAGCTGTTCTGGTTGTCATACCTGCATACGCACAACAATATTCCAATCCTTCATTGATATTGCAAACCATTAGTGTTCCATCGGATGACTTTAACAAAATCCGTGAAAACCTAGTGATAACTCCTCTTGAGAAAGAACATTCCGGCTCTTGGCAAATAACAATAGAGAACCATCTTCTGTATGCAAATCCAAAAGGAAATGCAATTTTGAGAATTTACGATGCAACTGTCAAAGACAAGTTCGTTGAAATAGGAATGGGCAGCCTACCTGACAGGCAAT
Organism: Nitrososphaeria archaeon; assembly: GCA_010028495.1. Lineage (GTDB taxonomy): Archaea > Thermoproteota > Nitrososphaeria > Nitrososphaerales > Nitrosopumilaceae > Nitrosotenuis. Next base: position 726 of record RHCX01000148.1, on the reverse strand, counting down.
TCTGGGTCGCAGTCAATCTGCCAGGCCAAGGATATCTCACTCCTACACGAATAGACAAGGACGGATGGAGTCCGGATTCAAAGGTTATTGCTGCATATGGGGATGCGGCTGGATTATCCATAGGAAATGGAAAAAGAATCGTCGCAAGCAATCTTCCAGTAAGTGATTTTGTGGTTGGCAGCTATGCAGTATATGGAATGGATGAAGTCACTGATCCTCCGGCAATAAACTCTGGAACATACACAGTTGAGGTACTTTCTGGAGATATTGGACAAAACCCACTTCACTACTATCCGTTTGCCATTGCAGGCGGGATAGGTGCGTTGATTGGATTTTTGCTGCTAACTAAGCGGCGTTCTTTGTAGCATAATACTTGCAGGACTTTTTTATCTTGCAGACATTGCACATTGGTGATATTGGCTTGCAGATGTTTTGGCCGTACATGACAAAGGTATCATTTATCTGAAGCCAGAACTTTTTTGGGATCTTTTCCATTAATGCCTGCTCTGTTTGCTCTGGCGTTTTTGTCTCTACCAAACCCAATCTGTTTGATATTCGATGAACATGAATGTCAACTGGGATGGCTGGTTGCTCAAATGCGTACACCAAGACACAGTTTGCTGTTTTTCTTCCAACGCCTGGCAGACTGACAAGTGCATCCATATTTTTTGGAACTCTATCCTTGTGTTGTGTATGAATTATCTTGGCTACGTCAATTATTCTTTT
>RHCX01000147.1 GCA_010028495.1 Nitrososphaeria archaeon | reverse complement strand
TCCAATCAAATACTTGTGTGTTTGTTGGAACTTCATGAACTTGAAGATCAATGTATTTTTTTATCTCAGTTAGTGTTTGTCTTACACCGTTTCCAGTGATGCTTCTGCATATAGGATAAAGATTTTCCATCAGATGATACATTTCAGAGCCTATAGAATTTGCATTATTGCGCAAATCTTCAAATTTATCAATGCTCATTACTTTCATCCCAGTAAATTAGGATAATAAATCATGAAAAACAGTTGCATCAACAGAATTTATTCACAGATTCAATTATTTTAGTTAGATCTTCCTCAGTTAAATTTGGATGAGTCGGCAATGTAACTATTTGTTGACTGATTTTTTCAGTTATCGGTAGCTTGACGCTAGTTTTGTACATGGACATCTTGTGAACAGGTTTGTAATGAATTCCAGTTTCTATTCCAATTTCAGACAGTTTCTTTCGGAATTGTTTTCTGTTTTTGACCAAAATCCAGTAAAAATGGTAAACACAATCTGTATTTAGGGGCATTTTTCTTTCCACATCAAGTTCCCTGTAAAACCTTTTTGCTGCATTTAGCCTCTTTTTGTTTAATTTGTCCAATGTTGAAAGCTGTGCCAAGCCTATTGCTGCAGAAAACTCGTTCATGTAAAAATTCCATCCCAGTTCTTTAACATCATATTCTACATCTTTTCTGTCTGCAATGCCACACCATCTACGTGAGAGGAGTGTTTTTCTTACCTGCTGGAAATTCTTTTGATTTAATGCAACAAGGCCTCCTGTAGGCATTGCCAGATTTTTGACTGGATGAAAGCTAAAACACGACATTGTTCCAATACTTCCGATTTTTTTTCCATTTAGTGTTGCTCCAGACGCATGAGCGGCGTCATCTATTAGAGCAGAATTAGTTTCGGATGCCAATGTTTCCAGAGAGATAAGATCTGCAGGCATTCCTCCAAAGTGCACAGGCAAAAAAGCCCTAGTACGTTTTGTGATTGCTTTTTTTACAGAATCAACATCCATACACAGAGTGGTTGGATCAATGTCAGCAAACTTGACCTTGCCATTATTGTACAGAACAGCATGAGCCGTACTGACAAATGTCAGTGAGGGTAAAATGACTTCATTTCCTGAAACATTTGCTTCAGATAGGGCCAGGTGTAATGCAGCCGTTCCATTGTTAACGGCGACGCATGTTTTTGCTCCAGTGTATTCCTGAAATTTTTTTTCAAACAAGTTGACAAGACTGGAGCCCGCTCCGGAAGCCCAGTGTTTACTTCTTAGTGCAGACAACAGTTGTTTTTCCTCTTGTTTGGTTATACAAGGATCAAAAAGCTTGATTTTATTCATTGATTTTCACTTGGGGTGTATTCGTAGGTGTGTTGTATTAACCTGAATTTGTTCTTCTTAAAGAATTTAGCAGAATTGGTGTTTTGCGGGCTCACGTTTGCAAGATATCTCTTTTGAGGAATCATTTCCATTAAAAGACGCAATGCCTCCTGACCAATGCTTTTTCCTTGATATTTCTTTGACAAAAAGATCCCAATTTCGTTTTGTTTTGACAAGTAAATAGATCCTGTTTTGATGTTATTCGTGTAAATCACATACCAAGCCTTGTAAGGCTTTGATGCAACGAATTTTTCATGTTCTTTGTACGTGGGCATTTTTCGGTGAGAGATATTTGTCCTAGGATCACGTTTTTTTAATAACTCGTATAGAAATTTGTAATC
>RHCX01000146.1 GCA_010028495.1 Nitrososphaeria archaeon | reverse complement strand
GGCAAAATCAAATAGAAAATTAATCCCTGGGTATAATCAAAAATATGGTTGGTATTAGAGCATGTCCAATTTGTCCTGCATGTGGCTCTAAACGATTTGAACGACTGCCTGACAAAGATGCAGTCAAAGTAAGGTGTCGTTCATGCAACAAGATAATCTCAATTTGATTATTGATGGTTTTTATTGCGTATATTTTGGAATTGTATCATGGCAAAGACCTGGAAAGATACTGATATCAGCTTGGATCCTATCAAAAACCAAACAATAGCAGTTATCGGTTATGGCATTCAAGGCGATGCGCAGGCAAACAATCTCAAGGATTCTGGATTAAAAGTAATAATTGGATTAAAAGAGGGAAGTCCAACTTGGAACAAGGCAAAGTCTGACGGACACACTGTAATGTCTGTTGCAGATGCTACTAAGCAAGGCGATATTGTGCATATTCTACTTCCAGACATGATTCAATCGCAAATATACAAGGATGAAATTGGTCCAAATCTTTCTGCAGGAAAGGCATTATCATTTTCACATGCAGCTGCAATTCAGTGGAACTGGATTAAAGCTCCGGACAATGTTGATGTTATCATGGTTGCACCAAAAGGTCCGGGTTCCAAAGTGCGAGAGACATACCAAGAAGGATTTGGCACACCGGCCATAGTTGCAGTGTACCAAGATAAAACTGGTAAAGCCTGGGACCGAGTTTTAGGTATTGGAAAGGGAATCGGCTCCGCACGAGCTGGATTGATTCAAACTACATTCAAAGAAGAAGTTGAAACCGACTGGTTTGGCGAGCAAGCTGACCTATGTGGTGGATGTGCATCAATGGTTACAAATGCATTTGAAACATTGGTTGAGGCGGGTTATCAGCCAGAAATTGCATACTTTGAGGTTCTACACGAGCTCAAGTTGATAGTAGATATGATTCAAAGATATGGAATCAATGGAATGTGGAGACGTGTGTCCGAAACTGCGAGATATGGTGGCCTGACTCGTGGACCGATGGTAATGGACAAGGAAAGCAAGGCAAAAATGAAAAAAGTCTTGGATATGATCCAAGATGGAACGTTTAATGAGGAATGGATCTCAGAATACAAAAAGAACGGCAAGAATGCGTTTGATCGATACATGAAGCAGTTGGAATCGCACCAAATTGAACAAGTTGGCCGACAAATGAGAAAAATGATGTGGCCAGATTCTAAAGAATGAGCCTATCTGGATCTGTATTACCATTTTTGGTATGACCACAAAATCATAAATATATACAAATTCGACTTTTATTAATGAATTTTAAAAACATCTATGCTTTCCTAATGGCAGGAATTCTGCTTTTAGGTATAGTACCAACAACATCAATTGCATTTGCAGATCCTGGTCATACTCATGATGATAATGAGGACCATGATGGTGGATACCAAAAGGACGTAAACCATGTATGGACTGGAGACGGCAAACCTTCCTACAATCTTGGAAAAACAAATGATTTGTACATTGACAATGCAAGTCCAAATCATACTGTTTATGAAAAGACTTCAAAGAAAACCTGGACAGCTAAAGGTGATTATCTTGGCGGTTCAGGTTCAGGCGGTCCGCAAGGACCCCCAGGCCCAGCAGGTCCACAAGGTCCAAAGGGTGACACCGGCGCAACTGGTCCAGCAGGTCCACAAGGTCCAAAGGGTGACACCGGCGCAACTGGTCCAGCAGGTCCACAAGGTCCAAAGGG
>RHCX01000145.1 GCA_010028495.1 Nitrososphaeria archaeon | reverse complement strand
ATCTCCGTTGTTGTCCGCCTCCAAATCTAGCTTTGCAAGTGTATTAGATGGGGATGCCTGCAATGATGCTGGACCTGCAAATGCAGTTCCAGTCAGCGGATTATACATGCTTCCATGGCACGGACATTCGCCCCTTTTACGGCCTTCTTGCGGCCAGTATTTCCACAGACACCATAAATGCAAACAGACCATGCTGTATACTCTAAATGCAGTAGCGTCTTTTGCTCCACCGCCAAGCTCATCTGGAAGTCGAATAAACTGCCATTTTCTAAAGGATTCATTATCAAGCACTTTGTCTCCAGTTGATGGATAAGTGACTACTTCTGCATGATTTACAGGAAAAGTGTTAACATTTGCCTGTCCACCGTCCGGCAGTATGACTGGCACTTTTTCTATTTTTGCGCTGTCTGGGTTTGGCATGAATTTGCCCCATGGGACAAATGGCGCAAATGTAAGTGCTGTCCCTGCGGCACCCATTAGCTTAAGAAAATCTCGTCGCGATAGCGTAGATGGTTTGATACTATCCCCTTGCGACATTCAAAGCTGCTTTTCGAAACTTTTCTTATAAACCTTGTTTCAGTATTTTTGCGATTTTTGAGACCGATTTCCAAATATTATGAATATTGTAATTCCGATCGCAAAAACTCCAGCAATTATCACCAATGTTAAATTGTAATCTAGTTTCATAGAGGATTCAGGTTTCATAGATATTACATTTTTGTCGACTAGACTAGTTTCACTTTTGTTTATCTTACCTGTTTCAGAGTTAGTTTTACGTACATTATCAAGTTTGGAATCAGGAACAGTTTTTGTTTGGCCAGATGTTGTTTTATTTGAAAATAATTCTGGTATTTGATCCAGGTTTTCATTTTGAGTTGTGATATCCACGTGTTGTTCAGAATCTGCAGAAAGCGACAAAAATCGTGCCGTTACTGAAAACGGTTCTGTAATGGATTTGCCTCCAAATAACGTAGAATGTAAAAGCAAAGTGTATGTTCCAGTCTGGTTTATTGGTGCATATAGCAGACTAGATGTTGCATCTTTATTTTTTACAGGATAAAATCCTCCTCCTTCACTAAATGGCGTAGCGCCTAGCCAGTCAGATGTAGGCCAGTCGAGTAGATTACCAAATGCGCCAGACGGCACATTAGACTGAATGATCCTTCCCTGGGGATCAATCATAAAGGCAGAAAAGTTTGTGTCCTGATCTTTCCATGAGATATTAATTGATGCAGTATCAATCGAAGGATCTTTGATATCAAAATAATATTGCCTCCAATCGCCAGCATTGTATCTGTTTGTCATATCAAAGGCGCCTTTTACATATCCATTACCATATAACGAATCAGAATTTTGTGCACCTTGAATAACAACTAGCTTGTCTTTTGATACATCAGACACAACAGCAAATGAAACTGGCGCGTTTACCGTGTGATTACTTCCAATAAACCGCACAAACCCCTGATACAGTCCAGGTTTTGTATCAGTTGGAACTGTAATTGTGGCAGATATTTTTGCATTGTTATGAGGGGGGATTATTATGCTATCACCATCAAGCCAAATATCTTTCCAGTTTTGTTTTTTGTAATAGCTAGCAGTCAAGACATAGTTCATATCTGTAGAATTTTTCTTTAGATCTCCAAGCCAGTAAGAGTATCTTGTAGGTACTGGATAGACTCCCAATAATGGAGTATGTTCAAATTTAGAAGCAGGGTTTGATATCCGCAATTCTTCAACTGTTCCC
>RHCX01000144.1 GCA_010028495.1 Nitrososphaeria archaeon | reverse complement strand
TCTGTTTCTGATTTTGGGTTTAATTTTGATTCAAGAGATTTAGCCTTGTTCTTTTCTTCTACTTGTTTTGCAAGACAAGAGTTGACGATTTTTTGCTCAGTCAACATCTTAGAGTTTTGTGGATCAACTGTCAATGCAGCAGAATAATATTTTGATGCTGTTTGACAGTCATTTTGAAGATAATATGTTCTGCCAAGCCAAGCCAAGGCATCTTTGTTGTTTGGACTAATTTCTAGTGATTTTTTGAATTGAGTTATTGCTTCTTGGTATTTATGAAGACCCACGTATGAAACGCCTTTTCCCATCTGCCCCATGATATTGTTTGGTTCCTTTCCTACGATTTTGTTAAATGATTCCAGTGCCTTGTCAAATCGTTTTTCATTCAGATAAGACATGCCGATCTCAATCATTTGTGGTGTGGTGGATGGCTGAGATTTTGAAAGATTTGGTTTTGAGAAATCTGCAAATTTTTGTAATTTTACTGTTCCAGTAACGTAGGAATCTGCAAAATCCAATATCAGCAAATCGTTTGTTGCAGTTCCTGAGATCATGATTCCTTCTCCTCGATCGACCATGGTAACAATGGTTCCATCCACTTTGCCTTCCAAGAATCCACGAGCTGATGAGTCAGATGAGCAGGTCATTGATTCCAGCTTTCCTGTGGATCTGGAATTTGTTATGGTAAACTCGTACTGTCCTGTTAGAGAATCTCCGCTTTGTTGTAGTATAGCAGTGACGCTTCCAGTAAAACTGCAATACCCGTCAACGTCTCGCATCGTTCCAGAACCGGACCATTTTCCTGACAAATCTACCATCGGAGTTAGTGAGAATGCGCCAGGGATGAACATCGGTAAAAGCATCATTGTAACTACGACACATAGTATTTTCAATGGAGCGGGTATTTTGAAATGCGGTATTGGAATTGGTATGAATTTCAGTGCCTAGTATTATGAAATTCTTTGATTTATGGTTTTTGAGTTTGATTTTTTCAAATAGTCTTTATCGAGTTTGAAATATTCCGAGATTTTGTCTGATTTGATTGACTTTCTAAATTTGTTAGGTTCGTATCTAATGGGAGAGTCAACAATAGTAAACCAGTTTCAGTTATTTTGTGCGTAAATCAATTCGGGTTTTCTAATTTTTCATTTCTAGAACAGCATGGTAGATTTTACTATTCAGTCTAGATAGTATTTCTCTAGCAAAATTCGTAGTTGGCGAATCATCATTTCTATGGGCAGTAATTGTAAATCTTGAAGGAAGACATCCAAAACTTTCACTTCTAAGGACATTAGATATTACGGATAAAAGTTTAGAATCTTCTCTTCTCATTGAAACAAACAAGGAATATCCTTTATCAAATGAATCATTAAAGTCAAAATTTCCGCCTGAGATCAAAGTTGCATTAGCTCTGGTAGACGGTTGGATAATCAATCGAATAAAATTATCAGAGATTTTTTCACTATAATTTCTACTGAATGTGGAAAAATCATTCTGACTAAAAAATAGTTTAACTTTATTTTCTCTTGGTACTCCGTAGCTTATTTCAATTACACTTTCTAATCCGTTTGTGAAATCAAATTCTTTAAGCACGAATTTATCATTGAAATCACCGACATTATCTGCATACTTGATGTTCACCTTGTTTTTCGGTTTTTCAGGTTCTGGGTACGCTGCAAGTTTTTTGTGTACCGCGAAGAGTTCAATTACTGAAAATATAATTTGTGCAGATCCGGTTCTATCGCAAAAAGATATCGAAATGGCGTTAATTTA
>RHCX01000143.1 GCA_010028495.1 Nitrososphaeria archaeon | reverse complement strand
ATGGACAAGATGCTAGTTGACACACTAGGCGACGTAACCATCACAAATGATGGTGCAACCATCCTCAAAGAAGTCGACGTACAGCATCCGGCTGCAAAGATGATGGTTGAGATCAGTAAGGCAACGGACACCGAGGTCGGAGACGGCACTACCTCGACTGTAGTTCTTGCGGGGGCTCTACTGGAAAAAGCGGAGGAGCTCATCGGAAAAAATGTGCATCCAACAGTTGTAGTGGATGGCTTCAAAAAAGCATCTGAAAGAGCCATTGCAGAATTACGACAGATAGGCATCAAAGTCGATCCACTCGACAAGAAGCTGCTCAAAAAAGTGGCAGTCACTACACTGTCTTCCAAGCTAGTATCCTCAAACTCGGATGAGCTTGCAGACATCATAGTAGATGCAATCTTGTCGGTAGTAGAAAAAACAGGTGACAAATACAAAGTTGACATCGACAATGTCAAGTTAGAAAAGAAGGGCAGCTCCTCAATCAAAAACACCCAGCTTATCCAGGGCATAGTTCTGGACAAAGAAGTGGTTCATGGAGGAATGCCAAAACGTATTGAGAATGCAAAAATCGCGTTGCTCAATGCACCACTTGAAATAGAAAAGACAGAGTTTGATGCAAAAATAAACATCAACTCCCCAGATCAAATGCAGATCTACATCGACGAGGAAAACAAGATGCTCAAAAAGCTTGTAGATAAGATAGTGGTCCACGATGCCCTCATGGCCGTAAAGGATGTGGTGGAATACCCAGTCATCCTAGTCGGAGGCGGTGCACCAGAGTCCAGAATTGCAGCAAAAATACGCGAGTGGGCAAACTCACTAGAAGGCCGCCCACAGTTAGCAGCGCAAAAGTTCGCAGAAGGTCTTGAGACCATACCGTTGGTTCTAGCAGAAAATGCTGGAATGGATCCGCTAGATACTCAGGTCCAGCTCAGATCAAAGGCAACAACTGGCAAGGCAACATTTGGCATTGATGTCATAAATGCCAAAGTAGCTGACCTCGAATCCCAGAATGTCATTGAGCCACTTGCGGTAAAAGAGCAGGTGGTAAATGCGGCAACAGAGGCAGCCTGTATGATTCTGCGAATCGATGATGTGATTGCGGCATCAAAATCCTCAGGTCATGCTCCCCCAAATGGACCACCTGGGGGAATGGGTGGTATGGGCGGAATGGACATGTAATCCTCTTTTTTCATTTTTTTGTACCAAATCAAACCATATTTCAGACCAAAAAAGAGATTCCATATTATTAGCTTGTTTGGCTAACCTTAGTTTTCCAAAAGCAACAGTCAGGTAAAAGAAAAAATGAAGAAGAGTTTAGACAAATAATGCCAAACGGAGGCCTAAGCGATCCATTTATTGGAAGGAGATGGAAAAATGGCGGGCTCATCAAAACTATCTAATTGAATTTAGATTTTCATGCTTTAATTATTGTAGTTATGAATTCGTTCTTCCATATCAAAATCGAATAATATACATGCAATTGAATTGCAGTGAGATAAAAGAAACGTTTCTAAGACCTAGAATAAAAGATGAGCAATTGACAAAACATATAATTTTACTTGTAATTCACTGGTCAGTTATTGTAGCTCTAATAATATCTGCAATAATATTTGTATTAGACGAAATAGAATTGGCAAATTCTAAAACAGAAATTCAAGATGGAAAAATATTGATTTGTAATGAAAACGAATGCACTAGTTATCAAGCAAAGACATCGCTTACATTTTTAAAAATTTTTATCTTTGAAATAATAGTGGCAAT
>RHCX01000142.1 GCA_010028495.1 Nitrososphaeria archaeon | reverse complement strand
ATGATGATGAGCCGACAACAAATGATGAGTCAAATGATGTCAGATCCTCAGGCAATGAATGATTGGATGAATACAATGATGAACAATCAACAGTTAATGCAACAGATGCATAATTCTATGATGAACAATCCTCAGCATATGCAGACAATGGCCACGATGATGGGGCCAAACATGATGGGATACATGATGAACAATCCGCAGATGAACCAGCAAATGATGAATACAATGATGGGTAATCAGCAGTTCATGCATGGAATGATGATGAATTCCGAATTTCAACAGAATTGGATGGGTCCTTGGATGATGAACAGCACAAACTGGAAAGACACGATGGGCCAAGGAATGGGCTTGGGCATGATGGGACCTGGTATGATGGGTCCAATGATGGGATCTCCAATTACCAAAGAATCAGATGTTCTCAAAACAATTGACAACATCGAAGAACTCTTGGATCAAGCCTCTACAAAATATCGTAACGGGGACTCCTCAGGAGCATTATCGGCTGCTACTCAAGCATATCTGGAAAACTATGAATACATTGAAACGACAGTAGCCAAAAAAGATCAAAACCTGATGCAAAAAGTCGAGCTCATGTTGAGAAGTGATCTTAGACACGCAATTAACACAAATCAACCCGCAAAGGAAATTGATTCCAAGATAGATTCTATCAAAGAAGAGCTAGGCAAAATCAAAAAACTATTCTAGCTCAATTATCATTTTTGATTTTTTCCTAATTATTATTAATTTGATGATAAAGTAACCTGTATAATGAAGTGGCACTTTGAGGATTTCATTTATGGGGCATTCGATGGTTCAGTCACCACATTTGCAGTGGTTGCAGGCGCCATTGGGGCTTCGCTTTCTCCAATGATTGTAGTTATACTGGGATTTGCAAATCTATTTGCAGATGGGTTTTCAATGGCAGTTGGCAATTATCAGGCTGCCAGGGCACGAGCTGAATACATACAAAAAGAAAGAAAACGCGAAGAATGGGAAATAGACAACATGGAGGAATCTGAAAGGCAGGAAATACGTGACATTTACGCAAAAAAGGGATTCACCGCAGAATTGCTCGATGAGATAGTCAAGGTGATAACATCAAGAAAAAAAGTCTGGGTTGACACCATGATGAAAGAGGAGCTTGGGCTGATTGAAGATGGCAGAAGGCCGATAGATACTGCATCAAGCACAATGTTTGGATTTGTGATAATTGGAATAATACCTCTGATTCCGTTTTTGTTCATTTATCTGGCAGGGATTAGTCTTAGCTCTGCAAGCTTTACCTATTCTGTTATCTCAACTAGCATTGCATTTTTTCTGATTGGCATAATCAAGGGAAGAATAGTCAAAAAGCCGCTGATCAGATCAGGTCTCATTACATTATTCATTGGAGGAATCGCGGCAACGGTTGCGTATCTAGTGGGACACTTACTTGCCAGCCTTATCAAGTAGAGGAATCATCAAAGATCTTGGTTAGCGCATGATAGTACATGTTTCTTGTATCCTCTCTATTACATACTGTGTACAGCTTGACAAAGTCGCTTGCACTGACAATTCCCAATAATTCGTCTTCATCAAGAACCGGAAGCCTTCTCACCTTTCGTGTATACATTAGATCTGCCGCGGTCCATACCTCATCGTCTGATCTGATGTGAATCAGAGGATGCGACATGACCTGCTTTACCTTGGTGTGAATTGGATATGCATGGGCTGCAATTGTAATTGCAAAGTCCCTATCGGTCATTATCCCTACTGGAATGTTTTTTTCAGTGACTATTACAGAGCCTACCTTTGCCTTTTCCATTGTCTTTGCCGCTTCATTAACAGTAA
>RHCX01000141.1 GCA_010028495.1 Nitrososphaeria archaeon | reverse complement strand
AAAAACAAAGGACATACAGCAAAAGTGAAAAACTCCAGAATCACTACAAATTCTGACCCAATAGATGATGTTGTGAATTTCTCAGTGGAGACAAACAAACAAGATTACCAGATTAATTTCTTTGAAGACACTTTGATTTTCTCAAAGAAAATTCCAATCGAAAAGATGGGATTGCTAGCATGCAAGCAGTGCGGATTTTTGGCCCCAAACAAATCAGATTTGGAATTGCACCAAAACATACACTTGCCAAAGAGCTGGCTAGTCCACAAGTGATATCATAGCCGCCCAAGACTTTTAAGCGAATAGCATCGAACACATACAATGTCATATAAGATACCAATCGCATTATCCGTAATCTTTTCGATATCTGCGATTTTAGTAACATCGACAGCACAAGCAGACTTGCAGACAAGCTGGCCATGGACACTTGACCCGTCATGTAATGACGGTGCCAAGTGTAACGTACCAGCAGATTTGCCGGCAGGGACTGGAGTGCCAGATTTAAGAGAAGCAGTGCCACAACAGATAGGCCTACAAAACACAAACCATCAATCATTTCTCAGAGTGTCAACTGCAATAGCAAACACCGGAACTGGTCAATGGCAAATGAAGGCAGTGACGCCAGCAACTCCAACAGAACCGCAACTAGCAATACAGCAATTGCTCAAATCAGACGGTACGCTAGGCTACCAAGCAATAGTGAGTCAGTTCGAGTACCACCCAGCACACAAGCACTTCCACATTGCAGCAGTCTCATCTTACGAGCTGTACAATGCAGACGGTGCTACAGACACTGATCCGTCAAACAATTCCAAAACAGGAATTGGTGCGCAAAAAGTAACTTTTTGCCTAATTGACTGGGTAAAGATATCTGACAACTCTCCAAACAACCAAAGAGCATACTCTAATTGCGATGGAGCCTTTCAGGGCGTAAGTCCTGGATGGATGGACCAGTATCATCAAGAGTTGGAAGGCCAAGAGCTTAACGTAACAAATCTGCCAACAGGATACTATTTCCTAGTATTGACTGCAAATCCAGAGCACCACTTTATCGAGTCTGATTTCACAAACAACCAATCATGGACATTACTCAAATACACAAACGATGACAAAGGAAATCCAAAATTCGATATCCTGAATCATTCAGCATGTCCTGACTATCCCGGATTGTGCGAGTTTACAGCAAACCGATAACTCTCTCTTTCTTTATTTTTAAAAGTATCACCATCCCATCATTATTTCAATACGAGTTTTAGGGCTGAAAAACAAGCCAAGTCTTATATCGTTCAGAGATGAATTTTTCTTGCTTGAATCTAGTTGCGTTATTGGTTGCAGTGATTTTAGTAACAAGTGTACTATTGCCAGCATCTGTGTTTGGTGAGGAAAAAAAATCCCCTGAACAGAAAAAGGTAAAACCTGTGAAAAAAGCACCGATAAATGAAAAGAAAAAGCTAAAGCCTGGCATGCAGCCATTTACACCAAAAACAAAACCAGAAGAGCCCGCAAAAACAAAACCCGATAAACCTGAGCTCAAAACCAAATCTTCAACTGCAACTCTGGATTTAACCGGCAAGTGGACTGGAACTGCAACATGGTCTGCAGCATTTGATTACTATGACCCCAAAATTGGCTCTTATCGTGAAGTGTGTATGTATTCTGGAAGCTTTGTGATGGATTTGAATCAGAACGGCAACTCAGTTACCGGAAATGCGGCGTTAGGAAACGTCGCAGTGACTCAGGGAAGAAACATGAATGTGTGCTCTGAGGGAGGATTCAGCACCCTTGGTGCAGTTGATGCAAAAGTCTTTGGCTCTGGATTTTCCGGCACTGTTGG
>RHCX01000015.1 GCA_010028495.1 Nitrososphaeria archaeon | reverse complement strand
CCCGGGTTCAAATCCCGGCGGGAGCATGTCCTTTTTTGAAAATCCGAAAATCGGTTTTGATAATTTAGACCAATAAACAATTAAAACTGAAATTCCCAAAATCGGAAATATTTTTCCGACGAAAATCGCAATTTTCCAAAAGAGTTAACATTGTTAGCTTAGACTTAAAAATGCCCACTTTTGAGACCCAAATGTGGGGCAGTTAAACATAGCCGTAGTAGTAAAGCTGGAACCAGATTTTTCAGCTGGAAGCATCAGCTATAACCCAGATGGAACGTTGGACAGGTCCAATACCAAAAATACGCTGGGTCCGCACAGCAAAATTGCCGCGCAGGCTGCATTTTACGGCAAAGTCAAGTACGGAGCAAAGGTTTGTGTTGGCACAATGAGTGGACATATCGCAAACGATGCACTTCCAATCGCCATGGATACTTGCGATGCCGACCTTCTTCATGTGTATAGTGATGTTTTGTTTGCAGGCGCAGATACCATTGGAACTGCCGAGGTCCTAAAGCACGGTGTTGGCAAAATGGAGGCCGCCATCAACGGCAAAATGGACATTGTCTTTTCAGGGCACAGAGCAACAGACGGCGAAACAGGACAGGTAGGTCCACAAATTGCTTGGAAGTTAGGACTGCCATTTTTTGGAAATGTCATTGATTATGAAGTAGACATGGAAAAACGAATTATTACCATGAAAAGGTTGCTCTGGACTAGAGGCTTTCCGGAAATAATCCAAGTCGTACAGTCTCCGCTGCCAGTCTTTATCGCAATTGATCCTTCATACAAGTACTTTTTCAACACAGCATCTTTGAGATTAACCGCAGAAAAATACAAGCGTGAGGCACAAGAGCGCGCAAAAAACTACAAGAGCCTCCTTACAGCGTTTAACTGTGTCCAGCTTGGCGCAGACAAGACCTTGATTGGTCTAACTGGCTCGCCAACCATAGTGTATAACGTTCAACGAGTTCCAAAAGGCAAAGTCACAAGACATGCCGAGGTTTTGGACGGCTCAAACCCAGAACACATTCGCAAGGCAATAACTGCAATGAAGGATGCCCTCTCGGCAATGGTGATAAAATGACAGAAGGACAGTACCGCCACGTTTATGTTGTAATTGAGCACATTGATGGCAAGCTCATACCAGCAAGCCTTGAGATGCTTGGAGAAGCAAGACGACTATTCGATGATTACAACAAAAGATACAACCTGAACGAAAAAGTGGTTGCAGTACTACTAGGACACAACATCAAGGATCTATCCAAGACGCTAATCGAGCATGGCGCAGATGCAGTAGTAGTTGCAGATCATCCAAATCTCAAAGACCTTATCAACGTAATTCAGACCAAGGTAGTAAACCAGATCACATTATCAAAAGAGGTTGCAGAAAAAGTAGAGCCATCATATGCAAATGAATACCTAAGACCCAGATACATGTTCTTTGCAGCAGATAGCATCGGAAGACACCTCTCATCCACGGTTTTAGCAGACTTGGATTCAGGTCTTGCATCAGATGTGAATAAGCTTGTCATTTCCGACATGAGTATCACACATCACATCAAGACTGGCGGAAAACCACTGATGTATGACAAAACCCTTGAAATGTACCGCGTGGACTTTTCAGGATTTCTTTGGACTACAATTCTCTGCCTAGACAACAGAAACGAAAAGATCTCCGTGCGAGAATACTCCCCACAAGCATGCAATATCATCCCGGGTGCATTTCAGCCAATAGACCCAGACCCATCAAGAAAGGGGATAATTATTGATTTTGAGCCAAAGTTTGACGATGCAGACCTGAAGATCAAAGTTCTGAGCCAGACTTTTGTCAAAAGCGAGGTCGACTTTGAAAACTACAAAACCATAGTCGGATTTGGAAAGGGAATCCAGGCAGCACCAGAAAAAAATATCAAGCTAGTAGAAGAATTTGCAAATCTAATCGGCGCCCAAGTAGGAATCACATTACCAATCTCAAAAAATGTGTTTTCCGCAAGTCCCGCAACCACATCAACATACATGATTCCAGCTCGGGTAATTGGAACCAGTGGAAGCAAGGTTGGTCCGATGCTATATTTTGCAATTGGATTGAGTGGTGCACAGCAACACTTGGCAGGAATGGAAGAGTCAGGATTTGTCATTGCAATTAACACAGATGAAGAATCACCGATCAAAGACGCATCCGATATTTTCCTCAAGGGAAGAATGGAGGATGTCTTGCCGTTATTGATGGCGGAAATAAAAAAGGAACCACAGCTGGTAAAGGCGAAATAACATGGAAAAGTACGATGTAGCAATTATTGGTGGTGGCTCTGCAGGACTGGCGGCACTAAAACAATTATCGAATCTTGGTAAGCAGGCAATTCTACTAGAAGCAGGAAGTAAGGTCGGCGCCAAAAATATCTCTGGCGGAATCCTATATTCTAAAAAGCCAAAGAAGGGCAAGGTAACCAATGTAGAAGACGTCTATGAGAATTTTCTAAGTGAGACACCTTACGAGAGAAAAATAACAAAGTACATTCTGCATTCCACATCAGGCGACAAGATCTATTCCATGGACCTGACTGCCGCCCATGACTACCAATCTAATTTTGGCTGCACTGTTCTGATGAACAAGCTCAACGCTTGGTTTGCAAAACAATGTGTCGAGTCTGCCGAAAAACTGGGTGGAGGAATAATTCCTGGAGTACATGTTAGGGGAATCTCTTGGAACGATGGCAAAACAACAATTCAGACAGATGAGCTGGATGAGTTCGAAGTCAAAGCAATCATTGCCGCGGACGGCGTCAATTCCGAAATTGCAGAGATGGTCAGCGCAAGACCCAAGTTCACCCCAACGGAACTATACCAGGGAGTCAAAGTCGTAGTGAGGCTGCCAGAAAACATAATCAATGAAAGATTCGGAGTCAACTCCCAAGAAGGCGCCGCACATCTTTTTGCAGGCGATGTAACACTAAACCACGTAGGCGGGGGATTTCTCTATACAAATAGAGACACACTATCAATAGGTGCGGTATACCACTTTGATTCACAGCTGACCCACCCTACCGAGCCGTACACACTAATCGATGCATTACTCAAAAACCCGATGGTCAGCGAATTTGTCAAAGACGATGTACTGATTCCAAAAGAGATCGACAAGAGCACATCTCAAGAAGAACAGCTCCGAACCAAATTTGCAGTTGCAAAGCTTATCAAAACCTGGAATGACACCAGAATAGAATACCTGTCCTCCAAAGGCGGAACTGAAGACCAGAAACTCAAGTTAGACTATACCAAGGAACAGTTAACCGAAAAATTCGGAGCGACCTTTGGAACCAACTATGTCGAAATAGAATACGGTGCAAAACTGATCCCAGACGGAAAACGTTGCAGAATGGACAAGCCATTCCACAAGAACATTTTGTTTATAGGAGATGCTGCTGGACGTGGAGTCTTTATCGGACCAAAGATTGAAGGGTTGAATGTCGGAATCGACGATGCCGTAAGAGCGGCAACCTCGATTGCAAACGCATTGGACCGAAACGACTTTGGCAGCTCACTCGGACAGCATTACACCCAATCAATTAATGAAAGTCCATACACCATGGAAATGAAGGAAATCGATAAGGACTATCTTGCAATATTCCTAAATGCCGCAAAAGACGTGCCAAAGGACCTCATAGGCCAGCGCTACGGTCCAATCATGAAGATGATGTCAAGTGGAACATTCAGAGGAATTGCAGTAAAGTTTGCCAATATTTTGGGCTATGAGAAATTATTGCCAATGATAGAATCCGAGGACACCTACGTCAAAGTACCAATGCAGCTTGCAGAAAGACTAGGAAAATCTGCTCCGGCATCATATTCAATTCAGACTCCAACAATTGCAGAGAGAATCGAGAGACTAAAGTACAACGATGATCACCAGTCCCATATCAAGGTTCTAGAGAACAATTCCGAGTACATGAGAAAAATGATCACATTATGCCCTGCCAAGTGTTATTCCGGCGATACGGAAAAAATAATCCTACAACACGAAGGTTGCATAGACTGCGGAACCTGCTCTCTAAAGACAGAGTGGAAGCACCCGCGCGGTGAAAAAGGAATCCACTACCAGTTCGGCTAGGCCGCGATAGGAATTCTCAGCAGATTCTGAATTCTTTCTATTATAGAATTATGATCTGCGTTTGGCTCCATGCTGACTCGCAGATGCACCTTGTCACCAATAGGAAATATTGCCAGAATAACCTTATCGTATTTTACCATAGCATAGTTTGTTTCCCCAAATTGCTGCTGAAATAAGATACTGCAGAATTCCGGGTTGAAAGTCATCCGTTATTTTGTTGAAATGACAGTCATAGATTCCTACAAATCTAATTGAAGGACTGATTTTGAAAACACGCTCCAAAAGCTCGTAGTAATCCACATCAGATAGTGTCAATTTTCGTATATTAGTTGCATGTATAGTATGATTTTCATATGTTTGAAATTCAGATAAAAATTAAACATTTGTACAATAGAAGTAGATCATCTTCCTGAATAATCAACAAATATTCGTTTTGCATTTTGAACTTTGATCCCATATTAAGAACAGATACAAGTAGCCAGATATTCCAAATCACGTATCAAGATTTTTGAATCACACCTATTCAGAATTATCAGTTTTTAGAACTAAGATAAACTACGACGATTTTGGATTTATCGCCATTTGGAGTTAGGATTACACGGATTTTACTTGCTAAATTAGGTAATTTTTTTAAAATTAAATAGTGGAACCATATTAGAATCAAATATGCTCTTTGGAGTTTTCGCATCACATAGTCCCGAGTCATGCCCACTAAACGATGCCAATAGTAAAAAGATCTTTTTGGAAATAGACAAAAAACTGCAAAACAGCATCAAAAAGCACAACATAGAGAAAATCGTCGGCTTTTACATGTCAGTTCTAGAGCATCAATGGATAATCATCTTGGATGCAAATAATGCCCACGACATTGAAACCATGTGCATTGATGTAGGCATATCTGCCACAAGCACTGTAAAGATTGTTCCTCTAAACGAGTTTTCAAAAGTCATAAAAAGACTAACTGCAAAGTAATTTTTCACTTAAATAAGATAAAATCAATCCGAAATTGTGTCGTTAAAGAATCTCTCGCTAAAGCTGCAATATCGCACAGATGTCGATAATCTAGTAACAGAGTTTTTCATTCCTTGTCTGTCAAATTCCATAGAATACGACAGGGCCGTTCAGTATGTCACGCTAAAGAGCATCTCAACTTTATCATTGGGGCTGCAAAACTTTGCAGACCATGACGGAAAGATACGAATCATCACAGGTCACCGATATTCCACATCAGACTTGGATATTTTGGGCAAAATATTCAACAAGAAAAATAGCTCGTTTTCTAGCAGTGTGATTCATGGGCATAAGCTAGACATTTTGCAAAAAATGGTTCAAAAAAACAAGATTCAGATCAAAATAGCCATTCCAAGATCAGAACATGTTGATGGTTCTTTTTCGGAACGAATTGGAATATTTCGAGATGAGGAGGGCGAGATTGTAGCATATACCGGAACATCCAATGAGACATTCAATACTGAAAACAGAAATTTCGAGTCAGTCGATGTCTACACATCGTGGAATGATAGGCCTAGAGTTGACATCAAGATTACCGACTTTGAGCGATTATGGAATAACGAAACAAAATACATCCAGATTCACGACTTTGCATATGCATATCAGAACAATCTTCTCAAGTATGATTCCAGTTGGGCAATAGAGACGCTTAGCTAAACACAAATCCAGAAGAGTCAATGTTTTTTGTATTCTCTACAAATTTGACATTTGATATTTTGTAATAGATCACTTCTCCTCTTCTCTCTATTACTGCCAAGATTGGCTCTTTGCCCATCTTTGTTATCTCTTCAATGTTTTTTTGAATGGTGCCCATCTTTTCCTGCTTTCCTTCTGCTAGGCCAAACACGAGATATTTTGCGCCTTTTTCTCCAAACTGTCCTCTTTCATACACGCGAAAATCAGAGCCAAATCCAAATCCGTCCTTTACTGCATATCCGCGGACGCGCAAGTCGCGATAAATAAGAAACTTTGTCAGGGCGTTTTCGTCCTTTTCGGATGCAATTGACAGCATCTGCTCAAAGTCGACTTTCTTTTTTCCCTTGGACAAGTCAAGCTTGTTGTAGAACAGAAAATACAGAGTCTCAAATGGCTTTAGAAGGAATTTTTCATGCCTTGTCTCACCATACCCCTTGGATTCAAGCTGGTTTTGCATCTCTTTATTTTGTATAATGGTGTGATCGTCAAGCAATATTCCGCTGATGTTTGGTTCTATATCGGAGCTCATTTGCAAAAAATTACCTAAAATTCCATATAAGCGTGATTGGGCGCTCACCCTTAAAATATGGGCATTTATCGGTTTTATTCAGGTGTTATAATGCACGGCGGATGTTACAGAATAGGCAACGGACAACCTTATGCTCGCAAAGAGTTCATCAAGGGTAAGCCACAGCCAAAAATCGCAAAATACCAAGGAGGTAAAAGAGGCGAATACGATTTCGTCGTACAATTATGCTCCAATGAGAAAATGCAGATCCGTCATATGGCAATCGAATCCGCAAGACTTTCAGCAAACAAGACACTAGAGCAGACAACCGGTGAAACAGGCTACTTTTCAGTTTTAAGAGTTTATCCTCACATCTTACTTAGAGAAAACAAAATGATTGCAACTGCAGGTGCAGACAGACTTCAGGAAGGAATGAGACGTGCATTTGGCAAAGCAGTAAGCCTTGCAGCACGAGTAAGAGGCGGGCAGTGCATCATGGAAATGCATGTCAAAAAGGACCATGTCGAAGCAGCAAAAAAAGCACTAATTGGTGCATGTGTAAAACTGCCAATCACTCCATCAATAGTGGTTACGCCAGCAAAGAAAGACTAGATTTTCTGCAAAATCTCATTTCTTCTGTTTGATAAAATTTCTAAAAATTCTGAGAATTCTTGTATTGTAGGATCACGTTTTAGGATTCTTCTGCTCTGATAGTGAAACGAGTTGTAAAGCCTTCCAATTATGATTCCATATTTGAAATCCTGGCTTGTTTTTTTCTCGTCAATTGATTTTGCAATTTTGTCAATCTCTGAAATGTTGTTTAGCGCATCTGTAATTTTTTCATTGATTTTTTGCTCCAGTCTTTTGTCCATGGTTGGTATAGTGTGATGTTGGATTAAAGCCAAACAATTCGTTTTAATAGACTGGGTTTAGTCTATTCGATCATGCGGCTGTAGTATAGCCTGGCCAGTACGCGGGATTGCCAATTCTGTGACCCGGGTTCAAATCCCGGCAGCCGCATTTGAAATTCTCCTGACAAAAAATACCACTAGAAAAAACTTGCTATACATTGTAAACGTTGGTTTATTATCAAATATTGCCAAATGGAATTATGAAGCCGAGTCTTGCGATTTTTAGCGTGACAGTTCTTGTTGCCGGAATGTTTGCATCTCCACTTTTGGCCAATGCGCAGACATACCAGCAAATAATACCAACAGATAAGGGCAGCATCAAAGTCGGAGTCAGCACTGAGCCGGCAACAGTAAAGCCAAACGAAGTATCCAAGCTGAAAATCGACTTTCTAACTAATGACGGTACCATACAACAGCACATAGACTATACCGCAACTATAACAAAAGACGGAACACCTGTCTTCAAGACAATACCAACCCACACAGGAGAAGGAAAAGTAACGCTTCCGGTACAATTCAAAGAGGGAAGCAATGACGTACTAATTGAGGTCCAGGGAATTTTCTTCAAACCAATCGATCCTGCAGAAAAAATCACATTTTCAGTAAAGACCGGCGATGGTGGAGGAATAGTATCAAAAGAACAACCAAAGACGTCTGAAAAGCCAGTAGAGCAAAAACAGACAGATACGGCAAAACCAGCACCAAAAGAGTCTGACAAGAATGCTAAATCAAATCAAGAAAAACCAACCTCCAAATCCGCAGGAACAGTCAAGATAACCAAAGAAAAGTCAGACAGAAAAGACATTAAGAAAAAAGCTGTTAAAAAGACAATAAAGCCGACAAAAAAGAGTACTCAGTAGTTATTTTGTTTTCAAACCCTTTTTGATTATCTCCAGTGCATCAGATATTTTTTCAGGCCTTGGAAGCTGGATCATAAACACATTGTCCTTTCCTATCTGAGAGTGCGGTGCAGACAATGCAAGCATGGCAGTGTTTGCCATTGACTCGAAGAACTCTAGTGATTCGTTTGCATATAGTAAAATCTTTTCATTTATTCCGCCCTCAGAAAATGTCAGTTCCATCTCCACAAAGACAGCTCCTAGCCCATTTTGCAAAATGTTCAGGTTTGTATCAACAGAAAGAGGCCTTCCTGCTACTTTTGCCATCATTTCATCAAATTTCTTTTCTGCCAAAATTACACATGGTACCTTGGAGCCATTGTAGTTAAACGAGGTAACTCCGATGTGGACTCGGTCCATTAGATGCTTGAACTCATCATCCATTTTCTATTCCTCGGCGCTTGCCACTATTTTGTCGCTTGCCTTGATCAAAAACGGCGAGATGAATGCAGAAATTATTGATATGATGCCAATCAGTGGGAATAAAAAGCTGCTAACTGCGCCAATGTCTACGCCCGTTTTTATTATTACGATAGAGAACTCGCCTCTTGGGCCGGCAAGCGCAAATGCAGATCTTAGCGCCTTGGCTCTTCGCTGACCAAATAATGTGGTACCAAGCATTGCGCCTCCAAACTTGACTGCAACTGCAAGGACTATCATGCCAAACGCCAAAAGAATGTAATTTTGAAGATCAGATACATCCATGAGTGCACCGACTGAGACGAAAAATATTGCAACAAACATGTCCTTGATTGGACTGGACAAAATTTTAGAGACCTCTGCGGATTTCGATTCTGCTACTAGAACCCCCGCCAAAAATGCACCGATCGCAACTGATAGTCCAACAATATTTGCAAGTAACGCATAACCAAAGCACAGCCCAAGAACCGACAACAACAGAATTTCCTTGTGTTCTGTTGCAGCTACTCGATCAATTAATTTTGGAATGATTCTTGTTCCTATGGTTAGGGTTCCACCAATTAGTGCAGCTGCTACTATTACTACTGTGATTATGCTGGTGTATGAAACAGTTCCAACCAGCGCGACAGATTCCAGTGTTGCAATCAAAATAACTGCGATGATATCTTCTACGATTAAAACGCCCAACACCAAAATCGAGGATTCTTTTTTGATTTTGCCAGTGTCTTCCAAAATTTTTACAATTACTGCGGTACTGGTAATAGATAGCGCGGCTCCCAAAAACAATGAATCCATGAATTTGAGTCCGATTGCACTTGCAACATAAAACACCACACCTAGTGTCAAAAACAAACCGATTGTTCCAGCACCAATTGCAACTTTGCCAATGGATCGAATTTTTGAATATGGAAACTCTATTCCTATAACAAACAAGAGTAGGATCACCCCAAGCTCTGCAAATGTGTTTAACAGTCCAAGATCAGATAACAGTCCGGTTTTTCCAACATCTAGTGCCTGACTATCAGGCAGAATGGATGTCCAAATTGGCGATAATGGACCAATCAGCATTCCTGCAAAGAGATATCCAATTATCAGTGGTTGTCGCATTTTGAAAAACGCCAGTGTTGCAACAGTACCTAGAATCATGATTATTGCCAGATCAGTGACAAATGAAGAGTGGGGAATCTCGGGTGTGACCTGGTCTATCATGGCTTGGATGCCAGAATTTGCGGACTGGGTAATCTGAAGAAGATAATTTTGCATCAGATAGTGTAAAATAAAATCATTAAAATGACTTTGGTTTTAGATTACCGAGATGGTTTTTGCGAGCATTTTGACCCGCTCAGGCTCGTCGATTTTTTTCTCAGTGTATTTGTTGTTGAAATAGAGCAAGTCGATTACCTTGGATTTGTCCACATTTACAATGGTGGCAAGGTTTGATGCCGGAATGCTCGTGTTTGTTATTATGATGAGCTTGTCTACAAATGCGGATGACTTGATCACGTTCGATATCACCTCGAAATTCTTTGCGTGGTTTTCGTTCATCACTACGGCAATTCCTATTTTTGTGCCAAACGGATCCGAATAGACCACATCAAATGACGGGTTTTGCTTGCTGGATTTTGAGACATTTCCTATTTCGTGCGCATAGTTGACCAGGTTTTCTATTGCCTGCTTTACCTGGGTTTGTGTTGCTCCGGCAGTGCGTTTTATTTTGATAAATTCAGATATTGGTACTTCCATTATACTGCCTTTGATTTTTAGTCCAGGATAGGTGTGCTTTATGGTTTCATCGATTACTGTTTCAGTTATTTCCGATGCGTTAAGCTCGGATGCCTGATCTACCGCATGGTTTAGTATGTTTATGATAGAGCGAACGTTGCGGAACTCTGGGAACTCGTCGCATAACACTCGAATCTTTGCTGCCAAGTCGTGTTGTTCTTTTTTATTGAATCGCTCTGTTTTGTTTGCATCCTTGATGTATTCTATTGCAATTTCTATTAGCTCATCAACAGAGTTTGCGCCGGCAAGATCTATCTTGTAGTTTGCCTTTTCTAGTCTGTCAAATACAGACGGATTTGCCCTCTGAATGTCCATGTATAGTGATGGTGTAGTGATTAGCAACAAAATGGATGCCGGAATGTGCGCATTTATCATGGATTTTACAAACTCTAGTGAGCTTTCCTGTGCATCCAGCTCATCAAACTCGAATAGAGTTACTTTGCCTAGCAAATTATGGAAGAACTTGCATAATGCACCTAGTCTACCATGTAGATCATCAAGGTTTGTTATTTTATCAGTAGAGTTTGTGATTATATTCTGTATTACGGCAGATTCGTGTTGTGAGTAGTGAGCTCCAAGATATATTTTCAGAACATCCTGTGAGATGAGATTTTTGTCGTAGATTATCTCTTCTGCTTTTTGCTTTAGCGTCACTCCCTTTAGCCTGTCCAAAAATCCATATCCAAGCGTCTTTTTTGCCAAAGAATCGCCTTTTTGAGCATGCTCACAAATCTGCATGATAAACTTGGCTCGAAGCTCCGAGAACATTTCACGGCTAAATCCTCGCATTATAGAAGAATAGATGCTCTCATGAGTCTTTGGAGATATTGTAGACAGATCAACATAAGCAGTAACAATATCCTGTTTTGTCTTCATCGTTTTGATGTGTAATGCCAGATGAGTCTTGCCAGAGCCAACATCCTGCACTATAGTGATTAGTCTAAAGTCGTTTTCATCCGAGTTTCTTCGCGATGTTTGCTTGCATAATTCCGAGATGCACTCTACAATAGAGCTTTTTGCCTCTTGGTGTTTTGTTCCTCCAAAGATCTGCGCATCTTGCTCAGTCGGAGTGGGACTACTAGGATATGGATTTGATTTTAGGCCGTATGGATAGGTCATAATTTTCTGATGTACCCATGCAACATTCCGCGCACATGAATACCCTCTTGACCTCCTGTAGATATTTCGTATTTAGATGGATTATTCTCAACTAGAGCAGATACTTCGGAATAGAATTTTTCTTGTGTTATGTCTAGAATTTGGCAGACCTTGACTCTCACATCAGACATCTGAACCCAGCCCAAAGATGACGACATTTCCGATATGGCCTTGTCAAAGTGAGGCTGAAAGTCAATAGATTGAGGCTTTGCCTGAATCTGGAACATTTTGCTTTCCAGGTTTTTGACCAGATTAGATAAAATCTTGAATTTTGGATCATTTTGTGATAAATGTGACAGATAATTGTCCTTGCTCCATACGTAATGTGCAACTCCCTTGTTGTCCACGATGACTTTGTCCTCTTTTGCCAGTTCGTCGATGGATATTTCGCAGTCGGCCCCGAAAATCTTCTTTAATTCTGCCTTTTTTATTCCGCAGACTCCTGACGATTCAACTTTTTCAAGAATCTGGGAATTCATACGCTAAAATCCAGAAAAATCGTTTTAACGACAGAGGTCGACTTGTATTACAAATTTGTGAATAATTCTTACCTACAAGGCATGAGTTATTAGGAATAATACCAGACCTGCTTTTGCAGAGTGATGATTAGGTCCGTCTGAACTTTATGTGGAATGAGACCTGGGGTATCTGACTGCTCTAAATGTCATTTTGGGTCGAATTTAATTCCCAGTTAATTTAATGGTAGTAAAGACAGAAACTTCGATGCTTACCTTTTCTCATCCACAGAATTCTCATTTTCTGGTTTGATTTTCCTAAAATTGACAAAAACTCCCAGATCGTATGCAATTTTGAGCAATCCCCCAATTACAAACGGAGCTGAAAACCAAAAAGACTGTATGATTATTCCAGTAATTGAAGGACTAATCGCCTGAGCAATGTTTCTTGAAGTGTTTGTTACGCCAGCTGCTACTACTCGTTCATTTTCATTTACCACCGCAACAATGTATGCCTGTCTTGTTGGCACGTCCATTTGCGAGAGGCCCATCCTTGCCAAGTACAGCCCCATTGCCAACGGCAGGCTTGGCGCAAATGCAAGCGAGACAAGCAATACGTTTGACGGAATATGGGTAAACACCATTGTATTGATGAGCCCAATTTTGTCTGCAAGCCTTGCCGCAAAAAGAAACGATATTGCGGTAAAAACACCAGCCACTGAAAAAATAATCGATATTGTACCAAGATCAATTCCAAATTTTGTGAAAAACCAAAACGACACTATGCTTTGTATGACAAATCCGCCCGCAAAGGAATCCAGTGCAAACAACGACGACATCTTCAGGATGATTTGTTTTGATTTGGGCGAAAGATTTGATGAAAACGAAATCTGGCCGATAGATTTTGAGACCTCAATATCTTTTGTTAGGAAGAAATAGATAATCATCACAACAATTCCAGCTAAAACATAGATTGCAAAGAGCGGTTTGAAGGAATTCATTTGTGTCCACCCAAAGCTTTGCAAGAGTTGCGGCAGAGCAGAAATTAGTATCCCTGCAGACATTGCAAGGGTTCCAACCATATTGTATACGGCGAAAAGTGTGTTTCTTTTTCTGACATTTTTGACGGTCTGCGGTAAAATTGCCTGCTCTATTGACAAAAATGCCCCAGTTTCAGATCCTGTGACATTAATCGTGCCAATAAAGGCGGCCATAATTAGCGCAACATAGTTTTCCGTAAGCAAAAACACGCTGCCAGATACTGCCATCAAGGATGCATAGATTATCAGTACCTTTTTTCGGCCAATCCTGTCTGCAAAAAAGCTGGAAAACAGATTAAAAATAACGCTATTTGCAAGCGTAGCAGACAAGACAATTCCGATTAGAAATCCATCAAATCCAAGCAGATTCAGGTAAATTGCCAAAATTACACTCAAGAATCCATAAGAAAACGTCCGGATAATTCGAGCTGAGATGAGCAGTTTTCCGTCTCCAGAAAGCCAATCTAAGAACAAATCAATTTCTGATATGCGGTTTGTCTTATTTTCTTTTTTTAATTATACTATGCGGACTCGTGTAATCCCAGCTCTTTTCGTATTTCATCGACACCTCGAATTCCAAAAATGTCTCGTACCTGTGCTATTCGGATGTTTTCTTTGACCAGTTCTTTTCCTAGCTTGCCAATTAAAACACTGTACAAATCAGAAAATCTAATCTCCCACTTGTCGGCGCAGTCAAGCATTTTTGATATAGCCCACTGGCGTATCTCTTGCGGTAGAGAAACCTTTTGCTGTGATTCAATTGAAACCTTGTCAAACAGATTCACAATTTCCGATGTCTGCTCTGCCATTCTTTGAATATCTTTAAGCTCACCATATTTTGATTCAGAGGTTATTCTAATACCAGATTGGAACTCTGATAGCTTCAACAATGCAACTATTTCTTTTGATGCATCGGATGACGCCTTGTTTGTGACACTTTTGATATGCTGCACATCGTGAGCCAGACTGTCTGCCTTTTTGTGGAATTCCAACGATGCGGCATCTGCTCTTTTTAGCAGATCAGATATTGATGAAATCTTTTGGTCTATAGTATTGGTCTTGTCAAAGATATGGTCCTTAAACGAGGTCAGATCAGACTGGACAGACTTGAGTCCCTCTCCAACAAATGCAGTAGAGTCTGCCCGGTGAATTAGCGAACTAACCTCGGATTGAATCTTTTCTATTTCTCCTCGAATATGAGTAACAGCGTCGGTTTTTGAAACGGTTGTTGTCAAGTCGTCCTGAATTTTTGCCAGGCTGTTTTTTAGCTCGCCAAAGTCAGATTCCAGGCTGGATTTTTGCGAGTTTTCCAAGACAGTGTGAATTTTTTCTTTGATTTTGTCAAGCTCGGATTCTATATTGGAAGTCTTGTCTGCCTTGGCAGAAATTCCTGCCAAATCATCTTTGATTGAATCGATTCTTTGCGCAATTTTGATTATCATGTGGGTGTTGTTTTGAATAGAATTCTGGCTTTCAGACACTGCATTTATGATGTCATCAGGATTTGGTGCTTCTTTTTGGGTTTGGATTATCTTATTTACCTGTTCTTGTAATCTATTTGCCTGATCGCCCACATTTGTAATCATGCTTGCTTGGGCTCGGACCTGATTCAGTCCCGCATAGAGGCGCTGATTGTCCTCTTCTATGATGTTAATCTGCTTTGATTGTTTTTGAATTTGCTCTAGAGTATCAATCAAGGTGTCAATCATTCCCTTCATGGATAAGAGAACCTTTTGATTGTCGGAAAACACCTTTGTCATGGACTTGATTTCCTTGGATAATGATTTAGTGGAATCAGATACTGCGGCTACTTTTTTTGCCAGATTTGTGGCATCTTTTTTGGCCATACCTGCGGATCTTTCCGATGATTTTGTGGTTTTTTTCTCTGACACTGATTTTAGGGGGTTTTGTTAATACTAAAATTTGGAGCTAAAATAAGGTGAACCACTGCATATAACTTCGGTGGCCTAAACTTCAAAAAGATAAAAAATGAAATGACTATTCATTGACCAGTTCTGGTCCATGTAGTATTTCATGTAGTGTTTTTTCAGTCAGGCCAGTCATCGATTCGACGAACTGTTTTGTGCAATATTCGCATGTAATCATATAGTACGGTACTATACCGTACTAATAATACCGAGGTTATGTCATAATTACTTGTGCGTGAGATTTTCGTGCCTAGACGTCTTCTGTTCTGTCGTATGCCTTGAGATGGTCCTTCTTTCTTTTGAGCACGGCAAATATGCCCAAGATTGCTGCAATCCAAACCGAGCTAAATACAATGTTTGAAAAGCTTGCGTACATGTATGGAGTTGCATCCATGATGTTTTGGCGTATCTGAATTGCTCTTAGGTGCAGATCAGACATTGCAGTGCTGTATTCGACTGAGCCTTTTGGATATGACTGGATTGCACCTATCGAATCACCCAACGATGTCAAGTCGTCCTGAATTCGTGCAAAGTCAGTAGTATCAGTTGGGAATATCCATACCGGGTTTCCAGTCTTTGGAATCTGCTCTTTTATCGCATTGATGTCTTGCAGCATTGTTTCTGGGTTTCCGCCTGTTGCTATTCTGTCCAGATAACCACGTGACAAATCCAACGGATATACATCGCTTTGATATCCTTGGTATGCCATGTATGCTCCAAATATAATGACTGCAAACATACCTATGAGCGCAATTTGGTAATAGTTGTCTGCCATCTTTTCTGCTTTTGATTTCGGTTTCTCTGATTTATTTCTTTTAAATCTAGAGTGCGAGAGGCTCTGGTACGCCACGTAGCAAAAGCCTATTGTTGGTATGGCTATGATTGGCACAAACACAGGATTTTTGGAAAATATTGCAGTCAAAATTGCCATTACGCCATACACTGCAAAGAATATCTCAAGTAATGTGGTCTTGGTAAACGGTAGGTTGTATGCCTTGTCGTGCCAGTCATCTGTATTTTTCACAATTCCGTATTTGGGAGTTCTGAGGAATTCGTTCTTTTTCCCAAACAATCCATCAAAGACTGCGACAGTATTATTCACAGACAGTCCGGCAGAATAAATCAGCAAAAATGGCAAGACTTTGGCTTTTTGCTTCCATCCATGCCCCCAGATATTGTAAATCACAAACAGGTATGCGAATGGCCCCATCGCAAGATACGTAGCAATTGTTAATGCAGGAACAAACTTGAGCACCTGCAGATTTATGTTTGCGGCCAAAAGAACCGGCAGCGCCAAAAATTGAATCAGTAATAACGGATATCCAATGTGACGTGTCAGCTGCACAAATGCTTGGATTTTTGCCTCAAGTGGAATGTTTCTTTTTATCACGATATCGCCAAGAAGTTTGACTGCACACTGGATTGCTCCCTTTGCCCATCGGAACTGTTGCCTTTTTGCGGCATTCATCTGGACTGGAAGTTCTGCATCAACTACAATGTCTTCAATGAATATGCACTTCCATCCTTTCATTTGAGCTCGATAGCTAAGATCAAGATCCTCTACCAGAGTTGCAGTGTGCCACCCACCGGCATCTTCTATGCAATCTTTTTTCCAGATTCCCGCAGTGCCATTGAAATTCATGTACATCTTAGAGTTACTCTTTGCCTTTTGCTCAACTAGAAAATGAAAATCAAGGCTCAGTGCCTGTGCCTGAGTCATGGCTGAATAATTCTCATTTACGTGACCCCATCTGCATTGGACTAGGCCAATGTTGGGTTTTGCAAAGTACGGCATGGCTTTTTTGAGGAACCATTCCGGAGGGATGAAATCTGCGTCAAAGATTGCCACGTATTCCGTGTCAGTTAGTGTCATTGCGTATTTGAGGGCACCTGCCTTGTACCCTTTTCTTGTTCCGCGTCTTACGTGTGTAATGTTAAAGCCTTGTTTTTTGTAGTTGTTAATCTGCTCGTACAAAAGATTTGTAGTGTCATCATCAGAATCATCAAGAACCATGATAGTCATCTTGTCTTTTGGATAATCCATTGCACATACAGAATCCACCAGTCTTGTTGCCACGTATTTTTCATTATACAGTGGAAGCTGAATAGTTATGGAAGGTGTACCGATTTTTTTTACCTGATGTTTGTCTTTTCGACGAATCGCCACTGCGGCCAAATAATAGAAATTAAAAGTATAAGCTGTCAGCAGAGTTGCAGAAATTATGAAGATATCAAATACAAACATTGTAAATGGGTTTACTGCCATGACCACTCAAATCTGGAAAGGCAATTTATGACTTGGGGTCATTTTTCAAAGTCCAGCACCTCAAAAATCCAACATGGTCAAGAAATGTCAAAAACAATGCAAATTCCCGTCATTTCTGATCCCTAAGCGAAATATCATCAAAAATGAGGCGTCTACATAATATCATAAAATATTTAACAGATATTGGCTGATGGATAAAAGTTGGTATCAGCAATAAACAAGGCAAAGATCAGTTATGTTCAGCTTTTAAAAGAAGATCTGGCCATATTCAGAATCGTTCCAGAAAATGGAATTCCAGACTATCTGTCTGGTCAGTTCCTTACTCTTGGGATAACAGTAGTAAATGAGGGTTACAAGACAGTCAAAAGAGCATATTCCATTGCATCACATCCTGAGAATAAAGACTATTACGAATTTGTCCTCAGATGGGTAAGAAAACCACTCCCGGGTCGAGTCACAACCCAGATGTTCTATGCAAGTGAAGGTGATGAAGTCATTGTAGGAAATCCTACTGGAAATGCACTGACAATTAACGAAACTCGCCATGACGGCAGCAAAGACAACAGAAGAATAGTGTGCATTGGTGGAGGAACCGGAATTGCTCCATTTGTGAGCTTTACAAAGCATCTTCATGCAGTTGGTGACAAGCGCGAAATTGTCGTGTTACACGGTGCAAGTTATGTTGATGAGCTTAGCTATAGAACATTTTTCACAGACATGGAAACTGAAAGTCTG
The DNA here is from genome assembly GCA_010028495.1 of Nitrososphaeria archaeon. GTDB lineage: Archaea > Thermoproteota > Nitrososphaeria > Nitrososphaerales > Nitrosopumilaceae > Nitrosotenuis. The sequence continues at coordinate 11,398 of RHCX01000015.1, read as the reverse complement.
GATAGAGGAAAGGATCAGTGGAATTTCAGATATCGAGGATTAGTTAGTCGCCCGCAAGAATGGTTCAACAGATCATGGAACGGTCCGACTGGAAGAGTGGAAAGCTTTCTCAAACCAAAAGCCAAGGGAGAGATGTCACCACTAGAGCAGCTAGTTGGCGAAAAGATCACTACAGACAACACCACGTTTTACATTTGTGGCTGGCAAGGTACAATCGACGGGGTAATGGATACTTTAACCCCGATGGGATTCAAAACATTCCATGATCAACGCGAAGACGGAAGTTTTGAAGTAAAGTACGAGTCCTACGGATAAAAATTACAGATTTTTGTTAAAACGATTATCCTTTTCTTATGATGAATTGCATTAGTGCTTCTTTAGAATACTCTATTCCGTGCTCTTCTTCAGAATGCTGGCCGTATTCATCAATTATGCTTCGAACATCACTACCACTAGCTACAAAGTCGCAATCAAAGCCATAATCTCGACAAATCAGTTTTGTCATGTGTAAAATAAAAAATGAATATTATTTATTTATTTCCCAAAATTGTGTTTTCAGATTAAACGAGCTTACTAGGATTTCTTATTTTGCAGCTATTGGTTTTGGTAAAATGTTATCAACAATAGAGGTAGTCAGGTTTGTTATGATTTGGATCTTTTTCTCGTCTGTTTCCCCAAGAAGTTCCAGTGCTTTTTCCAGTTCCTTCTTTCTTATTTCATCCACGTTTGCATAAACATCAGATATTTGAGGTCCTTTACCGACAAGTTTCATTGTTGCAGCAATTACGGCTATTTCTTTTGCGATTATTTTTTCAGTTGCGGTAATTGCCTCTTCTTTTGCCTTTAGGTTTCGATCTTCCATTTCTGTTATCTGGTCTCTGAACATCAGTTTTGTTCCAGTAAAGCCAGAAACAGAGTCATGAACGATTCTTGGATCAGATATATCAATAATCATAGTTCCTTTGGTTTTGCTTTCCATTGCAATTTTTAGGTTGTCATATGTTAATGCAAAGTAATCAGCAGTTCCTGCAACAAACACAATGTCGAATTTTCCAAAGTCCTTCAGAGTATCTTTGTATGTACGAGGCTTGCCGCCCAATAATTTTGAAAATCCAGTAGCCCGCTCTATTGTTTGGCTGCAGACCTCAAATGGATATGATTTTTTGTTTAGTGCTTTTGCAACCATTGCTGCGATTTCACCTGTTCCCATCAGCAGAATTGGCTTTTTGGCATCAAGGCCAGCATTTTGCTCTGCGATTTTTACTACAATGTCTCCCCAAGCAATTCCATGTTTGCTTATCTGAGTAGTATTTCTGATTCGTGTTGCAGTCATTATTACAGTATCAAATAATTTGTTTAGCAACGGTCCAGATGTGTTTGCTGTTTTTGCTCCGATAATTGTTGTTTTTATCTCCTCTAGAATCGTTTCATGTCCCACGATTACGGATTCTAGTCCACATGCAAGTCTGAGCAAGTGCGAGTAAACGTCATTATTAGTATAGACTTCGAGAATTTGATCAAAGTGATCAATATCGTCTTGGGTTAGCTCAGTTAGCGATTGCCATGTTTCTTTGATTTTGTTTATTATGAGTCCCTTTCCTTCTGCTGATCTTAGATCAGGTGAGTCAATTTCCAGTTGATTGACAGTGAATATTTCAACTCTACTTTGCGTTTGCAAAATAACGCATTCAGAAACGCCTGGAATTTTTTTGAATGCCTCAGAGGCCGCCTTTAGATCCTTGAATGAAAATCGAGTAAGGCTGTGTAATGGTATGTTTCTAAAGGTTACACGGACATTGATTACATTAAACGAGTTTTCTGCCATATGATCACTTGGTTATCTTCCTTCCATTGTGGGCCGTACGGAAAACATTCATGCTATAGAAGTAACTGTCATTGAGTGAGGCCAAGTATTCCAGTTCTCTTTCCACTTGTGCGATTTGTTCAGTGCTTGCACTGGAATCGTTTTGCAATTGTGCAAGTCTGGTCTTGGCTTTTGCCACAAGCTCAGATATTGCAGATTCATAGTTAGATGTGCCCGCAAATTCTGGGCTTAGTACGTACTTGGGAGCATACTGAGGAGTGGCATCGACTGTGAATTCCTCGACCTTTCTGGATATTTCTTCCTGCTCTTCCTCAGATAGTATTGGTCTTTTTGGAATGAGGTCCTTTTTGGAGCGGAAAAATTCTGGTTCGCCCATTTCTCTTCTAAAAATTCTTTCTTCGTTTCTTTTGTTTGTCAGTGGTTTTGCCGCAGATGTCGAAGCCTTTGCAATTGCGGCGTATTCTTTTTCTGCCTCGGCCGCTGCCTTTGCCAAGGAATCAATTGCATCTTGGTGTTCTTTTTCTGCAGCCTGCAAAAGTGTCTTTGCCACTGCAAGTTTTGTAGCGGTCAGCTCAACTTGAGAGGCCGCGCTTTCCATCAAGACGCTAGCGTCAGATCCCTGTTTTTCTTTTGGTGCGTCCGAAACTTCTGACAACAACCCCTGTCAATATGGTTAAAATTTAAGTTTTTACAAGTAGGATCTCTAAAACTAGATCGGGTCTAGGTCTTTCTTTGGAAGATCTTGATTGCCTGCGGAGGACAGACGCCTTGGCATGCAAGACAGAATATGCAATCCAGTTCTCTTGCCATGAGTGGTTTTTTCTCCGATGCGACATTGCCTGGAGTATCAAACCATTCGTATACTGAAACAGGGCATGCTTCAATGCAACCACCGTCAGCTACGCAGATATCATAATCAACAGAGACAAATTCTCCCCAAACACCCATGTTTTTGTTGTCGGTTCCTGCACGACCCCAAGTTTTGATTGTATACTTGTTGCCTGGAACAGTAAATGGACTAGTTGGAACCATGTGGGTTTTGTATTCTGGATCAATTGGTCCAGGTTTCGCACTATCATAGATAGCAGCCACTACCGGACCGCCTGCCTGAACTTCTACTTCAGGTTTTGGTTTGGGTTTTGCGTCAGGAATTATCTTTGCAAATGGTGTTAATTGTTCCAGTTTTGCTATGGCATCATCAATTTCGAGTTTCTCAGTTTTTACATAATATTCGATTAGCTTGTCCGCTAGAATGGTATTTCTTAGAATACTATCTATGATCATCTTTGCGTAATAATCAGCCTTTTTGCGATAGTCCTTAATCCATGCCTTGTCGCCGAATTTTTCAATTGGGAAAATCTGATAAATGATATCAACTACTTCGCCGGTTACTATCTCTACAGTGACTGAAAGGTCCACCTTGTCGTATCCCTTAGCGTCTGGATCTGGTATGTTTTCCTCAATCCAGTTGTAAGTGGCAAAAACTCTGTCTGCATACATATCCATCACAAATGTCTTTTTGAGTCCATCAAAGACGGATTTTATCTCCAAAGGATCTTCAAGCTTTATCGGTATTCTGTAAAGACCAAGTTTGTATCCGTGCAATGGATACACGCCTCTTTTTGCGGTGGCGGACTCCATTGTATAGACGCGATCTTTGAGTAATAACGACATTACTGCTAATACCTTGAGTTTATTTTTAAATCTTGTTTAATCCGAGTCGTCAGGACACGTAAGCTCGCGCAGTTCTGTGTATTTTTTCTCCATTTTCTCTGCATGATCCACTGCAGTATCATAGTCTTTTTTTGGATAATACCAGCGAATCGGAACCCAATGGCCGATTCCATCCATATCGTGGATCATGCCCTTGTCAGCCAAAACATTGTACGTTTCGTCCATTGTCTGCTCGCGTACAGTCAGGCCACGCTTTGTTCTGTCTTCTAGAATCAGTTCGTTTGGACCATCCTTTAGATAGTAAAACGAACCTTTTTTGATAATGGGTAGATCTTGGCTCAACTTATTTTTCTACTGGGTTACCAATCATGTTACCCCATTCAGTCCAAGAACCATCATAGTTTCGGACTTGTGGGTATCCAAGTAGATATTTGAGTACAAACCAGGAATGCGATGAACGTTCGCCGATTCTGCAATAGCAGATTATCTCCTTATCCGGCGTGATTCCTTTTGGAGTATAGTTTTGTTTTAACTCATCCACTGTTTTGAATGTGCCATCTGCGTCGTTTACTGCAGTAGCCCATGGAATGTTTTGTGCTCCAGGTACATGGCCTCCTCTTTGCGCATGCTCCATCGGATATTCCGGTGGTGCAGTTATTTCACCAGTGAATTCTTTTGGAGATCGTACATCTACTAATCCTATTTCGTTTCTGTCCAGTGCGCGTCGCACGTCAAACAGATATGCTCGCAGTCCTTCGTCTGGAGGCTGTGCGGAATAGTTTGTTGCAGAAACCTTTGGCTCGTCAGTTGTGTAGGGTTTTTTTTCTAGCTCCCACTTTTTTCGGCCGCCGTTCATTATCTTGACATTTTTGTGTCCATAATACTTGAAAACCCAGAATGCAAATGCTGCAAACCAGTTGTTAAAATCACCATATAGAACAACTTCGTTTTCCGGTTTGATTCCGTTTCTTGACATCAATGCTTCAAATTGTTTCTTGTCTACAATGTCTCTAGTTATTGGATCGTTGATGTCTTTTCTCCACCAGATCAGAGTTGCGCCAGAAATGTGGCCCTTTCGGTATCCATTTTCGGGATCATAGTCAACTTCGACGAGTTTCAAATTGTCGTTTGGTGGATTCTTTGATACAAAGTCTGTATCTACTAAAACTTCGGGATGCGCATAAGTCATTTTCAACTTTTGACCAATCGCATGCATAATTAATTTTTTCCATCCATGCCAAAAAACTACATTTTTTAAACAAAGTCGCACAAAAACAAAGGGTTGAAACTAAATCGTGTAGGCATCGTATCCAAGTTTGGCTCTGAGGAATCCGAAAACGCTGCCAAAAAAGTAGCAAAAAAATTCATTGCAAGCAAAGCCGAGGTCTTTACCATAGCTCCAGTAGCTGTAGATGGAGCAAAACGCGTAGAATTAGTTGAGGATCTAAACGACAAAAAACTTGACTTGGTAGTTACGATGGGAGGAGACGGCACAACGCTCCGCACCTTTAGAAGCCTTGTAAACGAGGTTCCTCTTTTGACAATAAATGTCGGAGGAAACAGAGGAATTCTATCCGAGATAACTTTGGATAAAATAGATGCCGCCATTGCAGGCATGAAATCAAACAAGGTTTGGTTTGACAAGCGAACGCGAGTAATAGCATCAGTTAGCGGAGAAGAATTCCCACCTGCACTAAACGAGATATACATCAACCGACAAAACATGACAAAAACCGCGGAATTTGAAATAAAGTTCCAAAACGATATCGTAAAGTACAAAATGGACGGAGTGATGGTATCAACGCCAAGCGGATCCACCGGACACTCTTTCTCACTTGGTGGTCCAGTATTGCATGAAAGCCTAGACATTTTGATTATCACTCCAGTGGCTCCGGTTCTTCGATTGCTTCCATCAATGGTTGTGCCAGATGAAAAAGTCGAAGTCATCTGCTCGCATGACACCAATATAGTAATGGATGCGCAGGTGATCAAAACGGCCGGGTTTGAAGAGCCGATTGTCATCAAAAAACATCCCAAGCGCGCAGTTTTTGTCAGACTGAAAAAACGTGGATTAAGACAGATGAGCAAGCTTGGCGTCTAGCGTTTATGATGCCAGTGCTTTTTACGCAGGAATTCCCTTTGCATCTCCAGTACATGGCATAACCACATCTATTATCTTTGAGGAAATAAAACACATCAAAAAAAGTCACGGCGCAATGGACACTTTACTAGAAACAGACAGATTACGAATCCAGGATCCAGATTCTGCAAATATTGAACTAGTTACCAGTGCGGCAAAAAAAACAGGCGATGCTCAAAAATTATCCAAGGCAGACATTTCCGCAGTTGCACTTGCGTATGAGCTAAAGACAAATCTAGTAACGGATGATTTTGCAGTGTCAAATCTGGCAAAAAATCTCGGCCTCCAAGTGACTCCAATAATGACAAATGGAATCAAGGATGTCGGAAAATGGATTCATTATTGCGCAGGATGTAAAAAAGAGTTTGTCGGAGAAGAGTTTTGCCCAAATTGCGGAAACAAACTAAACAGAAAATTACTCAAGCGGTAGTCTTTTTGAGTACCAGTCCATAAACGAGCCATCGTATAATCTAACTTTTTCAAAGCCAGCTATCTTTGCCTGATAATATAGGCTAGATGCTCTGTGCCCATGCATGCAATAGCAAATTACTTCTTTGTCTTTTGGAATCTCTTTCTGTAAGAATAGATCTGATAATGCTTGTTGTGAATTCAGCAACAGTCCGTCTTGGCCTGTGCCATCTGTGAATGGAAACAAGATAGAGCTTGGAATGTGGCCTCCAAAGAACTCTTGCGGGCTGCGGGCATCGAGTATTGTTGATTTGCCAATTAATCCCTGTAGTTCTTCAGCCTGAATCCTAATGTTTTCCTGGATTTGCGGTACAAATATCACCGGTGTTGGCTTTTTTTGTGCGCGTGTTATCTCCAAACCTAATTGTTGCCATGTTCCTAATCCGGCATCGAGGATTTTCGTGTTTTTTTGTCCAAGGTATTGTAGAGTCCATGCGACGCGAAACACAGATGGATCCATTAGTTCTCCTGCAACTACTATAGTCTTTTCATTATCAATTCCAAGCTCGCCAAGCAGTTGCGAGGCTTTTTGCGGATCCGGTGCCAAGTGAGCCCCTGCCGGACTGATCTGAATTATCTGATCAACTACCAACGATACAGAATTTGGGATATGCCCATAAGAATACGATACCTTTGGCCTCGTATCTATAATTACCAGATTAGGATCATTGAGATGCTCTTTGAGCCACAAATATTGAACAAACATGTCACAAGTCCAGTGTCTTCTGATTTGACTCTTTGTGTAGCTTGCTTTGCTGGTCCAGCATTTGCTTTATTTTTTTAGCTCTTGCCTCCCCAAGCCCTTCTACTTTGGCAAGCTCCGCAAGCGATGCGTTGAGTGTTTTTGATGGCGAGCCGAACTTGGTAAGCATTCTTGTTGCAAGTTTTTCCCCAATTCCTGGCAAGCTGCACAAAACCGAAAGCTGTTGCCTAGACATGTCGTCGGATTTTTTTATCTTCTTCAGAAATGGTCCTCGCATGGATTCTTTTCTTGAGCACATTGAAACCAGTAATTTTGCGCTATGAGTGGCGCTAGGTGTCGGAACAATTGGGATCTTGAAGTCAATTGCAACTGCAGAGACAGCACCATAAAACACAAGTGGATTTTCCACGATTTGCTCTATTTCCTCCACATTTCCCTCCATCAGTATAACGGGATTTGCAAAGTGTTCTTTGAGCCTGCTGCATTGATCAAAAAGTCTGCCATCAAATATCGACGATATTAAATCAGACACGGATTTGCGTTCTACAATTGTCTCTGGCGCCACAATATAGTCCCCGACTGGAAGCGTCTTTATCTCTAAATTGATGCCTACTGCGCGAAGCAAGTCAGGAATGCCGCTTTTTTTCTCGCGCTCATCCACTACAATTCTTAGGTTTTCTATTTTCACAATATGACTAGAGACGTCGGATATTTATTGAGATGGCGGTTGTTTTTGCCCGCCTCGGATCATTTCGTTGATTTTTGTTTCTTGTTCTTTGATGCTTTCTTTGATTCTTGTCTCTTGTTTTGCAAGTACCGTTGATCTGGTGTTTGCCAACTCTTTTTTCTCTTCCAGTTCTGCAATCAATGTAGTCTTTGTAGATTTTATCAAAATAGAACCTGCATGCTTGTACACAGGATCAGTGTCTTCTATTTTTTTGAGTTCTTCCAAGGCTCTATCGGATTCTAATTGTTCCATGTCCAGTTGCTGTTTTTGCGTCATTATCGACTGCAAGTTTTGCTGAGATTGCTGTAATTTCATTAATTGTTCTTGCAGCCAAGGAGGAATTTGTTGGCCTTGTGACATGAATGAGTTCTCTTGGAATTTCTTATAACTTTAGCGATTCAAGCGAGTCGGAGCTTGCCTGGACCAGTCTTAGCGTAGAGTTGAGATTTGCGCGCAAATGCGCAATTTCGTCTGCATTGATTTCTATTTTGAGCGTATTTTTTGTAATGGATAGCGTTGTTTTGGTTGGATTTTCAGGATAAAACCGATTGTCAGTGTTTAATGAGTCAAAAATTGCCTTAGTCTTGTCTTTATCTTTGATTGTTACAATAGCACTAATTTTCGACATCGTATGCGGTTCCAGCAACTTTGTATCCGCATTTTTTGCATGACCAAATTCCTACTGCCTCTCTTCCGAATTTAAGCGAGCCGCATTTGACACATTTTCTTTTCTCTTTTAGTATAGAATGGACTGCAGAGAATTTCTTTCTGTGTTTAATTCCGTACTTTTGTCTGAGACCTTTTAGTGATTCACCTTGCTTGAGCATTTAACTTCCACCTGCTTGTTTTAGGATGTCCCTTATTTTTGCTCCGGTCGCAATGGAGATTTTGCTGCACTGGACTAGTTGTTCTGGAGTAAAGCCGTCGTGTCCGCCCTTTTGGACTGCGCAAATGTTGCCAGCTGCATTTGTAGTAATTGTGATTCTGCCATCCATGCAGCTCCATTCGTCTGCATTTGGATCAACTATAATGGTGTCGCCGATTTTGCCCATTGTAACAGATACAGGAATTGTTGTAATTGGTGGCGCAGAGAATTCGCCTTCTACTTTGGATACAGAGCCATTACTCGAATCATACTTGAATTTCGGAAGCTTGCATGAAAGAACGCTTGCTACAGATGCATAAGAGCATGCGTCAAAGAGATTTCCATCATAATCAGTTACAGAATTGTCAATGAAAATTCCAACTACAGACTTGTCTTTTTCTAGGACCAGTTGCTTTAGGTCAACCATTCCGCTTTCTCTAATTCCTCTGTCCACAACTCTGGCCAGCTCAATTACTTCCTCGCCTGGTGGGCCTGGCTCTGCCGAAGGATCTGCCAGTGGCAATATCTCTGCAGTACAAATGAAAATTCCTCTATCACCTAAATCTGGAAATGGCTTGTCTGGTTGAACTTTAACGCCGCATACTACCTCAGTATCGCCAAGTCTAACTCGCGCCGAGCCCTCTGCCTTTGGAATTACTCCAGTATCAATTGTTAGTTGTCTCGGCTCATCCAGTGCACGGCCATCAATTCTTTGTCCTTCTTTGAGAAGAGCCAGAATCTTTTTCTTTTTTAGATCATCAATTATAGTAGACGAGGTCATTTGGCGTCATCTCCAAAGAATTTTTCCTGTAGTGCCTTTTTCTGCACTTCGTATACTAGCTTGCATCCTTCTAGTGCAGTGTTGACGCATTTTTCATATTCTTGTGGAGTCAAGACTCCATCCAACTGAATTAGTGTGACTTTGCCCAAGTTTGGCATGTATGCTACTGGCATGTCTGCTTGTCCTTCTTGGTCTTCTTCGTTGTTGATATCCAGAACTATGGTGTCTGCTACTTTGCCTGCGGCGCATGCAGAAACCATGTCTCTCATTGGAATTCCAGCGTCTGCCAATGCAACTGCAGCTGCATCAAGAGCTGCACATCTAGAACCGCCGTCTGCCTGTAGAATTTCTATGAAAACATCAACTACTGTTCTTGGGAAGTTTTCCAACATTAGTGCTGGTTCGAGTGCTTCTTTGATTACTTTAGAGATCTCGATTTCTCTTCTGGATGGCGCTGGATTTTTTCTCTCACCTACAGAAAATGGTTGCATGTGATATCTGCATCGTAATATGCCTCTGTCGGTGTTTGCAAGGTGTTTTGGATGAACATCTCTTGGACCAAACACTCCAGCCAAGATTTTATTTTCACCAAATTCGATATATGCCGAGCCATTTGCATTTTTGAGGACTCCGGCTTTGATCATAATTCTGCGAGGCTCATTGATTTTTCTGCCGTCGCAGCGAATGCCATTTTCATCTAGCAGTACAATGTCTGTTTTCTTAACACCCATGATTATTCACTATTTGATCCTAACATTTGTTGTATTCTTTCAGTCAGATTTGGAACGTGTGCTTGTTCTTCGACCGTTTTGATTGCTTCTATGGCCTTTAATAATCCCTCTGGCTCTTCGCCGGAGACAACAACATATCCATTTTGTCCTATTGTAATGATTGCTTTTGTTGCGCTCTCAATTGTTTGAATCATAGAGCCGCGTTTGCCAATTAATCTTGGAACTTTGCTTGGAGAAATCTTTAGCAGCTCTCCGTCTTCAATTTTGCCCAAGTCCCTGTCTGCTATTGTGATTAGCGGGTCTCGTGATCTGTCAGAGTTTGCAACGCGTGCTGCAATTAGATCACCTGTCTTTAGTCTAGATGTAAGATCGTCAACCTTTGGATTAAAGTCGCGACCAAAGACGTCCTGTGCTGGTAGAATTCCTGCATAGCATGAATTGATGTTTAATTCCCACGATAATGATGTGTGTGATTTTACTATACCAATGATAAAGTCGTCGATTCTTGGAATATACATTCCAGTTAGCGGAATAACGCGAACACCGCTATCATAAATTTCAGAAATTCCCACAGTCGTTGCAATGATTTTGTCGCCATGAAGGTGAACATTTTCTTCTGCTCGGTATGGACCAGTTGTGATTACATCACCAGGTATGACATATTTTCTTTTGACATCATCCATTACTTGACCATCTCCACTGTTGCAGAGCCCTTGGTAATAGAACCTAGCCTGTCGATCACGTTTGCCCTTGCTCCCGCAGGTATTTCTAGTATTGCTTTAAGTGATCCATTATTTTGCCATTCTTCTTTTTTCAGTGTACCATTTGACTTGAGAATTGCATAAGACTGACTTGCAAATTGTGCAGGTATGGAAATATCCAAAAGCATGTTTTCTGATTTTAATGGAATTATACTTCGGAGCGACTCTACAACATCTTTGCATTGCTCTTCAGTATTTTTGAAAGGATCAATTGAGATTCTTGCCTGCTCCAACGCTTGCTCGATTCGCAGCGGCGGATGCGGTAGGTGTGATCTTGGATCAACGTATGTCTTTGCGATAAATTCGATGATCTGTTTTCTTTTTTCTCCAACCATTTTACGTCTTTGATCAGTAGTAAGATTCAGATCACCTTTTTTTAGAATTATCTCAATGATTTCGCCGGTGTCCTGAGTTTTGAATGCCTTGAGCAGTTTTTCTGTCGATGCCCGAGTTCCCTTGTTGGAATCAGTATAGACCTCATCAGACACCAAAACCGTAGATACGTCCTTTCTTTTGCCAAGCTTGTATTCCAGTGCAGGATCAGGCTTGACTAGGATTTCGAACTTTTCTCCTGCCACAGAGTGTCGGATTACGGTTACGTCTGCCATGGGATGGTTATGAAATATTGGTATTTATCTCTGTCAAATTTGGCTCAAGCCCACGCTAGATTTTTATGTGGACTTGGAAAAATTTTTTCAACTTGCCTTCTTTGGAGATAATTTC
>RHCX01000140.1 GCA_010028495.1 Nitrososphaeria archaeon | reverse complement strand
TTGGCAATAAACAGCAAAAACAACTATGATGATGCGATCAAAGTTATACGAGAACACCCGTACATGCAGCTAAAAGAGGATCATTTTGCCTCACTGAAAATAAACTGGAACGACAAGGTCACAAACATGAAAGATCTTGCCGAAGAGATCAACATTGGCCTAGATAGCATAGTCTTTTTTGATGATGACCCCGTGAACAGGGAATTTATGAAACTCAGTCTTCCTCAGGTTCACACAATCGATCTGCCGCAAGATCCGTCGGAGTTTGTCAATATTTTACAGAATCTCAATGAATTTAGTGTTTTGAACATAACGCATGAAGATCAACAACGAGGTAAAATATATGCGGAACAAAGAAAACGAACCGAACTCGAAAAATCATCTACAGATCTGCAAGGTTTTCTAAAACAGCTAAACCTCAAAGTTTCTATAAAAAATGCTAGTGAGTTTACGATACCTCGCATATCTCAACTCACACTGAAAACAAATCAGTTCAATCTAACAACAAAACGCTATCAGGAAAGTGATATCAAAAAATTCTCACAAGATACAAACTATATTGTAGGGTGTGCACAAGTTGAAGATAAATTTGGAGACAACGGAATAACAGGAGCTTTCATAGTTCACAAAGAAAGTCACAAAGAGTGGATGCTTGACACCTTTCTTCTCAGTTGTAGAGTGATGGGAAGAGAGGTGGAAAAAGGAATACTTGGTCATATCATAAACAAAGCAAAAGAATCTAGAGTTGAACGACTAAAGGCACGATTTGCACCTACTGCAAAAAATAAGCCTATTGAAGATTTTTTGCCAAGCTGTGGATTTGAAAAGGAAGGTGATCAGTGGGTCTATAATATTAAATCACAATTTGTTATACCTGACTGTCTTACAGTCAGTGCTGAATAATGTCAAAAAAACTATACGATCTTGTAGCTCGAGTGCTTAACGTACCTGCAAACTCGATAAATGACGAGTCAGGACCAACATCGATTGAAAACTGGAGCTCCTTTAAGGGATATGTGTTGCTCTATGAAGCAATGGATGTCAAAAAGGTTGCCGATATCAAACGTCATCTGGCTAATCATGGGATAACATTATGACTGATCCAATGGAAGAACTCACTTTTGAGCAGATCAAAATAGGCCAAAATGTCAAGTTTACTGAAAAAATTACACAAGCGAGACTGGATGATTTTGCAAAACTTTCTGGCGATTATAATCCACTACATATGGATGAAAATTATGCTGCAAGAACTAAATTTGAAAAACAGATATGTCATGGGATGTTACTTGCATCATTTTTCTCGAAACTAGTTGGCATGCACATGCCAGGCAAAAACGCACTATATTTTTCTCAAACACTAAACTTCCAAGCTCCATGTCATGTTGGAGACGAAGTCACCATTTATGGTGAAGTAACTGACAAAAGCGACTCTACTAGGATGATTACAGTAAAGACATCGATTCACAACAACAAAGGCATATGTCTTGTTGATGGTGTGGCTAAGGTAGTCGTACGTCAAGACAAATGATCATGATTGGCCATATTGGTATAGGAATTGATATTTGCGATGTGGAAAAGTTCAAAGAAATTCCATTCAAAGCCAAGTTGGGTTTTTACAAAGAATTATTCAACGACTCTGAAATAAAATATTGTTTAAAATACAAAAATTATGCTGAGCATTTTGCCGCAAAATTTGCAATCAAAGAAGCTGTCAAAAAATCCATACCTGATAAAATTGCTATGATTGACATTGAAACGTATCATGTAAAATCAAAACCAAATGTGCGATTAAGAAAATTGCGTGAGAAATACACATTCCGAGTCTCTGTGAGCCATGAAAAAGATCTTG
>RHCX01000139.1 GCA_010028495.1 Nitrososphaeria archaeon | reverse complement strand
GCCTCAGGATTTGCAATTGTTACAGGCTCTGTTACCATGGATAGCATAATGTCTTTAGTGGTTTTATAGAAGTGAAGGTACACTATACAGTTGGGTAGAAAACCAAAAAACGAATTCGTAGAAGCCAGTCTTGCATTCAAGGAAAATTCTAAAATTAAAAAATATGATGTAAAAATGCCTTTTCTCTATGCCGTAACAATCCAAATCGATGATCCCAATTCCACAAAGGTAACCACAACGAGAGAATGTTTTGTCAGGCCAGATTCAAATCTGAGCGAACTGATCAAAGAATTAGAGAATCAGAAATCTCCAAAGATCAAAGTTATCAAAACAGAGCCAGCAATAAGACAATTCATCGATCTTTGTCCTAAATGCCATAATCGTGGAGTGCCCAAAATCGAGAAAAAGAACACTCAGGATAACCGAGAAAGATCATGGCGTAACAAAGAAAAATCAGAAACAAGGAAAGAAAGGACTCCAGAATACTGGTTCGTATACACTCATACAAAATCCAAAAAATGTAGAATATGCCAATATATCAATACACCAGATCCTACATTCAAGCGCAACAAAATCAGCATAGAGAAATATTTTTTCCCTCACGTCCTAGCTAGCCTGAAGCAAGGATCCTTGAGGTATGATGATCAAGTACAGTAGGGACATTCCACAGCATCCTTATGCGATTTTACTAGGGCGATAAACTTGAAGCCGCAGTTAATGCAGATGTACCTGTATCGGTGCAGTTTCAGTGCCTTGTAGTATACAGCTTCCAAAGAGCTGATTCTTTTTGTCTTGAATTTTCCGTCATCGTCTACATAATACATGTGCCAGTGCTTTTTTGTGCCGTGTCTGTGCCTGTGATTTCCTCGGTGAATGTAGCTTTTTGAGACCGAAATGACATGTATCATGATACCTCATTGATACCTCATTTTTGGTATAAACTAGTGAAGGTACGAAATTTGGACTCGGAAAAGTCCCAGAACATCATTTAATCACTATTAGAAAGTGTCTTAGATTCGAACAGAATGGCAAATCTCTAGATTGAAATCAATCTTGAATTCCGTATACTAAATCATGAGTAATAAAAAATGAAGGATTTGTGATTTTCATTGAGCGTATGGAGGTTTTTGTTTGTCTGCAAGAATCTGATTATACACCGGATTCTCGTATGTTATTCCTCTACACTCAAAGGTAAATGCATCAATGTACACAAATTTGGTTTTTTGATTGTAGGTTTCTTCTGCATCAAATTCCGTGTATGGATAATAGTCGTACACCACACACCCATCATAGTGAAGAGTTCGTAATGGTGTTGCTCCTCGCTGGAATGTGACATCAACTTTGAAATCTGTGCCAAAGTATCCAGTGCCCCCCTTTCCGCTTCGAGATCCAAGATCATGTGCCTCATCGACTGCACGATAAAGCAACGGAGTTTCATCCCCTACCACTTTTTCTAGGATGAATCTGGGAGTTGATGCTCTAGAATCAAATCCAGTGTTTGATGCTCTAGGATCGGCTACGCTTGTAGCAAGCTTAGTTCCAGTAGGTGCACTTAATGGCCTGTAGACCTTGAATGTATCTATGGTTTCATCTCCGTCTGAATAATGAAATGTAGTTGTCAATGCAACTTCATTCACACTATCAAGCCCAAGTAATATCCGCGGTTCTTCTACAGCTATTGCATTTGGAATGCTTACAGTAGCAAATAGTGATGCAGACATTGCCAACACAATCAGTTTTTTGACATTTATTTTTGTCATGATATCAAAACAAAATGAAAATAATATAACTCGAGTCATACATGCAATTAAAACTGAATGCATGCATATTTTGCATCTTATGTTAAAGCGCAATCAATT
>RHCX01000138.1 GCA_010028495.1 Nitrososphaeria archaeon | reverse complement strand
GGGGGTGCGGCGCTATTGCAGCACTCTCGACATAACTTCAAATCGTCAGTGACCGGCTCGGAGAAAATTTACAGCAAATTTCGGACTTGACCTCCGTTGGGTTTAAGATTATTAAGGAAATGCTGATTAATTCATCGTGCAGTAGAGATTAACCCAAGTAATCATGGAATATTGCAATAATTCACCCGATTTTGGCCTGAATCGTCCCATTTTTTGCATTATTTCCCTCATTTCTTGTTTTTAAGGCGTAACTAGGCTGTCAGTGCTGCGTAGCCACCGGCGAGCCAGCAATAGATTGGCAAACCCGAACAGCGAAAACATCTGAGCGGTATTTTTGGCCAATCCCTTATAGCGAGCCTTGCGGTGCATAAACAGATTCTTTACGATATGAAAGGGATGCTCAACCTTGGCGCGAATGCTGGCTTTCGCATGCTCAAGCTTTTCCATCAGTTTGCCTGCTGTTGTTTTGGACAATGCTTTGCGCTTGGAAGAACGCATCGCAATGTGCCAGGTTACGGGCAATTCAAGATTCTCTTCTCGTTTTTCAACGCCTTGATAACCCGCATCGCCAAACACATCGGTTTCATCACCATGCAGCAGTTCTTGCGCTTGAGTAACATCGTGGACATTCGCTGCTGTTCCGATCAGGGTGTGAACAAGTCCTGATTGTGCATCGACACCGATGTGTACCTTCATGCCGAAGTGCCACTGCTTGCCTTTCTTGGTTTGATGCATTTCGGTATCGCGCGCCCGCTCCTTGTTCTTGGTCGAAGGAGGCGCAGCAATCAGCGTGGCATCAACAATCGTACCTTCGCGAAGAAATAGCCCACGTTCAGCCAGATGGGCATTGATTGCATCAAAAATGGATTCCGTCAGATGATGCGCTTCCAGCAAATGGCGAAATTTCAGCAGAGTCGTCGCATCCGGTGCCGCTTCCCGATTCAGATCAATGCCAACGAAGCGGCGTATTGCTTGGCTATCGTATACAGCATCTTCCGTCCCTTCGTCCGAAAAACCGAAGCATTGCTGCACAATGTACATGCGCAGTATTCGTTCAAGACCAATCGGTGGGTGACCTCGTTTGCCACTAACCGGATAGTGCGGGGCAATGACATTCAATAGCGAGGACCAAGGCGTCACCTCGTCAATTTCGGACAAAAAACGATCTCGGCGCGTTTGTTTCTTCTTTGCCGCATATTCCAGGTCAGAAAAGCTTGATTGCATCTGTTTGCTCCCTATTATCAATAGGATGCATTTTATCAAACCTTTGTAGCCCAAGTCGATGCGATCAAATAAATCAGTGTTTCCTTAGGTGCGTCAGGCTGGAAGTTTCGGTTGAGTAAATTCGGTGCAATCGGCAAATTATGCTTGCTGTCGGTGGTTGCAATGAATTTACGCTTTCCGCGCGCTTTGATGTCGTGTCCCTTCATGAGTCGTCGAACTCGTTCTTTCCAAACTCGAATACAATTAGCTTGAAGTTCTCGCCAAACCCTTGGCCAGCCATATTCGCCTTTGCTGGCCGCATGCACGGCCTTGATGTGAACCAGCAAAGCAGCATCGCTGATGCGCTTGCCGGGAATCGCCCGATTATCCGCAATTCTTCGTCGCTGATGTCCAAAGTAACCACTCGTACTGACATTGAGCACTTCGCACTGCCGGCTAACTGGCCAATAGCTTTTGTGCCGTTCAATCCAGCCCAATTTTTCTTGAAAAACCAATCTTTGTTGTCCGTGACCAGCACCTCGCGCCGTCAACTCGAGGATGTGTTGACATTGATGCAGCGCGGGCAGGTGACCCCAGTGATCGAGCGCAAACTCCCCTTGAGTGAAGCGGCCCAAGCCCACCAAGCGGTAGAGGCTG